>NZ_JBVFTR010000004.1:3298670-3657341 GCF_055693285.1 Roseobacter sp. S87
GACCGGCCCCGGGTTCGCGCGGGACATCGCCGCGGGTCTGCCCACCGCGATGACGCTTGCCGCCGGAGACGACGATACCGCCAGCGCGCTGCAATCAGCCCTGTCGACGGCAACCCTGCGGCTTTACCGGTCAACGGATATGACCGGCGCGGCCCTGGGCGGCGCGCTGAAAAACGTGGTGGCGATTGCCTGCGGGGCGGCCATGGGCGCAGGCCTCGGCGAAAGCGCCAGAGCCGCTGTGATGACCCGCGGCAATGCGGAAATGGCCCGGCTGGCCGCCCTGCGTGGTGCAGACCCTGCTACCCTCAGCGGGCTGTCCGGCTTTGGCGATCTGGTGCTCACCTGCACCTCGGCGCAATCCCGGAATTACCGTTTTGGCGTGTCTCTTGGGGAAAGCACCGGCTTTGATCCCGAAACCACGGTCGAAGGGGCCGCAACAGCGCTGGCCATGCATGCCACGGCCCGTGAACAGGGTCTTGATATGCCGATCACATCTGCGGTGGCGGGCCTTGTGGAAAATCGGATTGATGTGGCACAAGCTATATCCGGCCTCCTGTCCCGCAGCCTCAAGGAAGAAATATGCTGATTGCTCTTATTGCCCGCGATAAACCCGGCGCCCTGTCTGTGCGCCAGGAAAACCGGCCGCGCCACGTCGAATACCTCAAATCCGGACCGGCTGTGCAGCAGGCGGGGCCATTGCTGGATGACAGCGGTCAGATGTGCGGCTCGCTGATCGTGCTGGATGTGGCGGATATGGCCGAGGCGCAGGCCTGGGCCGCAAATGATCCCTATGCGCAGGCGGGTCTCTTTGAAAAGGTCGAGCTGATCCCCTGGAACAGGGTGATCGGCTGATGGCATACTGGCTCTTCAAATCCGAACCCTCAACCTGGAGCTGGGACGATCAGGTTGCCAAAGGCGATGTGGGCGAGGAATGGGACGGCGTCCGGAACTACCAGGCCCGCAACTTTATGCGCGAAATGGAAATCGGCGACCGTGGCCTGTTTTACCATTCCCAAAAAGAAAAATCCGTGGTCGGCATTGTCGAGGTCATCGCAGAAGCACATCCCGACAGCACCACCGACGATGAACGCTGGGAATGCGTTGATATCAAAGCCATTTCGCCGGTGAAGACGCCAGTCACGCTGGAGCGTATCAAACAGGAACCCGAACTGGCCGACATGGTGCTGGTCAGGAACTCACGTCTGTCGGTTCAGCCAGTCACAGAGGCGGAATGGGACGTGGTCTGCCGGCTGGCGGGCATTTCAGACTAGGCCGATACCACTTTTCCGGGCACCATACGGACACTGAAGACAACAGGGAGTGGACCCATGGGGTTTCTGAGTGTTCTCGCTGCCGGTGTTGCCGGCTTTGCTTTTGGCGCTGTCTGGTACACCGTGCTGGCCGAAAAATGGATGGCCGCATCGGGTGTGCCGCTGGATGAAAACGGAGTTCCGGCCAACCGGTCTGATCCGGTTCCCTACATCACCAGCCTGCTGGGCGCTGTTCTGGTTGCCGGGATGATGCGGCATACCTTCCAGCTCAGCGGGATTGATACCGCGGCCAAGGGTCTGGTGTCCGGGCTGGGCATCGGGCTGTTTCTTGTCAGCCCCTGGATCGCAACCTTCTACAGCTTTGGCGCGCGTCCGAAATCGCTCATCCTGATTGACGGCGGCTACGCCACCTTCGGATGCGCGGTGATCGGGCTGGTCCTGACGCTGCTCTGAATAAGAAAGGGGTTCTGACGCAGATCGCCAGAACCCCCTTCACCCCACGCGATTCCCATCCCACGCGTGTATCTGAAACTGGTTCTGGCCGTACTGGCCGAATGACCCCTGTGTACCGAAACAGGGAAAAACCGTCAAACAATCAATAGATTAAATGCGATACAAATAGGAAACGCCCCGCAGACTGCAGGGCGCTCCGAACGGAATTTCCGCAGGTATCAGCCGTAAACGGCTTCTTTGCCAAAGTGCTTGGTCAGCATGTAGTAGACAACGGCGCGGTATTTGTTGCGCTCGGATTTGCCGTAGGTTTCGATCACGCTGTTGATCGCTTCCATCAGCTCCGGTCCTTCCGCGAGCCCGAGTTTCTTGATCAGAAAATTGTTTTTGACGGTTTCCAGCTCGGATGCCTGGCTGCCCGCAACGGTCGATGCGTCAGCGTCATAGATCGCCGGGCCGCAGCCGATTGTCACTTTGGTCAGCAGATCCATGTCCGCATCCATGCCACATTTATTTTTCAGATCGTCCGCATACTGCGCGATAAGATCGTCCCGTTTACCCATAATAGGTCTCCCACCTTAAATTGATGACCGCTCCCCGCGATCCCGGTGAAGACTAGAGGTATATCATCTTTCGAAAAAGGGGGTTTTTGCGACAGATATTCCCCTGTGCGGGTAACCGCTGGCAAGATTATTCCGGAGGGTTGCGGAAACGCCGGGAAAAACGCTTTAAAACAGGCGTCTGTGCGCGGCCTGTGTTACGCACCGGGCGGCGCGATCAGCAGCCAGACCCAGACGCCTACCAGGGCCAGTGGCACGCCGACACCCCCGATCAGGCCCATACGTGGGATCATGGGGCTGTGCGGCAGCACAATATCGAACGCGCCGGTATTGCCGCGCCCGGCATATGCGCCCTGTTCCCCCTTGGCCCGCCACTGGTGGCTGCGCCAGACCGCAGCGATCACCGAAATCAGCACCAGCGCGCAGATGATCACGCCCAGCACAGGAATAACCGGGTAATAAACGGAAGCACCGATGCCACCCTGCCGGGCACCAAGGGTCAGCGGCACAAAAAGAAAGGCCTGGCTGGTGACCAGCCAGTTGACGCGCGCGTTGATCAGCGACAGCTCAAACTGAATCTCGCTGCGGATGTACCGGTAGACCGCATCGTTTTCCGCCGAGCGTTCCACGCGCGCGCCCTGCATATCAGTACCGGTAATGTTCCGGCTTGAACGGACCCTCGGGTTTCACACCGATGTAAGCGGCCTGATCCTTGTCGAGCTCAGTCAGTTTCACACCGATCCGCGCCAGGTGCAGACGGGCAACCTTTTCATCCAGATGCTTGGGCAGGATGTAAACGTCGTTCTTGTATTCGTCGCCTTTGGTCCACAGCTCGATCTGCGCCAGCACCTGGTTGGTGAAGGACGCGGACATCACAAAGGACGGGTGGCCCGTTGCGTTACCGAGGTTCAGCAGGCGCCCCTCGGACAGCAGGATCAGACGGTTGCCGTTGGGCATTTCGATCATGTCGACCTGCTCTTTGATGCTGGTCCACTTGTGGTTCTTCAGTGCAGCGACCTGGATTTCATTGTCGAAGTGGCCGATGTTGCCGACAATCGCCATGTCCTTCATCTCGCGCATGTGCTCGATGCGGATGACGTCCTTGTTGCCGGTGGTAGTGATGAAGATATCCGCGTCGCCGACAACGTCTTCCAGCAGTACAACCTCAAAGCCGTCCATCGCCGCCTGCAGGGCACAGATCGGGTCAACTTCAGTGACCTTCACCCGGGCACCGGCACCGCGCAGAGAAGCCGCGGACCCTTTGCCCACGTCGCCGTAGCCCATCACAACCGCAACTTTACCGGCCATCATGGTGTCAGTGGCGCGGCGGATGCCGTCAACCAGCGATTCCTTACAGCCGTATTTGTTGTCGAACTTCGACTTGGTCACAGAGTCGTTCACGTTGATCGCGGGGAAGGGCAGCTGACCTTCACGCACCAGTTCATAAAGACGGTGCACGCCGGTTGTTGTCTCTTCGGAGACACCAACAATCTGGTCGCGCATCTTCGTGAACCAGCCGGGGCTCGCTTCCATGCGCTTTTTGATCTGCGCCTTGATCGCAACTTCTTCCTCGGATCCGGGAACGGGGATGATTTCCTCGCCCGCTTCGGCGCGCGCGCCCAGCAGGATATACAGCGTGGCGTCACCACCATCATCCAGGATCAGGTTCGGGCCTTCCTCAAACAGGAAGGACCGGTCCAGGTAATCCCAGTGCTCTTCCAGGCTCTGGCCTTTGATCGCGAACACCGGCGTGCCGCCCGCGGCAATCGCAGCGGCGGCGTGGTCCTGCGTGGAAAAGATGTTGCACGAGGCCCAGCGCACATCCGCGCCCAGCGCCACCAGTGTCTCGATCAGAACAGCGGTCTGGATCGTCATGTGCAGCGAGCCAACGATGCGCGCACCGGTCAGCGGCTTGCTCTCGCCGTATTCCTCGCGCAGCGCCATCAGGCCCGGCATTTCCGTTTCGGCAATGTTCAGTTCCTTGCGCCCGTAGTCGGCCAGCGCGATGTCTTTTACAATGTAATCATTGGCCATTTTTGTACGATCCTGTGACTCTCTGGTTTGCGGCGCAGATAACACCACAGCGTGTACAACACAATGCGGGTGCACTGACGCAGGTGAACAGTTTCTTAGCGTCTTGCGGGCATCCCCGGCGGTGTCCTTTCGCGGCGTTCGTTTTTCGGACACCAGCCGGTTTGATTTCCTTGCAGTGACAGGTACAACCGCCTCCTGAAAGGTGGGGCTTATGGCGGCAAAAACTCGGGCATGGCAGCGGATGTTGTCGGGGCGCAGGTTGGACCTGCTGGACCCGACGCCGGTCGATATCGAAATTGAGGATATCGCCCATGGTCTGGCTTTTGTCGCGCGCTGGAATGGTCAGACGCTGGGCGATTATGCCTATTCGGTTGCCGAGCATTCCCTTTTAACAGAGACGATTTTTGGCCGTATCGCGCCGAAGGCACCTCCAAAATGGCGTCTGGCGGCCTTACTGCATGACGCGCCGGAATATGTCATCGGAGACATGATCTCTCCGGTGAAGGCCGCCGTGGGTCCGGGCTATGGCGCGCTCGACGACCGGTTGATGGCTGCTGTGCATCTGCGATTTGGCCTGCCTGCCAGCCTGCCGGTCGCTGTGAAAAAGCATATCAAGAAGGCGGACAAGATCAGCGCCTGGATGGAAGCCACACAGATCGCCGGTTTTTCCGCATCTGAGGCCACAAAGTTCTTTGGCGAACCCGACCGGAACCTGATGCAGGATCTCAGCATCGTGCTGCGCCCGCCGGTTGAAACCCGCGGTGCCTTTACCGCGCGGCATGCAGAACTGCTGGAGGAAATGGGATGATCAACGTCCGCCCGGCCATGGTACTCGACACCGGGTCCATGGCGCGTCTGCTCAACGGCATCATCGAAAAGGGCGGCACCACCGCTCTGACCCGTCCGGTAACTGGCACCGATATTGCCGAATGGATGGCCGTGGATGCGGAAAAATCGGCCTGGCATGTGGCGCTTGATGACGACGAACAGGTTGTGGGGTTCCAGTGGATCGCCCCGCATGACCAGCTGCCCCCGGAAGCCGTCGATGTCGCCACCTTTGTGCAGATTGGCCGGACTGGTCTGGGCATCGGGTCAGCGCTTTTTTCCGCGACCGCCGCGGCAGCAAAACGTCTGGGGTATGTCTGGATCAATGCCACCATCCGCGCCGACAACGAAGGCGGTCTCACCTACTACCAGAGCCGGGGTTTCCGCGACTGGGCCTTTGACGAGGATGTCCGCCTGGAAAATGGTCTGATCGTCAGCAAAATCAGCAAACGCTACGATGTCTGACGCGGTTACTTTGTGTTAACAGCCGGTTTTGCCACCGGGCGCTGCGCACCGACGTAATACCGACGTTAAACCGACATGATACTGACGCCGCACCGACGGTGTTTGTCAGCGCGGTGACCGCTTGGCCAGGATACGCTGCAGGGTGCGCCGGTGCATGTTCAGACGACGCGCCGTTTCGCTCACATTCCGGTCACACAACTCGAACACCCGCTGGATATGTTCCCACCGGACACGGTCCGCGCTCATCGGATTTTCCGGGGGCGGTGGCAGGTCATCTCCCCGCGCCAGCAGCGCGTTCACAATGTCCGCGGCATCCGCTGGTTTCGAGAGGTAATCCACCGCGCCGATTTTGACCGCAGCAACCGCCGTCGCAATCGCGCCGTACCCGGTCAGGACCACCACCCGCGCATCAGGGCGTTTCTCCTGAAGCACTTCCACAACATCGAGCCCGTTGCCATCCTCAAGCCTCAGGTCCACAACCGCAAAGGCCGGCGGGCGGGCTGTCGCAATTGCGCGGCCTGCCGCGACCGAACCGGCTGTCTCGACCTCGAAACCGCGCTTCTCCATAGCCTTGGCAAGGCGTCGCAGAAACGGTTCATCATCATCCAGCAGCAGGATACTCCGGTCGGCGCCGGGCTCGAGATCAATCATATCTGGCATGGGTGCGGCTCTTCCCTGAGTGTTATTATTGCACAATTATATGAAGCGCGATCCGCACCAGGTCAAACGCGACGTTTCAATTGTGCAAAAAAATCAGGCGTTTTCGACAAAACACGCGACGGTGTCTGCCATCTGCTCCGGCGTGGTTTCGCGCCGGAAGAACTCCACAAACCCCTGTTCCGGCATCACGAGATAGCTGAAGGTAGAATGATCGACGAGATAGAAATCATCGTCGCCCTCATGGGCTTTGTAATAGGTCCGGTAGGCCTCACTCGCCGCCTTGATCTGCGCTTCCGATCCGGTCAGCCCGATCATCCGCTCATGCAGGTTAAAGGCGAAATCACCCACGACCTCTGGCGTGTCACGCTTTGGGTCCACCGTGATAAAAACAGGGGTCGCACTGATCCCGCGCTCAGCCAGCGCATCAACGGCTTCGGCATTGCGCGCCGTGTCGAGCGGGCAGACATCGGGGCAGAACGTATAGCCGAAATAGAGGATCGAGGGCTCAGTAATCACGTCCTTGTCGGTTACCGTTTCGCCCGCCGCATTCACCAGTTCAAACGGTCCGCCAATGGATCCCGCACCACCGGCAATCTGGCTCGCACGGCACTGGGCGAACTGATCCGCGTTCGGATCGGGCTGGGACACAAACCAGAATACACCGGCAAAAACAGCAATGCCCAGAACAGCAAGCGGGGCAATGAGACGCGCGTTCATAACAGACTCCATGAGGCAGCAGACGGGTTGATCCTAGCAGGGCGCAGTCCTAACGTCCTGCGACACAGTTGCAACTCAAGAAGAGGTGATTTCGATGGCCGGTTCCGATGTCAGACCTCTGAGCGGTCAGTTCCGCGCAAACTGGATCAGACTGCGTACGATGATCCTGCTGCGCTGGTTCGCGATCGCGGGTCAGCTGACGGCGATCACGGTGGCGCAGAATTTTTACGGCCTGCAGCTGAACCTGGGGCTTTGCTATCTGGTGGTGGGCACATCGGTCGTGGCGAACCTGGTGGCGATGTTTGTTTTTCCGGAAAACAAACGCCTGTCCGAGACAGAAAACATGCTGATGATCATGTTCGATCTGCTGCAGCTCAGTGTGCTGCTGTTCCTGACCGGCGGGCTGCATAACCCCTTTGCACTGCTGGTTCTGGGGCCTGTGACGGTATCCGCCGCGGTGCTTGGGTTCCGCTCTACTGTTCTGATGGGGGCGACCGCGATCCTCGCGGTCTCTCTCTTGTCAGTGTTTCATTTTCCGCTGCGCACGCATCAGGGGTTCATTCTGGAAATCCCGGATGTCTTTGTTTTCGGCAACTGGACCGCGCTGATCATCGCAATTGTCTTTATCAGTGCCTATTCCATGCGGGTCACTTCCGAAATTCACTCAATGTCCGACGCGCTGTCAGCCACGCAGATGGCCCTGTCGCGCGAACAGAAACTCACCGATCTGGGTGGTGTTGTGGCAGCGGCCGCACATGAGCTGGGTACCCCGCTTGCGACGATCAAACTGGCCAGCGGTGAGCTGCAGGAGGAATTGGCGGACCGGCCCGAACTGCAGGAGGACGCAGCCCTGATCCGCGAGCAGGCAGACCGGTGCCGCGACATCCTGCGCGACATGGGGAGGGCAGGAAAAGATGACCTGCACCTGCGTCAGGCCCCGCTGATGGCTGTTCTCGAAGAAGCCGGCGAGCCGCATATGGATCGCGGAAAAACAGTGCATTTTGAGATTTCCGGTGATGCGATGGAGCAGCCCGCCATTCTGCGCAAACCAGAGATCATTCACGGGGTCCGCAACCTGATCCAGAACGCGGTCGATTTTGCCCATTCTGAGGTTTGGGTCGAAGCGCGCTGGTCAGATGAACAGATTGCACTGCGGATCATCGACAACGGACCCGGGTTTCCGGCGCATCTGATCGGCCGCATCGGTGATCCGTTCATGCGCCAGCGGCGTGGCGGATCCGAACGCAGGATGCGGCCGGAATACGAAGGCATGGGTCTTGGTCTGTTTATCGCGAAAACTCTGCTGGAACGCTCCGGCGCGGAACTCAGCTTTGCCAATGGACGTGATCCGTCATCTCCGGCACCACGTTCACCGGACAGTATCGGCGCCGTCGTCGAAGTTTCCTGGGCACGCAGGCTGATCGACGCCAGAACCGGCGATACCCCCGTTCCGACCGGTCTGAACACCCGGATACCGGTTTAGGTTTCCTTAAATTCTGCTGGATGCGGCAGCTGCGTTAACGACGCGTTAACCACAATCTCCGATACTTGGGCGGCTTAACTGCTTCCACAGGGTACGGCAGAAAATGACAGTCTGGGATATCGCGGTTGTTGCGGGTGCGGCTTGTGTCAGCGCGCTTGCAGGCCTCGCGTGGATCATATCGCCACGCGGGCCCACAGTCGTGAAACGCCGTAACATGACCCAGAAACTGTCTGATGGCATATCTTTTCTGTTTGAAAATGACCGGTTGCACCATGCATCCGAGGCCGCTCTCGAAGTTTACAACCCTTTGCCGGGCCGAGATGACTGGTCGTCCTGGCGCGAAAGAATGCTGGCCCGTTTTCCCGGGCTGCCCCCGACACCGGACGATACCGACAACGTGAATCTGACCGTGCAGGCCAGGAATGCGAACGACAGAGCCACGTTGTGTGTTTCCCGCAAAGGGCGGTTCACCCAGGTGCAGATGATCGAGAACGGCATGGCCGGTGCTGCACAATCCCAGCAATTGCGTGCTCTGAACCAGGAGCTCGATCACCTGCGCCGCGCCAGTGACACGACACCGCATGCTGTCTGGCAGGTGGACGGTCAGGGTCAGGTCACCTGGTTCAACGCGGCCTACGAAGACCTGTATGCCCGTTTGCACAACCGCAAACCTGCTGCAGACAAACAGGTCCTTGCTGTCGAGGAACTGGACGCGGCTACGGATGGCCCGCAACGCATTTCCACCCAATCGGCTGATGGTACAGTGACAGACTGGTATGATGTCACCACGGTGCAGGTAAGCGATACCCGTATCCATCACGCTGTGAACATCAATGCCGTTGTGCGTTCCGAGGCCGCCCAGCGCAATTTTGTTCAGACACTGGCGAAGACATTCGCGCAGCTGTCCATTGGCCTCGCAATTTTTGACCGGAACGGGCAGCTGGCACTGTTCAACCCCGCTCTGATTGACCTGACAGGTCTGCCGGCGGATTTCCTCAGCGGTCGTCCGACCCTGCTGTCCTTCTTTGACCGTATGCGCGAAAACCGCCGGATGCCCGAACCCAAGGACTATGGTACCTGGCGTCAGCAGATCGCAGAGGTCATCGCGGCTGCCACAGACGGGCGCTATCAGGAAACCTGGACCCTTGAGACCGGACAGACGTACCGCGTTCGCGGCAGGCCGCATCCGGATGGCGCCATTGCGTTTCTGATCGAGGATATCAGCGCCGAAATCTCACTCACCCGTAACTTCCGCGCTGAACTTGAACTGGGCCAGTCGCTACTCGACACCTTTGAGGAAGGGCTGGTTGTGTTCTCATCGACCGGCGTTCTGACCTTCTGCAACACGGCCTATCGGGAAATGTGGGGGCTCGACCCGGATAACTCCTTTGCCGATGTCACAATCGCCGATTCAGTGAAGGAATGGAAAAGCCTGTCCGAACCGGGCGCGCGCTGGGCCGCACTGACTGATTTCGTGCTGGAATTCGGGGACCGCGAGTCCTGGGAAATGCCGGTGAAACTCAAGAATGGCGGCAGCCTGACCTGCACGGTCTCCCGGATAGCTTCTGGTGCCACCGTGATCCGTTTCATTGCTGCGACAAAGGAAAAGACGCGGCGGCGCTCTTCGGCTATGCGCGAAAACTGACGTCCGACGGCCTTAATGGCTTGCGGCTTACGCCACTGCCAGGCACCATAAGGGGATGACGACGAATTCCCTGTCAGCACATGTGACTTCACCGGAAGAAACCGGCGCGCTGGCAGGCCGACTGGCACAACAGCTGACATCGGGCGATGTCCTGCTTCTGACCGGCGATGTTGGCGCAGGAAAGACGCATTTTGCGCGCCATCTCATCCAGTCGATCCTCAGCGTGCCTGAGGATGTACCCTCTCCCACCTTCACCCTGGTTCAGGAATATGACACGAAGCGCGGGCCGTTGTGGCACTGCGATCTTTATCGCCTGACGAGCACCGGGGAAGTTGAGGAGCTTGGTCTTGTGGACGCATTCGAAGCAGCGATCTGCCTGGTGGAATGGCCGGACAGGCTGGGCAGCCTTGCCCCGGCCGAGGCGCTGGAAATCCGCCTGGACCCCGGGTCGGGTGAACATGACAGACAGCTGACCGCAACCTGGACTGGAAATACCTGGACTGACAGGGTGACTTCATGGCTGAGCTGACCGGACGCGAAACCCTGAAACTGGCCTTTCTGACAGACTGTGGCTGGTCGGGTGCTGATCGGAGACCCCTGGCCGGGGATGCTTCAAACAGGATTTATGAGCGCCTTCGGCAACCTGACGGCAAACATGCTGTCCTGATGGATGCGCCGCCCGAAAAGGGTGAGGATGTTGGTGCTTTTGCACGGATTGCGCGGTACCTGGCGGGCATAGACCTGAGCGCCCCTGAAATTTTTGCAATGGACGGTGATAACGGGTTCCTGCTAATCGAAGATCTGGGCGACGATCTCTTTTCGCGCTGTATTGCGCGCGACCCAACGCTGTCGGTCCCGCTCTACAGCGCAGCTGTCGACGTTCTCTCTCACCTGCACCGACAGAATCCGCCGGATGGCCTGGCGCGATATGATGCCGATACGACCGTCCCGCTCGCTGCTCTTGTATATGACTGGTACGTTCCGGGCGTGACCAGGTCAGAAGCCGGGGACAGCCGCGATGCTTTTTTGCAGTTGGCGGATCAAATACTCCGGCCTTACGACCCGGAATGCACAGTGCTGATCCAGCGGGATTACCATGCGGAAAACCTGCTCTGGCTACCGGAGCGGAGCGGGCTGAGACGCGTGGGCCTGCTCGATTTCCAGAGCGCCGAGATCGGGCACCCGGTCTATGATCTGGTATCGGTTCTCCGTGATGCCCGGCGCGATGTAAGCCAGGCGACCGAAGCGTTGATGAAAACGAGATTTGTCGACCAAAATGGTATGAACAGAGACGAATTCGACCGGGCATATGCTGTTTTCGGGTTGCAGCGCAATCTGCGCATTATGGGCGGATTTTCGCGGCTGTGTATGCATTTCGGCAAGGCAGATTACGTACAGCTGATCCCTCGTGTCTGGGGTCATGTGCAATCAAGCCTTGAACATCCTGATCTTGCTGAACTGGCACAGCACATACGGGCAACGCTGCCCGAACCGGAACCGGATGCGCTCGCCCGGCTTGCAGCAAAGGTTGCGGCATGAGCTTGCCTGTGATGCTTTTTGCCGCCGGTTTCGGGACCCGGATGCGGCCACTTACGGACAGGATGCCGAAACCAATGATCCGGGTTGGTGGCCGGCCACTGGTGGATTACGCTGTAGATCTTGCGCAGGCCATTGATCCTCCTGCGATTGTAGCCAACCTCCACTACCGACCCGATGAACTGCGGACGCACCTGACCCGCCGCGGCGTTCAGACGATCACCGAAACACCCGAAATACTGGATACCGGTGGTGGGCTCCGGAACGCGGTACCGCTGCTGGGTTCCGGCCCGGTCATCACGCTCAACTCGGACGCAATCTGGTCCGGTCCAAACCCGCTGAATATTCTGTTGCAGGCATGGGACCCGGCGAAAATGGATGCTTTGCTGTTGTGCATTCCGAAACCAAATGCCCGGGGAACCTCATCGAACGGGGATTTCACCTCCGATGAGGCTGGTCGTCTCACACGTGGTCCGGGCGATATTTACAGCGGCGCGCAAATCATAAACCCGGATCTGCTGGCGACCGTCTCCGAGGCCGCTTTTTCCCTGAATCGTGTCTGGGACGATATTCAGGCACGCAAGCGGCTGTACAGCGTCCAATACAACGGCACATGGTGTGACGTTGGTCACCCCGACGGCATTCCAATTGCCGAAGACCTGCTGGATCAGGCAAATGTTTGAGGCATCGGACGATCCCCGCGTTTTCGGGCTGGCACCTGGTGTTGATTTCCCAGCAGCCCTTGTGGACGGGCTCTGTGCTCGTTTTGCCGGCCAGCCTCCGGACCAGATGGCGCGTGTCACGCTGATTGTGAACACCTCCCGGATGCAGCGCCGCATTGCCTCTCTCTTTCACGAAAAACAAGCTCTGTTACTGCCCAAAATACTCCTTCTGTCAGACCTTGACCTGCTCCAGCCCGGTATCCATCTGCCTCAGGCGACGCCCCCTCTGCGCCGCCGTCTGGAGCTGATCTCTCTTGTTGCGGGCCTGCTGGATCAACAGCCTGATCTGGCACCGAGGTCATCGCTTTACGCTCTGACGGACAGCCTGTCCGCACTGATGGACGAGATGCAGGGGGAAGGCGTCACACCGGACAAACTCTCCGGACTTGATGTCACAGATCAGTCAGGCCACTGGCAACGCACGCAACAGTTCATCGCCATTGCGCAGAACTATCTGGCGGCAACGGGATCGGCAGCCGACAAGGAAGGCCGGCAGCGTGCCCTGATTGCTGCGATATCCGCGCATTGGCAGGCGCATCCGCCCGAACACCCGGTCATTCTTGCGGGGTCAACCGGGTCCCGCGGGACGACCATGCTGCTCATGCGCGCCATAGCCTGTCTGCCTCAGGGTGCTCTGATCCTGCCAGGATTTGATTTCGGGATGCCCGCGCCGGTCTGGGACCAGATGCACGACGCGCTCTTATCCGAAGATCACCCGCAATACAGATTTTACCGGCTGATGCAGGATCTGGACGTGGCGCGCGACAAAGTCCTTCCGTGGCACGATGCACCGCCTTCTTCGGAGGCTCGCAACGCGCTTGTTTCTCTGTCACTGCGCCCGGCGCCGGTGACCCACGCCTGGCTTTCTGAAGGCCCGGCGCTCAAAGACATCGACGCTGCCACTGCAGCAATTACGCTGGTGCGGGCACCGACACCGCGTCTCGAAGCGCTGACGATAGCCATGCGGTTGCGCAAAGCGGCAGAGGAGGGTCAGACGGCGGCGCTGATCACACCAGACCGGATGCTGACACGTCAGGTGACCGCCGCGCTGGACCGGTGGGATATTCTGCCGGACGATTCCGCGGGCGCGCCTCTGCATCTGTCACCACCAGGTCGGTTTCTGCGACATACGGCCCGGCTGTTCCACCGCCGTATCGATACAGAAACGCTGATCACGCTGTTACGTCACCCGCTGACGCATTCTGCACAGAACAGAAACCAACATATCCTGAACACCCAGCGGCTGGAGCTGCGCATCCGTGACCGCGGGCTGGCCTTTCCTGACACTGCTGGTCTGCTGCGGGTCATGCAGAACTGCTTCGATGACGAAGCTGAGCAGACGAGGCTGGAAACCTGGCTGAGATGGGTCGGCGACACGATCTGCGTGAACCACGATCTCAAAAATGACCAGTCACTGACAGAACATGTAAACCGTCATTTTGCCCTGTCAGAGACTGTTTCACAGGGACCGGAGGGAACGGATACAGGTGAACTCTGGCAAAAGAAGGCGGGCCAGGAAGCGCTGAAAGTCATGCAGAAACTCCGCGAAAACGCGGACTTTGGCGGCCGGATGAACGCTGTGGATTATGCAGATCTTGTGGGCGCTCTTCTGTCAGAAGGCGAAGTACGCGACCGTGACGCCCCCCATCCTGGCATAATGATCTGGGGCACGCTCGAAGCGCGCGTTCACGGCGCTGATCTGGTTATTCTGGCAGGTCTGAACGATGGCACATGGCCCGAAGCCCCAAAGCCTGATCCCTGGCTGAACCGGAAGCTGCGCAATGATGCGGGGCTTCTGCTGCCAGAAAGGCGGATCGGTCTGTCTGCCCATGATTATCAACAGGCCATCGGCGCACCCGAAGTCTGGCTGACCCGTTCCGTCAGGTCAGAAGACGCGGAAACGGTGGCATCCCGCTGGGTGAACCGGCTGGGCAATCTGCTGGACGGTCTCAGAACGAACGGCGGTCCCGAAGCTCTGAGGGCCATGACAGACCGTGGCGACACGTGGCTCCGCCTTGCTCAGAAATCAGAAGAAACAGAGCCGGTTCCGGCAGCACCCAGGCCGTCACCACGACCGCCCGCCGCTGCACGACCCCGAAAGCTTTCTGTGACCGAGATCAAGCGCCTGATCCGGGACCCATATGCGATCTATGCGCGACACGTCCTGCGCCTGCGGCCCCTCCGTCCACTCGTGCCCACGCCGGACGCCCTGCTGCGGGGTATTGTGCTGCACGATGTGATGGAGAAATTCATCCGGGATACGATGGACGACACGACCCTGATGTCGCCGGACCATCTGTCCCGCACAGCAGCACAGATTTTGCCCGAGGCGGTACCCTGGCCCGCGGCGCGCAGCCTCTGGCAAGCCCGCATTAACCGGATTGCTCAGAAATTCGTCACCGGAGAGGCGGCAAGACGCGTAATGGCCGCGCCGATCGCGATGGAGAAAAGAGCACAGGGTCTGCTGAAGTGGGGCGACATCGGTTTCGATCTAACAGCGCGGGCCGACAGGATCGACGGGACGGAAAGCGGTGATGTGCTGCTCTATGACTACAAAACCGGGACACCACCATCCGCCAAAGAGCAGGCAACGTTTGACAAACAGCTGCTGATTGAGGCCGCGATGATAGAGCAGGGTGCCTTTGACAGCATCGGAGCCCGGCCTGTAAAAGACGCGGTTTTCCTCGGTTTAGGCTCTGATCTGCGCGAGGTGTACGCCCCACTGGACAAGGAGCCACCCGCGGCGGTGCTGGAGAACCTGCGGGTGCTCATCAAAGCCTACCTTGATCCGGAGCAGGGGTTTTCATCCCGACGCATGATGCAGAAGGACGATTTTGCGGGTGACTATGATCTGCTCGCGCGTTTCGGCGAGTGGGATGCAACCGATGACGTTGTGCCGGAGATTCTGACATGATCCGCCGCGACGACGCCACCGAGGCACAGGTCCGCGCAGCACGGCCGGACGCGTCGACGTGGCTGGCCGCAAACGCCGGTTCCGGGAAAACACGCGTTCTGACCGACCGGGTGGCAAGACTGTTGCTTGAAGGGGTTGAGCCACAGCACATCCTGTGCCTGACCTACACCAAGGCCGCAGCATCAGAAATGCAGAACCGTCTGTTCCGCAGGCTGGGGCAATGGGCAATGCTGGAAGATGCAGATCTGCGCGCATCACTTATGGAACTGGGTGCGGGGGATGCCGTGGATGCAGACGGGCTGCGTCGTGCGCGCACCCTGTTTGCCCGCGCAATCGAGACGCCTGGCGGGTTGAAAATTCAGACGATTCACTCGTTCTGTTCGTCTCTGTTACGGCGGTTTCCGCTCGAAGCTGAGGTTTCTCCGCAATTCACGGAGATCGAGGACAGGGCCGCCGATCTGCTGCGCGCAGAGATCGTGGATCAGATGGCGGATACGCCCGAAGACGCCTCCCTGGTGACAGGCCTCGCGCGGCATTATACCGGGGAGGACTTTGGCGCGCTGACCGGCAGCATGGTGCGCCATCGGGATGCACTGCTGAAGCCAGTGTCGCGCAATGACATCCTCGCACTTTTCGGAATGCCGGGTGATCTGTCAGCGAGCCGGATCGAAGCGGATGTCTTTTCCGGCACGGAGCGGAATCTGGCAGACAGCATCATTCCGCCGCTGATCGCAAAAGGTGGCAATGATGAAAAGGCGGGGCGCAGGCTGGCCCGTATCGAGCATTTCGATTTCTCCGCGCTGCCTGAACTTGAAGCCCTCTTTCTGTTCGGGTCTGGCGCCAAAACCCCGTTCGGCGCCAAAACCGGCAGTTTCCCGACGAAACCAACACGGGACAAAATCGCGGAACTGATGCCCGAACTGGACGCGCTCATGGAACGGGTGGAACAGGCGCGGCGTCAGAGGCTGGCACTCAATGCTGCGGACAAAACCGAAGCGCTTTACCAGTTTGCCGGCCGTTTTCTGCGCCTTTACGAGCAGCAGAAACAACTGCGCGGATGGCTGGACTTTGACGATCTGATCCTGAAGGCACGCAACCTGCTGACCGACCCGGATGTGGCCGCCTGGGTGCTGTATCGCATCGACGGCGGGATTGATCACATCCTTGTCGACGAGGCCCAGGACACCAGCCCCGCGCAATGGGATGTGATCCGTAAACTGGCCGCCGAATTTTCGAGCGGCGAGGGGGCCCGCAAGGACATCCGGCGCACGCTTTTCGTCGTGGGGGACAAAAAACAGTCGATCTATTCGTTCCAGGGAGCTGATCCGCGGGAATTCGACCGGATGGAAGACGAGTTCCGCGAAAAACTCGAAGCGGCAGGCCATCTGTTCCAGAGCGAAACGCTGCAGTATTCGTTCCGGTCATCTGATGCGATCCTGCGGCTGGTTGACCAGACGTTCAGCCAGCAGGACGAGGCGGGATTTGGTACAGATGGTCAACACCTGGCGTTCCATGCGGACCTGCCGGGGCGTGTTGATCTGTGGCCTGTGATTGAGCCCGTGTCCGAGGAAGACGACCGGGAATGGTACGAGCCGCTGGACCGCCGCGGCGCGACGCACCACTGGGTTATTCTGGCGGAGAAAATCGCTGCCAGTATCCGGGAAATGATCGAAAGCGGCCAGACAATTCCGGATGATGACAACGCGACCGGTACACCGGTTCGGCGACCCGTTACTGCAGGCGATTTCCTCATCCTGGTCCAGCGGCGGCACAGCCTGTTCAGTGAAATCATCCGAGCCTGCAAACGGGCGGGTCTGCCGATTGCCGGGGCAGACAGGCTGAAGGTCGGCGCGGAGCTGGCCGTGCGTGATCTGGCAGCTCTTTTGTCCTTTCTGGCGGTGGCCGAGGATGATCTGTCACTGGCCTCTGCGCTGAAATCGCCACTTTTCGGTTGGAGCGAACAGGATCTCTATGCGCTGGCGCATAAACGGTCCGAAAAATATTTGTGGGAGGCGCTCCGCCGCAAAGAGGAAGAATATCCGGAAACTCTGGCGATCCTGCATGACCTGCGCACGCGCACCGATTTCCTGCGGCCCTATGATCTGATCGAGCGGATTCTGACCCGCCATGGTGGGCGCCGCAGATTGTTGTCGCGCCTCGGGACAGAGGCCGAAGACGGCATCAATGCGCTGCTGGCCCAGGCACTGGCCTATGAGCGCAACAGCATCCCGAGCCTGACCGGTTTCCTTGTTTGGATGCAGATGGATGATCTGGAAATCAAACGGCAGATGGACAACGCCTCTGACCAGATCCGTGTGATGACCGTGCATGGCGCGAAGGGGCTGGAAGCACCCATTGTGATCCTGCCGGACACAACAAAACGCAGCATCACCATACGCGAAGACCTTCTGACGATTGATGGCGCAACGGTCTGGAAAACCGCCGGAGACGACATGCCGGACGCGATGACCGGACGGGTCGAGCAGATGAAGAATGCCGAGCGCGAAGAGCGTCTGCGACTGCTCTATGTGGCTCTGACACGGGCTGAAAAGTGGCTTATCGTGGCGGGCGCCGGTGAGTTGTCGAAGGAAAACGACAGCTGGTATCAGATGGTCAGTACCGCGATGGATCATGCAAACGCTGGCGACCTCACGTTTCAGGGGGAGCGGATACGCCGGCTCGGACATGGCGACTGGGACAGCCTGCCGATGGTGGCGCAGCCCGTCACGCCGGTGCCGGATATCGCACTGCCGGATTGGTTCGCACAGAGCGCACCGGAGCCACCGGAGGGCATGCGCATCATTTCTCCTTCTGATCTGGGCGGGGCCAAGGCCATCGCAGGTGCCGAGGGCCGGGATGAAGAAGCCGCAAAGAAATATGGGCGGCTGGTGCACAGCCTTCTCGAACACATGGCCGCCACGCCTGCGCCGGGATGGCCGGCAATCATGGACAGTCTGCGGAAGCCGGGAACCAGCGATGCCGACCTCGCGCTTGCTTCAGAAGAAGCCCGGCGCGTCCTGGAAAATACAGATCTGCAATATCTCTTTTCCCCTGGAACACTTGCCGAAGTGGCAGTCTCCGCGCCCGCCGGAAACGACAGGATTTATGGAATCATCGACCGGCTGATCGTCACGGAAAACGATGTTCTTGCCGTTGATTTCAAAACCAACCGCGCGGTACCGGACACGCCAGAAACATGTCCCGAGGGTATCCTGCGTCAGATGGCTGCCTATGCCACGGCGCTTACCGCCATTTACCCGGACAAAACCATCAAAACGGCGATTTTGTGGACACTGAATGCGTCGCTCATGCCTCTGCCGCACGAAATCGTGACAGCTCTGTCAGAAAGCGCGCAATATCTTGACGATGCCCGGGCGGATACCTAGGTTCGGCATCCAAGCACAAGCCGTCAGGAGATCACCATGGCAACCGTTGCAGTAACCGACGACACCTTTGACGCCGAAGTCAAAAATTCCAACATCCCCGTAGTGGTGGATTTCTGGGCACCCTGGTGTGGCCCGTGCAAACAGATCGGCCCGTCGCTCGAAGAGCTGTCGGCTGAAATGGACGGCAAAGTGAAGATCGTCAAAGTGAACGTCGATGATAACCCCAACGCCCCGGCACAGATGGGCGTGCGCGGCATTCCGGCACTGTTTATCTTCAAGGACGGTCAGGTCGTCTCGAACATGGCCGGCGCCAAACCGAAAGCCGCGCTGCAGAGCTGGATCGAAGAAGCGATCTGATCCTGAAGTACCGCTGAATTTCGGGCGTCCTGTATCGGGGCGCCCTTTTTCTTTGTCCGGGCCACCCGCTCTTGTACCGCTGTCCCGCCCGCGCCATATAGTCGGGCAGGACGACAACAGGAGACGAGAATGGCGCGCGAAGAATTTCCCGGCTGGCATGGCACCACAATCATCGGCGTCAAAAAGGGCGGCGAAGTGGTCATCGCGGGCGACGGGCAGGTCTCTCTGGGCCAGACGGTCATCAAAGGGTCTGCGCGCAAGGTCCGCCGTCTCAGTCCGGGCGGTTACGATGTGGTCTGCGGATTTGCCGGATCAACGGCCGACGCCTTCACGCTGCTGGAACGGCTGGAAGCCAAACTCGAAGCAACGCCGGGTCAGCTGGCCCGCGCAAGCGTCGAGCTGGCCAAAGACTGGCGCACGGACAAATACCTTCAGAAACTCGAAGCGATGCTGATCGTCTCGGATGGGTCCGACATTTTTGTCATCACCGGTGCCGGCGACGTTCTGGAGCCGGAGCATGACGTAACCGCCATCGGATCCGGCGGGAATTACGCCCTGGCCGCCGCGCGGGGCATGATGGACAGTGACCGGGACGCCGAAGCTATCGCGCGGGACGCCATGGCGATTGCCTCAGACATCTGCGTTTACACAAATGGCAACCTGACGGTCGAAAAGATCAGCTCATGATCAACAAGGATGATCTGCGCGCTTCGGTCGGTGCGGGGATCCTGACCGAAGCTCAGGCGGCGTCTCTCCAGGCGCTGGCCGACAGCCGCCGCGGCGCTCGCGAGAACCTGGACCCGGGTGATGAACCCTTCGAGCTCTTTAAGGGGTTCAACGAAATTTTCATCGTTGTGGGTCTGGCCATTCTGACCAGTGGCTGGATCGGTGTGGTCACCTTTATGACAATCGACAACGGCAATATCCGCAACGGGCTGATCATTGCCGGGCTGCTTGGCGCCGGGATCATCTGGCTGTTGTCGGAGTATTTCATCCGCAGGCGCCGGATGGTCGCGCCCGCCATCGCACTGTCGCTGATGTTTGCGGGCAACGCCGGATTTGGGTTCGCCGGGGGTCTGGCCGAGATTTTCATGGTCGCGCGCGGCGATAACAGTTCACTGGCGCTGCCATTCATCCTGGCCACGTTTGCCATGGTGTTCTACTGGTTCCGGTTCCGTGTGCCCTTTGCTCTCGCGATTATCGCGGTCATGGCCTTTGGCGTCTCCATCCTGATTGCAGGGAACAGCAACGGCGCACCCAATGACACGCGTGATCTGTTTTTGTTGTCAGCGGATGGGCCTTTTGCCCTGATCACCCTCGGCATAGGCGTGATCGTATTTGCCATCGCGATGATGTTCGATATGTCCGATCCACACCGTGTAACGCGCCGTGCGGCCAATGGTTTTTGGCTGCATGTGGTGGCGGCCCCCGCGCTGGTGAATACTCTGGCGCTCAGCCTTCTGGACACGGGCAGCAGCTGGTCAAACACCATGCTGATCGCGGTGATGGCACTTTTTGCTCTGGTGGCGATAATCATCGACCGGCGGTCGTTCCTGATCGCAGCGATCAGCTACATCGTGGTGCTGTCATCAACAGTTTTCGACGGCGAGGGGGCGGTGTTCACCGTTCTGATGCTGGGCGCTTTCCTTGTGTTTCTGGGCGCTCGCTGGGAAAACATCCGCGCGAAGCTGTTGCGGGCGCTTCCGGGGTTTGTGCCAAAGCACCGGCTGCCGCCCAGCGTCTGAGGGCGGCAGACAGATCAGATCAGGCTGATCAGAACGAAGCCACGGCCAGCGGCACGTTGAACTTCTCGCACCAGATCCAGACTTCGTTGTAGTCGTCGGGGTTGATCCCTGCCGGCACTTCGTAGGAAGACGCGCCTTTGTTGGATTTCAGCAGACCCATGAGCGTGTCGCTGTCATAGCCGTTTTTGCCCAGCGCAATCTTGGGATCAGGCGCACCGGCGAATTCAAAGTCATCAAGGAGGTTGATGACATAACCGTCGCCTTTTTTCGCAATCTCGGCACGTCCCGATACAGCGTAGCTGTTTTTCTTTTTGAACGCGGCGACGCGGCCGTGGCCGCCGGCAATGGCTGGTGTGGTGATGGCAGCGGCCCCTGCAACAAGGGTCATTTTCAGAAATGAGCGGCGGTCCATGGGAATCTCCTTTGCGTGGAACGTGAAAGAAACATACGGAACTGACCGGTCTAAAAAAGACGCCTCTCTGTGTCGTGATCAATCCGGATCATTTCGTGTTCCTGGTTGCGTTTCCGGCCCTGATCCTTACATCCGTTGTAACAAACAGACCTCAGGACACCGCTTTGACCGACCTTACCCCCCAGCAGATTGTTTCAGAACTCGACCGTTTCATCATCGGGCAGAAGGATGCCAAACGCGCTGTTGCCGTTGCCCTGCGGAATCGCTGGCGGCGCAAGCAGCTGACCGATGATCTGCGGGATGAGGTTTATCCCAAGAACATCCTGATGATCGGGCCAACGGGGGTTGGCAAAACGGAGATCAGCCGCAGGCTGGCCAAACTGGCCCGCGCGCCGTTTCTCAAGGTAGAAGCCACAAAGTTCACCGAAGTCGGATATGTCGGCCGTGACGTGGAACAGATCATCCGTGATCTGGTGGACAGTGCCATCAGCATGGTGCGTGACCACATGCGTGACGATGTAAAGGCCAGCGCCCGCCAGGCCGCCGAAGACCGCGTGATCGAAGCCATCGCGGGGACAGACGCCCGCGAAAGCACGCGGGAAATGTTCCGCAAAAAACTGAAAGCGGGTGAGCTGGACGATACGGAGATTGAGTTGGATTTGGCGGACAACTCCAACCCTTTTGGCGGGATGATGGATATTCCGGGTCAGCCGAACATGGGCGGCGGCATGATGAATATCGGCGATCTTTTCGGCAAAGCGCTCGGCGGCAGGACCACCCGCAAAAAGATGACTGTCGCACAGAGTTACGAAGTGCTGATCGGCGAAGAGGCCGACAAGCTCCTTGATGATGAAACGGTCACGCGCGCCGCCATTGAGGCTGTCGAGGAAAACGGCATCGTATTTCTGGATGAGATCGACAAAGTCTGTGCCCGGTCGGACGCGCGCGGTGGTGATGTCAGCCGGGAAGGGGTCCAGCGTGATCTGCTGCCTCTGATCGAAGGCACAACCGTCAGCACAAAACATGGCCCCGTCAAAACAGATCATGTCCTGTTCATTGCATCTGGCGCCTTTCATATCGCGAAACCTTCGGACCTGTTGCCGGAACTTCAGGGGCGTCTGCCGATCCGCGTCGAGTTGCGCGCTCTGACCGAAGAGGATTTTGTGCGCATTCTGACGGAAACAGACAACGCGCTGACCCTGCAGTACACCGCTCTGATGGGCACGGAATCTGTAAATGTATCCTTTGAGCCTGACGGGATTGCAGCGCTCGCAAAGATTGCCGCGGATGTGAACCAGTCGGTCGAGAATATTGGCGCGCGGCGTCTCTACACCGTGATGGAACGCGTTTTTGAGGAGCTGTCTTTCTCCGCGCCGGACCGGGCAGGCGAAGAAATCGTCGTGAACGCAGCCTTCGTCGAGGAAAACCTGGGCGAACTGACGAAGTCCACCGACATCAGCCGCTACGTGCTTTAACGCTTCCAATTTTCCCGGATGCCTGCGACAGGTGATCCATGGGATACCTGCGCTTTCTGATCGATAACCGGCTGTTTCTGCTGGCAGGCTTCCTGCTGTGCTTTACGTCGTCGTTCGGTCAGACCTATTTCATTTCGCTCTTCGCAGGACAGATCAAGGAGGCCTTTGTTCTGACCGACGGGCAGTGGGGCGGGATCTACACGATCGGTACAACCCTGTCCGCTGTCACTATGATCTGGGCCGGAGCACTCACGGACCGGTTCCGGGTACGCGGGCTGTCATTCTGGGTCATGGTTCTGCTGACATTTGCCTGCATCGCGATGGCCACTGTGCAATCGGCCGTCTTACTGGTGTTCGTCGTCTACGCACTGCGGCTGATGGGTCAGGGGATGATGTCGCAGCTGGGTGCGGTTGCCATGTCGCGCTGGTTCACCGCTACACGCGGACGCGCCATTTCGCTGGCGTCCATGGGGTTTGCGGCAGGACAGGCCATTCTGCCCATTATCTTTGTGGGTCTGATGGTGACCATCGACTGGCGCTGGCTCTGGGGTCTTGCTGCTGTCTGTGTGCTGCTGGCCATTCCTGTGATGCAGGTCTTACTGCGCCAGGAAAGAACGCCACAATCCATGGCAGACGACACACAAAGCCTTGGGATGATGGACAGGCACTGGACACGGACAGACCTGCTGCGCCATCCGCTTTTCTATTTTCTCGTGCCGCTGGTGCTGGGGCCATCCGCCTGGGGAACCGCGTTGTTTTTCCAGCAGGTTCACCTGACCGAGGTGAAAGGCTGGAACCTTACCTCCTATGTGGCCCTGATGCCGGCTTATACGCTGGCAGTAATTGGCTTTACCTTCATCACCGGGTGGGCCGTTGACCGGTTCGGCGTGAAATGGGTGGTCCCGTTCCAGATGGTCCCTTTTGGTGTCGGCTTTCTGATACTGGCCGGCGCAGATACGATTTCCGGTGCCGGTGTCGGGCTGGTGATATTTGGTATCGGGCAGGGCATGCAGGGTACCGCCACCACAGCCTTCTGGGCGGTATTTTACGGAACCCGGCATCTGGGCGCGATCAAAGCAGCCGCAACAGCACTGATGGTGTTTGGCTCAGCCATCGGTCCGGGCATCACCGGCCTGTTCATTGACTGGGGGATCAGTTTTCCGGACCAGATGGTCCCGATTTCGTTTTTCTACTTCGGGGGTGCGGTCCTGGCCGGGCTCGGTATTCTAAGATACCAGCGTGATCTGCCCCTCAGCGCATCCGCCTGAGATAAACATAATAGGCACCACCACCGCCGTGACTGATATGTGCTTCTGACACCTGCAGAACCATCATTGCCAGCGGTGGCGCGGACAACCATTGCGGCACCTGATGCCGCAACACCCCGAACCTTACCGGGATCGGCCCGCCGTCATCGCGGTGTTTTCCCTTGCCCGTGATCACCAGAACAAGACGCTTTCCCGATCCATGCGATGCCAAAATAAAACGGCTGAGCGCTGTATGCGCGCGATCCAGTGTCATACCGTGCAGGTCAATACGGCCTTCGGGTTTCAGTTTGCCGCGCGACATGCGGGAAAAGGTTTTCTGGTCCATCTGAACCGGAGATTTACGGATTCTCTCCGGCAGCGAAGGTGCCAAGTCATAGCTGACCTGGCGGGCAGGCGGTTTGGGTGGCTGATCCGGTCGTACCGTTCGGGTGGGTGTCAGAGCCGAGACCGGTGCTGGTTTCGGCGCGGGTGTAAAAGCCTCGGGATCGAAGGTTTCCTGTTTGCCCAGAGGCTCGGTTCTTTCCGTGACTTTTTTCCAGAGCGCGATTTCGTCAGGGCCGAGTTTCCGGCGGCTCACAACCCGCTCTCCGGTGCCATAGCCCAGGCACGCTGAATGGGCAGCAGGACCAGCATCCGGCCGGGGTCTTTCAGTTGCCCCGCCGCACGACCCGCCGCATCACCGGTGCCAAAAAAGACGTCTGCCCGCTGCGCGCCCTTGATCGCTGATCCCGTATCCTGGGCAATCATCAGGCGGCGCATCGGACCGGCGCCGTCTTTTTCAATCCAGACCGGCGCGCCCAGCGGAATAAACGCAGGGTCAACCGCAACAGACCGCAACGGTGTCACGGACCGGTTCATCGCACCAAGTGGTCCCTTATCAGCGGGAACACGGCTGACTTCACGGAAGAAAACATAAGACGGATTGTGGAAAAGAAGCTCTTTGCCCGCCGCTGGGTTTTTGCGTACCCAGTTCCGGATGACTGTCGCACTGACCTGATGTGGCTGGAACACGCCGCGCCGCACGAGTTCCGCACCTATAGATCTGTAAGGATGACCGTTCGCACCACCATAGCCCACTCGGACCTTACCCCCATCCGGTAAAGTGATCCGGCCTGATCCCTGGATCTGCAGAAAGAACAGTTCCACCGGATCGTCCACCCAGGCAATTTCCAACCCGCGCCCCGCGAGCTTGTCTGTCTCCAGAAGTTCGCGGCGCGAATACCACTGGTCTACGTCGCGCGCTTCGGGCGGCATTGCGTACACCGGATAGCGGTATGTCCCGGTCGGATACCGGGACCCGCTGAGCTCGGGTTCAAAATAACCGGTGAACAGACCATCGTCCCCATCGGTGATCAGCACGGGACGGAACAGAAGTTCAAAGAAATGGCGCGGATCGGGGTTGCTGGTCGCAAACGCGCAAACAGCTCTCCAGTCGGGATCGTCCATATCACCGCAGGTGGAGCGAAAAACCTCGAAGGCCGCGGCATGATCGTCCGCGGCCCAGCCATCAAGATCATCAAAGGTCAGAACTTCGGCGTGCACGTCGTGTGAAAGGGGATCAGCCAAAGCAGCCGCCCCTAACCAGATTGCCGCCGCTGCCGACGTCAGGCGTCTGTGGATACGAGCTGCCAATTCGGATCATCCGAGCCCATCGACCTGGCAAAGGACCAGGTGTCTTTCTGCCGCTTCACTTCTGTGGTGCTGCCTTCGACGATCTCGCCTTCGCTGTTGCGTACGGCAGATGTCAGCTCACCGATAAAGCGGATGGTCAGCTCAGCCTCGTTCGTGTCAGGATCAAGGGTGGCATCCATCAGTTTGAGCTCGCGCACACCGATGAAGTTCGCCTCGATGGTCAGACCCTGGTCTTCCCGTGCGGCAACACCTTCCACGAAGGATTCATAGATCTCTTCGGCAATGAAAGGCTGGATATCGTCAAGATCGCCGTTTTCGTACCCCATGACGATCATCTCATAAGCGCCGCGCGCGCCGCCGAGGAATTCCGTGACACTGAAAGAAGGCTCCAAGCGTTTCATATCAGCAAGCGCTTTTGCAGCATCGCTGTCTTCATCCACGTGATCTGTGATATCCAGATCAGGACCGCCTTCAATCACCTCAAAGTCATGGGCGCGTTCGCTGCGGCCCTGGGCAGGCGCCTGCGCCGGCGGCTGCTCAAACCCTTCGCGTGTTCCCAGCACGCTTTTCAGTCGCAAAATCAGAAAAACAGCGATGCCGGCCAGAACCAGAAGCTGTATCAGGGGCGAATTCATAGGAACCTCATGCGGGGAACGTGTGGAAACAGTTATACAGAGCACTTATGTAGGTGCGGGACACGGTCAAGTCCACCGTCGGACCCCCGAAAGGAAGGATCAATATGTGGTTGTTTGTCGCCTTTCTGGCTGTACCGCTGATTGAGATCACGCTTTTTATCCAGATTGGCGGTGCAATAGGCCTTGGCTGGACGCTGGTCACAGTCGTTCTGACTGCGATTCTGGGAACATTTCTGGTGCGTAACCAGGGCGCGCTCGCGATGTCACAGTTGCGTGCGTCTTTCTCAGAAATGCAGGACCCCACCGAGCCACTGGTGCATGGCGCGATGATCCTGTTTTCCGGCGCGTTGCTTCTGACGCCCGGGTTTTTCACCGACGCGATCGGTTTTTTGCTGCTGATCCCCGGGTTCAGGACATCGGTGTTTCATGCAGTGCGCAAACGGATCAACGTGCAGACGTTCAGTGCGGGAACGGATCCGGGCGCGGGACACCCGGGCAGACACCCAGACCGCAACCCGCCGGGTGCCGGGGATATCATTGACGGCGAGTATTCCGAAGTACCAACGGACGCCGAAAAGATCCGTAAACCGTCCGGCTGGACGGACCATTGAGATCATAAACCCAAGCTGTTAAGCGTGCCCTGATTTTTTATTCGCTCAGGAGTACCCAATGGCAGACGAAGAAGCGCAGGCTCAACCGAACGGACAACAGCCCCAGGCACAGGCACCGCAGATGCGCGTGCTTGGTCAGTACATCCGGGACATGTCCTTTGAGAACATCATGGCGCAGAAAGGTGCTCCGGCAGACACCACGCCGGATGTGCAGGTGCAGGTCAACCTGGATGGTAAAAAGCGCGGTGCGGAAAACCAGTACGAGATCCGTAATCAAACTGAACATCACGTCCAAAGCCAAAGAAGGCGACACAACGCTCTTTGTCCTGGAGATCGAATACGCCGGTATTTTCCATATCGAGAATGTGCCCGAAGACCAGCTGCACCCGTTCCTGCTGATCGAATGCCCGCGCATGATCTTCCCGTTCCTGCGGCGGATCGTCAGTGACATCACGCGTGACGGTGGCTTCCCGCCGCTGAACCTGGAAAACATCGACTTCCTGTCCCTCTACCGCAACGAACTGGCGCGGCGTCAGGCAGCGGAAACTGTGAAAGCTGACGCGTAAGTCAGGTTTTTGACCACAAAGCGTCGTCGCCCAGCTTTGCCACAAATTCGGCATGGGCGGCGGCTTCCGCTTCAGTCAGGCGCGACGGGAGCGGTTTTGGCCGGGGCCGGGGCGTCCATTCTGGCCCGGCGTCTCCCGCAGAAGCCCGGGTTGCCGTCGACAATGCGAAGTCCGGCTGCCGGCCGCCGATCAGTTCCAGATACACTTCCGCCAGAATTTCACTGTCCAGCAAAGCGCCGTGCAGTGTCCGTGACGAGTTGTCGATACCGAACCTGCGGCACAGCGCATCCAGCGAAGCAGGCGAGCCCGGAAACCGCTTGCGCGCAATGGCCAGCGTATCAATAGCCTGTTCCCAGGGGATCTGAGGCAGGTTCATCCATTTCAGTTCAGCATTGAGGAACTTGATGTCGAAGGCTGCGTTGTGGATGACCAGCTTCGCATCGCCGATGAAATCAAGGAAGGCCTGACCAATCTCTGCAAACTTCGGCTTGTCGCGCAGAAATTCATCCCCCAGTCCGTGCACCTGAAACGCCTCTTCGGGCATTTCGCGTTCCGGATTGATATATTGATGGTAGGTCCGGCCCGTCGCCATATGACCCATCAGCTCAACCGCACCGATTTCAACGATCCGGTCTCCGGTCTCCGGATCAAACCCTGTTGTTTCGGTGTCGAGCACGACCTCACGCATGATCGGATGCCTTTCTGATCTGACTGACAATATTCTGCACCTGTGCGCGTGCGTGTTCAATCGTATCTGTGGTCACTACGTAATCTGACTTTGCTCTTTTGTCGGCTGCGGGCATCTGTTTTGCCCGGATCGCCAGAAACTGATCACGGGTCATCGTTCCCCGCGCCAGAACCCTGTTCTCCTGCTCTTCGTCTGAAACAGAAACACATACGATGGTGTCGGCAACACCTTCCCCACCAGTTTCGAACAGCAGCGGAATATCGAGAACGACGATGTCAGCCCCGGTATTTTCGAGGAAAGACTGTCGGTCCGAAGCGACCAGCGGATGAACGATGGCCTCGATTTTTGCAAGTGCCGCGGGATCTTCGGAGATGATGTCCCGCAGTTTTTCACGTGAAACGGCTCCATCGATGACCGCGCCTGGAAAGAGTTCTGACATGGGGCCGACAGCCGCACCCGTTTGGCCATACAGACGGTGGACAGCGGCATCTGCGTCCCAGATTTCACACCCCTCGTCTGCGAACATCCGTGCGGTTGTTGTTTTTCCCATGCCGATTGAACCGGTGAGCGCGATGACGTGGGTCATCCGAGAACAGCATTCCGAAGGTCCTGGTCAACGACCGGATCTTTTCCGAACCATCTGGAGAATCCCGGCGCGGCCTGATGCAACAGCATCCCCACACCATCGACCGTACTGCATCCGAGGGCCGCAGTTTTTTTCAGAAGATCGGTTTCGAGCGGCGTGTAAACGAGATCAGTGACAATCGTGCCAGGATCAATACCTCCAATTTCCAGATCAAGCGGCGGTTTTCCGACCATCCCGAGCGATGTGGTGTTCACCAGCAACGCCGCGCCCTGAAGATCAGCGGACGTATCCCCCAGGTAGTGACCACGACCTGATCGCCAAAATCTGCACGCAATTGCTCCGCCCGTGATTTCGTACGGTTGCTCAGCCGGATTTCGGGGACACCGGCATCCAGCAGGGCAACAATAACAGCGCGCGCGGCACCGCCGGCACCAAGAATCACAGCCGGACCAGAAGCAGGTTTCCAGTCAGGCGCTCCCTGCTGAAGATTGGTCAGAAATCCATAACCATCCGTATTGTCGGCTTTGATGCTGCCGTCGGGCAAGAAGGTCAGTGTATTTGCCGCGCCAATCCGTTTTGCGCGGTCAGAAACAGTATCTGCGATCTCAAGCGCCTGTTCTTTATGAGGAATAGTCACATTGACCCCTCTGAAACCCGCCTGCGGCAGAGTGCGCAACACCTGTTCCAGGTTGCCAGGGGAAACGTCCATCGGGATGTAAAACCCCGGGATTTCATATTTTTTCAGCCAGTGGCCGTGTAATTGCGGGGAACGGGAATGCGCAATGGGTGATCCTAGGACGCCCGCCAGCGGTATTTTCTGTGCGCTCATTTCTGTAAATCCCCTCTCAGTGTCAGCCACGACAACAGTTCCAGTAATGGCAGACCGAGGACATTGAAATAGTCTCCTTCGATGCGGGTGAAGAGACGCACACCTTCTTCTTCGAGTTTATAGGCACCAACCGCGTGCCGGATGCTGTCCCAGTTTCGCGCGACGTAATCCTGAATGTAGGCATCTGATGCGTCCCGCATATGCAGGCGGACCTGTCCGACATGGCGCCAGATGGGTTTGCCATTTTCACAGACCACAGCAGCCGACAGCAACATGTGTCGTCCGCTGCGCATCGATCTGAGCTGTTCTTCTGCCTCTTCAGGCGATCGGGGCTTGGACAGTATGACACCGCCATGATCCAGTACCTGATCGCAGCCGAGAACCAGAGCGTCCGGGTGTTTTTCACTGACCTTGCGCGCCTTGAGTTCAGCCAGCGTGTCAGCAACATCGCGTGGGCGGGCTTCCTCTGCGAGCAGGGAATCGCGTACCATTGCTTCATCGATACGTGCCGGAACGATCTGGTGCTTGACCCCGGCTCGGGTCAGCAGTTCCGAGCGGATTTCTGAACCGGAAGCCAGGATGAATGTGGAGGACATGTGGAAAAGCCTGTGTGCAGTGTTAAGGGTATTTTAAGACTTATGAACCGGGCAGAAAAGTCCACGCACGTTTCTTCCCACAGGCGGCCGTTTTCAGTGGTTTGCCAGGATTTTACTACACCCCTGGAAAGGATAAAATGATGGCTGTGTATAACGGTGTTTCCACCCCGATATCCACATCTTTATCCGCGGGAAATGGCGAATTCTGATGTTCATGTATCTGATAAAAAACAGATAAATTCTTTTCCCGGTGATCTGGCTGTTTCTCCGGCTGTTTTTTCCACCTGTTCAGAACCGTCGGTAGAAACCGATAATCCACAGAAAATCGTGACACTACAATATCATCATCCTTTTCTCTTTCTTTATTAATTAATAAGAGATTGTCAGATTGGAGTTCCCGGTGTCAAACATCCTGTTCCTGTACTATCCCTGGATCAAAGCGTTTCACATTATGTCTGTGATCGCATGGATGGCCGGATTGTTCTATCTGCCCAGACTTTTTGTCTATCACGCTGAACAGGTAGGCCAGAGCGGATCGACCCATGAAATGTTTCAGACGATGGAACGACGGTTGCTGCGGGCGATTATGAACCCCGCGATGATCGCGACCTGGATCTTTGGTCTTTGTATGGTGTTCACCCCGGGCATCGTCAGCTGGGATGAAATCTGGCCCTGGACCAAGGCAGGTGGTGTTTTGGGTATGACCTGGTTTCATCACTGGCTTGGCCTGCGCCGCAAGGATTTTCTGCGGAGCGAGAATCGGATGACCGGCCGGCACTACCGGATGATGAACGAAGTACCAACGGTGCTCATGGTGTTGATTGTTCTGTCGGTCGTTGTCCGGTTCTGACGCGATTGACTCAGCGCATCGCTCTCTTTATGTGAAACCTACCACCCCGTCCGGGGATGGCGCAGACCGTACATTCAGAATGACATGCCGCACGAGGGATACCCCGGGTGCGGTGACAGGTGATTTCATGACATCAGAGAACAACGACACACCGGTCCAGGATGGTCCCCTTGAGACGCTGAATCTGGCGGACCTGAAGCGGAAGAGCCCGAAGGATCTACTGGCAATGGCCGAGGACCTGGAAATCGAAAACGCCTCGACCATGCGTAAGGGCGAGATGATGTTCCAGATCCTCCGCGAACGTGCGGACGAGGGTTGGGAAATCTCTGGTGACGGTGTTCTTGAGGTCCTGCAGGATGGATTCGGATTTCTGCGCTCGCCCGAGGCGAACTATCTGCCGGGCCCGGATGACATCTATGTTTCGCCGGAAATGATCCGCAAATATTCTCTGCGGACGGGGGACACCATTGAGGGTGTCATCAAAGCACCTGACGAGAACGAGCGGTACTTTGGCCTTCTGGATGTCACGCAGATCAATTTTGAGGACCCGGAAAAAGCCCGTCACAAGGTTGCTTTCGAAAACCTGACGCCGCTCTACCCGGATGAGCGTCTGACCATGGAAACGGATGATCCGACCGTAAAGGACCGGTCATCCCGCATCATCGATCTGGTCGCGCCGATTGGTAAGGGTCAGCGTTCGCTGATCACAGCGCCTCCGCGCACGGGTAAGACGGTTCTGCTGCAGAATATTGCGGCGTCTATCGAAAAGAACCATCCGGAATGCTACCTGATCGTTCTGCTGATTGACGAACGGCCCGAAGAGGTCACGGACATGCAGCGGTCCGTCAAAGGAGAAGTCATCTCGTCAACCTTTGATGAGCCGGCCACACGGCACGTGGCTGTATCGGAAATGGTGATCGAAAAAGCCAAACGTCTGGTCGAGCACAAACGTGATGTTGTCATCCTGCTCGATTCCATCACGCGTCTGGGTCGTGCATTCAACACCGTGGTACCGTCGTCAGGTAAAGTTCTGACCGGTGGTGTCGATGCGAATGCTCTTCAGCGGCCCAAACGTTTCTTTGGTGCGGCGCGGAATATCGAAGAGGGAGGGTCGCTGACCATCATTGCGACAGCGCTCATCGATACAGGCAGCCGGATGGATGAAGTGATCTTTGAAGAATTCAAAGGCACAGGTAACTCCGAGATTGTTCTGGACCGTAAGGTTGCAGACAAACGTGTCTTCCCGGCGATGGACATTCTCAAATCCGGTACACGGAAAGAGGACCTGCTGGTTGATAAAGTCGACCTTCAGAAGACCTTTGTTCTGCGCCGGATTCTGAACCCGATGGGCACAACAGATGCCATTGAGTTCCTGTTGTCCAAGCTGAAGCAGACCAAGAGCAATTCAGAGTTCTTTGATTCAATGAATACGTAACTTATTGTTTTAAAACAGTGGGTTAGTACTATGGATACGATATTTGCCCAGGCAACAGCTTCGGGCCGGGCCGGGGTTTCTGTTATCAGGATTTCCGGGCCCGTCGCGTGGCATGCCGCTGGTGTTCTGGCAGGCGATTTACCTGCGGCACGACAGGCCGGCCTGCGCAGGTTGAAAGACGAGCGCGGTACGCTTCTCGATGAAGCGCTGGTTCTGACATTCAAAAGTCCGGAGAGTTTTACCGGAGAGGATATTGTCGAGTTTCATACCCACGGAAGTACAGCGGTTGTCCAGGCGGTGTTGCGGGCCCTTTCAGCGGCAGATGGTTTGCGTCTGGCGGAACCCGGAGAATTCACGCGCCAGGCCATGGAAAACGGACGCTTGGATCTGGCTCAGGTCGAAGGGCTGGCGGATCTGATTGATTCCGAAACAGAAGCCCAGAGGCGGCAGGCTCTTCGTGTATTGAGCGGAGCTCTTGGGGACAAGGTAGATGCGTGGCGATCCAGTCTGATCCGGGCCGCATCCCTTCTTGAAGCTACCATCGACTTCGCCGACGAAGAAGTGCCGGTTGATGTAACGCCTGAGGTGTCGTTGCTGCTGCAGGATGTCCAGGAAGAGCTTGAGGCAGAAATCTCCGGGTCCTATGTTGCCGAGCGGATCAGGACAGGGTTTGAAGTTGCGATTGTCGGACCGCCGAATGCAGGTAAATCAACACTCCTGAACCGTCTGGCCGGGCGCGACGCCGCAATCACGTCAGAAATCGCAGGAACCACGCGCGATGTCATTGAAGTGCGGATGGATCTGAATGGTCTTCCGGTCACTTTTCTGGACACAGCGGGATTGCGGGACAGTGAGGATGTTGTTGAATCTATTGGAATTGAACGGGCAGTGCAGCGGGCGGCGCAGGCCGATCTGCGGGTTTTTCTTGCGACGTCAGAAGACCAGCTTCCCTTAAAGCCGACAGCGGAGGATATTGTCTTGTCGCCGAAATCCGATCTCTCAGGCGATGAGAAAAACGGTATTTCCGGAGTCACGGGACAGGGTGTAGCGGAGTTGATCGCCCGTATACAAAATACGCTGACTGATCAGAGCGCTTCAGCTGGTCTTGCAACCCATGAACGGCATCGGGCGGCAATGATGAATGCGCAGCGGAATCTGCAGGAAGTGTCTCAGGTACTTTCGCTGGGGGCAGGCAGCTATGATATAGCGGCAGAAGAACTGAGATCGGCGATTCGAGCATTGGAAACACTGGTCGGACGCATAGATGTAGAAAACCTGCTCGACGAGATTTTTGCGAGCTTCTGCCTCGGCAAGTGATGGAGTGTTTCACGTGAAACAATTCGATGTTCTGGTGATTGGCGGTGGGCACGCAGGCGCGGAAGCAGCACATGCCGCAGCGCGTGTCGGTGCCGCGACGGCGCTGGTAACCATGTCGGAAGCGGGAATTGGGGTTATGTCCTGCAATCCGGCTATTGGCGGACTGGGTAAAGGCCATCTGGTGCGCGAAATCGATGCACTTGACGGGGTCATGGGACGTGTTGCGGATAAGGCCGGTATTCAGTTCAGGTTACTTAACCGGCGCAAAGGACCGGCGGTGCAGGGTCCACGGGCGCAGTCAGATCGCGAAATTTACCAGCGGGAGATGCTCAGGGAAACAAAGTCCCGGCAAAATCTCGATATCATCGTTGGCGAGGTCACCGATTTTCAGATGTCCGGGGATCGGGTGATTGGTGTCCTGCTTCAGGATGGATCAGAAATTGCAGCAAAGTCAGTTGTTTTGACAACAGGTACTTTCCTGCGTGGCGTGATTCACATCGGTGACGTTTCCCGGTCCGGCGGGCGTATGGGGGATAAAGCGTCGGTTCGGTTGGCAGAGCGGATAGATTCTTTTGGTTTGCCACTGGGGCGCCTGAAAACAGGAACGCCACCAAGACTTGATGGAAATTCGATCCGCTGGGATGCCCTTGAAGAGCAACCTGGGGATGATGACCCGACGCTTTTCTCTTTTCTTTCCAAGGGGGTGTTCGCACGTCAGGTTTCCTGTGGCATCACCCACACGAACGAAAAAACGCACGATATCATTCGGAAAAACCTCGAAAGGTCTGCGATGTATGGTGGGCACATAGATGGAATTGGCCCGCGGTATTGTCCGTCTATCGAGGATAAGATCGTCAGATTTGCGGACAAGACATCTCATCAGATTTTCCTCGAACCAGAAGGTCTCACGACAAACACGGTGTATCCCAACGGGATTTCGACATCTCTGCCCGAAGAGGTACAGGCGGATTATGTGCATTCGATCTTCGGTCTGGAAGAGGCCGTTATTCTTCAGCCGGGTTATGCCATCGAATATGACTATGTCGATCCGCGTGCGCTGGACGGGAAACTGGCACTCCGAGATATTGCAGGACTATATCTTGCGGGTCAGATAAATGGGACCACAGGATATGAGGAAGCTGCCGCGCAGGGGCTCGTCGCAGGGCTCAATGCCGCTCATTCTGCACTTGGCCGGGATCCGGTCAGCTTTTCGCGCTCAGAGAGCTACATCGGCGTGATGGTAGACGACCTCACAACGCGGGGCGTGACTGAACCTTATCGTATGTTCACTTCCCGTGCTGAATTCCGGCTTTCGCTGCGCGCTGATAATGCTGATCAACGCCTTACACCCAAGGGATTGAGTATCGAATGCGTGGGGGATGAGCGCCGGAAAGCTTTTGAGGACAAGTGGGAACAGCTGGAGCGCGCACGGGGCATACTGACAGACCGCGTTTTCACGCCATCTCAGGCCGCGGAGACAGGCATCAGAGTGAATCAGGATGGATCGCGTCGCACAGCGATGCAACTGCTCGCGTTTCCGGATGTGGATTTCGGTGTTATTTCCGGTCTGGATGAGCGATTTGACCAGATTGATGCGGAAACAAGGCTGCAGATGGAACGTGAGGCGCTTTATGCCAGCTATATTCAGCGCCAGCAGAAAGATATAGAGCTCCTTCGTAAGGACGAAGCGCAGAAAATCCCTGCCGAATTCGACTATGAAGAGTTGGAAGGTCTTTCCCGCGAGTTGCAGATCAAGCTTTCTTCAGCACGACCTGAAACCCTTGCACAGGCTGGGCGGGTGGACGGAATGACACCTGCAGCGCTGACACTGATCCTTGCGCGGTTGCGGCAGGACAAAAAACGTAAATCTGCATGACCGGGGAAGCATCTGTACCGTTCGATGTTTCACGTGAAACAATTGAGCGGCTCACCGCGTTTCATGATCTTGTTCTAAAATGGAACCCAAGGATCAACCTGATATCTAAATCCAGTGTTCCACTGCTTTGGGAGCGCCACATATGGGATTCGGCGCAGGTAATTCCGTTGGCGCGGTCAGGAGATATTTGGGTGGATATCGGCAGCGGTGGCGGCTTCCCCGGCTTGGTGGTTGCCATTCTGTCGTTGGAAACAAGTCCGGAGCGCCACATCCGGATGATTGAGAGCGACCAGCGGAAATCAGCTTTTCTGCGTACAGTCATTCGCGAGCTTGGTCTGAACGCGACTGTCGAGGTTGCGAGAATAGAAACAGCTGAACCTGAAAAGGCCGATGTCCTGTCCGCACGCGCGCTTGCTGACCTGAGCGTGTTGCTGGGGTTTGCAGAACGTCATCTGGACCCAGCGGGAACAGCGTTCTTTTTCAAAGGGGAGACCTGGCAGAAAGAGGTTGATGCGGCGCGCGAATCCTGGTCATTTTCGCTGGTATCACATACAAGTATATCCAACCCCGCTGCTGCCGTTCTTGAGATAAAGGAAATCAAGCGTGTCTGATCTGTCGCGTCCTCAGGGTCCCAAAATCATAGCGATAGCAAACCAGAAGGGCGGCGTTGGAAAAACCACCACGACAATCAATCTTGCAGCAGCGCTTGCAGAGGCAGGCTCGCGTGTTCTGGTGATTGATCTTGATCCGCAGGGCAACGCGTCCACCGGTCTTGGTATCGAGGTGGAGGATCGCAAATACACCACATATGACCTTCTTCTGGACGATATACCACTACATGATGTGGTTATGCCGACTGTCACACCTAACCTGATGATCGTTCCGGCGACAGTGGACCTGAGCTCGGCTGACATTGAACTGATGTCTAACGAAAAGCGCAGTTTCCTGTTGCACGATGCGTTACGCCAGACCCCGATGGACGAATTCCAGCTGGATTATATCCTCATCGATTGTCCGCCATCGCTGAACCTGCTGACTGTGAACGCAATGATAGCGGCGCATTCCGTTCTGGTGCCACTGCAGAGTGAGTTCTTTGCGCTGGAAGGTCTGTCACAGCTGATGCTCACTATCCGCGAAGTCCGGCAGTCCGGGAACAAGGATCTGCGGATCGAGGGTATCGTTCTGACTATGTTCGATCAGCGCAACAACCTGTCTGGCGCGGTGGAGCAGGATGCACGGGACAATCTTGGCGAGCTGGTTTTCCGGACGCGTATTCCCCGGAACGTCCGGGTCAGTGAGGCGCCGTCCTATGCGATGCCGGTGCTGACGTACGACACAACGTCCAAAGGGGCGCAGGCATACCGGGCGCTCGCCCGGGAGGTTTTGGATAAGAACAGGGTCAGAGCGGCCTAAAGGGAGCAGGTTATGGTGGGTGGAACCGAACGCAAAAGAGGGCTGGGGCGTGGTCTTTCAGCGCTGATGTCAGATGTGGCGGAAACCGAAGAGCGGGCCAGTGCAGGTCCTTCGGCTGCTGACAGGAAAGTCCCGATTGAGCAGATCACGCCAAACCCGGATCAGCCGCGGAAACGTTTTGCGGAGGGTGATCTGGATGATCTGGCCGCTTCGATCAAAGAAAAAGGCGTCATCCAGCCACTGATTGTGCGTGCCATGGCGGATGGCCGTTTCGAGATTGTCGCGGGCGAACGACGCTGGCGCGCTTCACAGATGGCGCAACTGCATGAGTTGCCGGTGATCGTGCGTGAGTTCTCCGACGCCGAAGTTCTTGAAGTCGCAATTATTGAAAACATCCAGCGGGCTGATCTTAACGCGATCGAAGAAGCGGCGGGGTATCGCCGCCTGATGGATCAGTTTGGGCACACGCAGGAGAAAATGGCGGAGGCGCTGGGTAAGAGCCGCAGCCACATTGCGAACCTGCTGAGGTTGCTGAACCTGCCGGAACCGCTGCTGGAGATGGTGCGGACAAATGAGTTGAGCGCTGGTCACGCCCGGGCACTGCTTGGGGCTGAGGATCCGCTGGCTCTTGCGCGCCAGGTCATCAAGGGTGGCCTGTCGGTGCGCGCAACCGAAGCTTTGGTCAAGAAGGAACAGACCGGCGAGGCGCCAGTTAAAAAGGCCGCCAGAGCGCCGGTGGAAAAGGACGCGGATACGAAAGCACTGGAGGGTGATCTGTCTGCAACGCTGGGTATGAAGGTGGTGCTGACCCACAAACCGGGCGGTGAAACAGGTCAGGTCACACTGCACTACAAGACGCTGGAAGAGCTGGATGAACTCTGTCGTATTCTGAGCGGAACCTAGGCTCCGGCAAGGCGTGCGATGATGGCGTTAAGAACCATAAATCCTTGTTCTGAAACAATAATTTTTCCACTGTCGCTTGTCAGCATTCCCAGATTTTGCAGATCTGCAACTGATTGCTGATCGAGTGGACGGCCGGCGAGAGCCTGATAGCGGGCGGGATCAATCCCTTCGCGCAGTCGCAGCCCCATCAGCAAAAATTCCTCCGCCTGATCCGTAACAGACAGCTGGTGCCTTGGTTTTTCGCTGGTGCCATCCGCAACCGATTTCAGCCATCGATCCGGATTGGACCAGGTTTCGGTGGAGAAACGTTTGCCGCCAAGTGTCAGCCGACCGTGAGCACCCGGACCAATCCCGGCATAATCACCATATCGCCAGTAGATCAGGTTGTGCCTGGACTGAGCACCGTCACATGCATGGTTTGACACCTCATAGGCCGGCATCCCGTGTTCGCCGCAAAGGTCCTGCGTCATGGCGTAAAGATCAGCACTCAGATCGTCGTCCGGCAGATTGCGCAGCTTGCCTGCATTGTACCGATCACCAAAGGCCGTGCCCTGTTCGATTGTCAGCTGGTAAAGTGAGAGGTGATCCACAGCCAGACCCAACGCCGTGGTCAGTTCAGCCTGCCAGTCTGCCAGTGACTGACCCTGCCGCGCATAAATCAGATCAAAACTGACCCGCTCAAAGGTGTTGCGTGCAATATCGAACGCCGCCATCGCCTCAGCGGCGGTATGTATTCGCCCCAGTTTGCGCAGGTCGTCGTCGTTCAGGGCCTGAATACCCATTGAGATGCGGTTCACCCCACCATCGCGATAGGCCTTAAAGCGACCGGCTTCCACAGAACCGGGGTTGGCCTCCAGCGTGATTTCGAGATCGTTGGCGACCGGCCAGAGTATGCGGATTTCGTCAATGACGTCCGCGACGGTCTGTGGATCCATCAGACTGGGTGTACCACCGCCGAAAAATACAGACCGCAGCACACGCCCGGGCGTTTCATGGGCGACGCGTTTCAGCTCGGTCAAATATGCATCACGCCACGCCTGTTGGTCGATCCTGCGGGACACATGGCTGTTGAAATCGCAGTAGGGGCACTTGGCCTCGCAGAATGGCCAGTGAATGTAGAGGCCGAAGCCTCCGTTTTCCCAATCCTCAGCCAAAACAGCCGTCGATCAGTTTTCCGAACGCATCCGCACGGTGACTGACACGGTTCTTTTCGTCCGGGTCCATCTCAGCGAAAGTAATATCATAGCCATCGGGCATGAACATCGGATCATAGCCGTGGCCTGTTTCACCACGGATGGGCCAGACCAGCGTACCGTTGACCTTACCTTCGAAGATCTCTTCGTGACCGTCGGGCCATGCCAGAACCAATGTCGCACGAAATCGGGCACGGCGGGGGTGGGCTGCGTCGACTTTTTCCAGCTCGTTGTGTGTCCGCGTCATGGCCATCAGGAAATCGCGACCGTCAGGTGTTTCTGCCCAATCCGCAGTAAATACTCCTGGACGGTTCTCGAGCGCTTCAACCTCGATCCCGGAATCGTCTGCCAAAGCGGGCAGACCTGTGGCGGCGACTGCGGCGCGCGCCTTGATCCGCGCATTTCCGACAAATGTGCTTTCCGTTTCCTCGGGTTCTTCGAGGTTTAGTTCGGCGGCGCCCGTCACCTGAACCCCATGCGGAGCAAAGAGCTGTTGCATTTCGTCGAGCTTGCCGGCGTTGTGCGTAGCAATCAGAATGCGGTCACCGTCGAACCTGCGTGTCATGCAGTCGCTGCTTTCTGCGCGGCCACCAGTTCGCCGACACCTTTTTCCGCCAGGTCCATCAGCGCGTTCATCTGATCACGTGAAAACACAGACCCCTCAGCGCTCATCTGCACTTCAATCAGCTGTTTGCTGCCCGTCATGATGAAGTTGCCATCAACACCCGCCTCGGAATCCTCCGGATAGTCCAGATCCAGCACGGGCTGGCCCGCGTAGATACCGCAGCTGATGGCGGCGACCGGGTCGGTCAGCGGATCGCTGATCACATCGCCTGCTTTCATCAGTTTGTTGACGGCCAGTTTCAGCGCAACCCAGCCACCGGTGATGGAGGCGCAGCGGGTGCCGCCGTCGGCCTGCAGGACATCGCAGTCAATGGTGATCTGACGTTCGCCCAGAGCCACGCGGTCCACACCGGCCCGCAGTGAGCGCCCGATCAGCCGCTGGATTTCCACGGTGCGTCCGCCCTGTTTGCCGGATGCGGCTTCGCGCCGCATGCGCGTGTTTGTTGCACGGGGCAGCATGCCATATTCGGCCGTCACCCAGCCAAGACCGGACCCTTTGATGAACGGCGGCACGCGGTCTTCGATGGTCGCAGTACACAGAACATGGGTGTCACCCATCTTGATCAGCGCAGACCCTTCTGCGTGTTTCGTGAAACCTGTCTCAATAGAAACGGCGCGCATTTCGTTCAGTTCTCGACCAGAGGGACGCATGACATATCCTTTTAATGTGCACCCCCCGATACAGGCCCGCACGCCAGGGATGCAACCCCGATTGAATTTCCGCCGCGTTGTGCTTTTATACCGCTTCAGCCAGGGAACCCGTGATGAACGATACGCCGAATATTCTGGGAGAAATGAATGATCGCTCGCGCGAGGTCTTCCGCAGGGTTGTTGAAGGGTATCTGGATGACGGTATGCCCGTGGGGTCCCGCACCCTGACGCGCGACTTCAGCGAAAAGGTTTCAGCTGCAACCATCCGGAACGTTATGCAGGACCTTGAATACCTTGGTCTGCTGGACAGTCCGCACGTCAGTGCGGGGCGTATTCCGACGCAGATGGGGCTGCGGATGTTTGTCGACGGACTGCTGGAAATAGGCGACCCCGATGCGCTGGACCGGGAAAAGATCGATGCGACCGCCGCTTCGAATTCCGAAGATGTCAGCGGCCTGCTTGATCGTGTTGGCTCCGCTTTGTCCGGTGTGACCCAGGGGGCGTCCCTGGTGATGACGCCCAAACGTGAAGCGCCGATCAAACATATCGAGTTTGTATCGCTGTCACCGGACCGGGCTCTTGTGGTGCTGGTCTTTGCAGACGGCCACGTAGAAAACCGGCTGTTTTCCCCGCCGCCGGGTCAGACCCCGAGCTCTATGCGGGAGGCGGCGAATTTTCTGAACGCGCTGATCGAGGGACGGACGCTGAGTGAGTTGCATGGCGTCATGAAGGCAGAGATTTCCAACCGGCGTCAGGAGATTGATAAGCTGGCGCAGGATCTGGTGGAATCCGGTCTCGCGGTCTGGGAAGGCGAGGGGGATCAGATTGAACGGCTGATCGTTCGGGGCAGATCGAATCTGCTGAGTGATGAGGGCGATGGTGAAAACCTGGAGCGTATCCGGCATCTCTTTGACGACCTGGAACGCAAGCGGGACATTGCTGAGTTCCTTGAACTTGCCGAAGAAGGGGACGGTGTCCGCATTTTTATTGGTTCTGAGAACAAACTTTTTTCACTTTCGGGTTCCTCTCTGGTGGTTTCCCCATATATGAACGCTGATCGAAAGATCATTGGCGCCGTTGGAGTCATTGGTCCGACACGACTGAATTATGGACGCATTGTGCCGATCGTGAATTACACGGCGCAGCTGGTCGGAAAACTGATCTCCGACCGGAGTTAGAGGTAAGATCATGGCAGAACCCAAGAACGAAGAATTCCTGGACGACATCGACGACGCCGAGGCGGAAGCCTTTGCCGAAGATATGGCAGAGATTGACGAAGAGGCCCTGGAGCTGGAGCAAGTCAAAGCGGAGCGGGATGAATACAAGGACCGCTTCATGCGTGCGCTTGCGGATGCGGAAAACTCCCGCAAGCGGTCCGACCGTGACCGTCGCGAAGCGGAAAACTACGGTGGCTCAAAACTGTCCCGTGATATTCTGCCGGTCTACGACAATATGAAGCGCGCCATTGAAACGGTTACCGACGAGCAGAAGGAAGCGAACGCTGCCTTGATCGAGGGCATCGAGCTGACAATGCGGGAACTGCTGAGTGTTTTCAAAAAGCACGGCATCGAAATTATCGCGCCCGAGGTCGGCGAACGTTTTGATCCCAAGCTGCATCAGGCGATGTTCGAGGCACCGCTGCCTGGTACAAAAGCCGGGGACATCATTCAGGTCGCTGCCGAGGGATTTATGCTGCACGACCGCCTGCTGCGGCCGGCACAGGTTGGCGTTTCCTCGACACCAGCCAGCTGACACTGATCAGGCGTTTTTTAGATTGAAACACCGGATCTGGATATTTTCAGCCAGAAGAAGGGGCGGTCAGTTCTTGGCCGCCTCTTTCAGTTTATAAAGCAGATCGAGCGCCTCTCTGGGCGTGAGTTCATCGGGATGGATGTCCTGCAGCGCGTCTTCGACCGCCGAAGTTCGCGGTGCTGGGACAGGTGGGGATGTTGCAGCGGAGAAAAGTGGCAGATCATCAATCAGTGTCTTCTGCGTGGCGCCGCCCTCGCGTTCCCCTTTTTCCAGTGCGTCCAGAACAACACGTGCCCGTGCGATCACCGGCGCAGGCAATCCGGCAAGTTGTGCCACCTGCACACCATAGGACCGGTCGGCTGCACCCTGCCTGACCTCGTGCAGGAAAATGACCTCGCCTTCCCATTCCTTGACGGCGACGGTTGCGTTTTCAACACCGTCCAGCTTTCCGGAAAGAGCAGTCATTTCGTGATAGTGCGTCGCAAAGAGCGCCCGGCTGCGGTTTACGTCGTGCAGATGTTCCAGTGTGGCCCAGGCGATAGAGAGACCATCGTAGGTGGCGGTTCCGCGCCCGATCTCATCAAGGATAACGAGTGCCCGGTCATCAGCCTGATTGAGGATCGCTGCTGTTTCGACCATCTCGACCATAAAGGTTGACCGGCCCCGGGCCAGATCATCGGATGCACCAACCCGGCTGAACAACTGGCTGACAATCCCGATATGCGCAGCGGTCGCCGGTACAAAACTGCCCATCTGAGCGAGAATGGCGATCAGAGCGTTCTGGCGCAGAAAGGTGGATTTACCGGCCATGTTCGGGCCCGTCAGGAGCCATATGTTGGCGTCATCCCCGTCGGCAGAGAGATCACAGTCATTGGCAATAAAGGGCGCACCCGACTGCTGGCGCAATGCCGTTTCTACGACCGGGTGTCTGCCGCCGCTGATGGCAAAGGCCCGGCTTTTGTCGACGACCGGACGCGCCCAGTTTTCAGAAATCGCCAGCTCAGCAAGTCCCGCGGCGATGTCGATCTCTGAGACTGCGCCAGCGGTCTGAGAAATGCGCGCCGCGGCCTCCAGGATCTGAGACCGCAGAACTTCAAAGAGGCGCTTTTCAATCTCAAGCGCACGGGCGCCAGCGTTGATAATTTTCGTTTCCATTCCGGACAGCTCAACGGTGGTAAAACGTACCTGGTTGGCTGTGGTCTGCCGGTGGATAAATGTTTCAGACAGTGGGGCGTTCAGCATCCTGTCCGCGTGGGTCGAAGGCGTCTCGACAAAATAGCCCAGCACATTGTTGTGTTTGATTTTCAGAGACGAAATCCCTGTGTCAGAGACGTATTGCTGCTGCATGCCAGCAATCACACTGCGGCCTTCGTCCCGCAGTTTCCGCGCTTCGTCCAGGCCATCGTCGTGGCCAGGTGCGATGAACCCACCATCCCGCGCCAGAAGCGGTGGCTCCGCGATCAGTGCTGCATCCAGTTTTTCGATCAGATCGGTATGTCCGGTCAGGTCACGCAGGTTTTGATCAATCAATTCGGTTGTGTCTGTCTCAGCCAGCCGGTGTTGAAGTGTCTCCGCAACCGTGAGGCCATTGCGGATAGCTGCGAGATCCCGGGGCCCGCCGCGGTCCAGAGCAAGGCGGGACAGGGCCCGGTCCAGATCCGGAATACGGCGCAACAGATCGCGCAGGTCATCGCGCACAACGCTTTGTTCATGAAGATAAGAAACGGCTTCCAGACGTCGTTGGATCGTTTGATGGTCCCGCGATGGGCTGGACAGGCGTTGTTCCAGCAGGCGGGCACCGCCGGCGGTCAGAGACCGGTCAACCACAGAAAGAAGCGATCCCGCCCGACCACCGGACAAAGCATGTGTCAGTTCCAGATTCCGGCGTGTGGCGGCATCAATCTGAACACTTCCGGCGACAGCCTCCTTTTGAGGCAGACGCAGCAACGGCAGCTGCCCCTTTTGGGTGATGTCCAGATACTGGATCACCGCACCCATTGCCGAGATCTCTGCCCGCGTAAAAGTGCCGAAACCGTCGAGCGTCTCAACGCCGAAAAGATCACAGACCGACTTTTCCCCACCTGTGCTGTCAAAAGCGGACCGCGCCAGACCGGTCAGCGAGATGCCGAACTCCCCGGTGGTTTCACGCAGATCTTCTTCGCGGGTTTCTGCGACGATGAGCTCCGAGGGTGCAAGGCGTGCCAGCTCGGGACCAAGGCGGAGTGCATCCAGTGGCATCACGTGAAAGGACCCGGTTGAGATGTCCACCCAGGCCAGAGCCTGTGTGTCACGAACTTCGGAATACGCTGCCAGATAGTTGTGGCGACGCGCTTCCAGCAGGCTTTCTTCGGTCAGCGTTCCGGGTGTCACCAGTCGCACCACATCCCGCTTTACGACCGATTTAGAGCCTCTTTTCTTGGCTTCCGCGGGGCTTTCGAGTTGTTCGCAGACAGCCACCCGAAATCCTTTTCGAATGAGTGTCAGCAGGTACCCTTCGGCAGAATGCACGGGCACCCCGCACATGGGAATGTCCGCGCCGTCATGCTTGCCACGTTTGGTAAGCGCAATGTCCAGAGCTTCCGCCGCCGCGACGGCGTCATCGAAGAACATCTCGTAGAAATCGCCCATGCGGTAAAACAGCAAAGCGTCCGGATACCCGGCTTTGATCTCGAGATACTGTGCCATCATCGGCGTGACGGTCATAGGGCCCCCCGGCGGTTTCGGCTGACCTTACAAATGCTCAGTCCCGGGTAAAAGCCTCAAATCACCTGCGCTTGAGGCATATGCAGCGCTGGGCTATAGGCAGAGAACTCCGGAACGTCAGCAAAGGCCGAAAAACATGTCGAAAACCCGCGTTACAGCCGAAGAAGCGCTCGCTTTCCATCTCGAGCCGACACCCGGAAAGTTTGAAATTACGGCCACTGTGCCGATGACAACCCAGCGGGATCTGAGCCTCGCCTATTCTCCTGGTGTTGCGGTGCCCTGCGAGGCGATCGCGGAAAACCCGGAGACCGCCTACGACTACACCAACAAGGGTAACCTTGTGGCGGTGATTTCGAATGGCACGGCTGTTCTGGGTCTCGGGAACCTTGGTGCGCTGGGCTCCAAACCGGTGATGGAAGGCAAGGCCGTGCTGTTCAAGCGGTTCGCGGATGTGAACAGCATTGATATTGAACTGGATACTGAAGACGTCGATGCCTTTGTGGATGCTGTCCGTCTGATGGGTCCTACGTTTGGTGGGATCAACCTTGAAGACATCAAGGCGCCGGAGTGTTTCATCATCGAGCAGCGCCTGAAGGAAGAGATGGATATCCCGGTCTTTCATGACGACCAGCATGGGACGGCGGTGATCTGCGCTGCGGGTCTGATCAATGCGCTGCAGATTTCGGGCAAAAAGATTGAGGACGTTCGCATCGTGCTGAACGGTGCGGGTGCTGCGGGAATTGCCTGTCTTGAACTGCTCAAGGCGATGGGCGCGCGGCACCAGAATTGTATTATGTGCGATACAAAAGGCGTCATCTATCAGGGCCGTACCGAAGGTATGAACCAGTGGAAGTCCGGGCACGCGGTGGCGACGGAACTGCGCACGCTCGAAGAAGCTATGAAAGATGCGGATGTTTTTCTGGGTGTGTCGGTCAAGGGCGCCGTGACCCAGGCCATGGTGGAGAGTATGGCGGATAATCCGGTTATTTTTGCTATGGCGAACCCCGATCCGGAGATCACCCCGGAAGAAGCACATGAGGTCCGGCCGGACGCGATCGTTGCCACCGGGCGCAGCGATTATCCCAACCAGGTCAACAACGTGCTTGGTTTCCCGTATCTCTTCCGTGGTGCGCTCGACATCAACGCCCGCGCAATCAATGACGAGATGAAGATTGCCTGTGCGCATGCGCTGGCGAACCTGGCCCGCGAGGATGTGCCCGACGAAGTGGCGCTGGCCTATGGCAAGAGCCTGTCTTTCGGGCGGGATTACATTATCCCAACGCCGTTCGATCCCCGTCTGATTCACCGCGTGCCGCCAGCTGTTGCCAAGGCCGGGATGGATACGGGCGCCGCGCGTCGACCGATCATCGACATGGAAGCCTACGAACTTTCCCTGAAAACACGCATGGATCCGACGGCGAGCATTCTGCGCGGCATCAATGCCCGGGCGCGTGCCAATCAGGCGCGTATGATCTTTGCCGAAGGTGATGACCCGCGTGTCCTGCGCGCTGCGGTGATGTATCAGCGTTCCGGTCTCGGCAAAGCGCTGGTTGTTGGCCGACAGGACGATGTGAAGGCCAAGCTGGAAAAGGCCGGCATGCCGGATGCCGTGCGCGAGATCGAAGTCGTCAACGCGGCGAATACAAACCACCTCGATACCTACAAGAATTTTCTTTATAACAGGCTCAAACGCGGGGGTTTTGATGCCCAGGACATTCATCGCCTCGCCGCACGGGACCGCCATGTTTTCTCTGCGCTGATGCTGGCGCACGGGCACGGCGATGGTCTGGTCACGGGTGCGACTCGTAAATCCGCGCATATTCTGGACCGGATCAACCACGTTTACGATGCTTCGAAGTATGACGGGGCGGTTGGCATCACCGCGCTGCTGCACAAGGGGCGGATTGTCTTTATTGCGGACACGCTGGTACACGAGTGGCCGGATGAGGAAGATCTGGCCACCATCGCGGAACGCGCGGCAACGGTGGCGCAAAACATGGGTCTGGAACCACGCGTTGCGTTTGTGAGCTTTTCGACCTTTGGCTATCCGGTGTCGGAGCGGGCGGAGAAAATGGCGCGCGCACCGGAAGTGCTGGATGCGCGCGGCGTGACCTTTGAATACGAAGGGGAGATGACCGTGGATGTGGCTCTGAACGCCACGGCGCAGTCAGCCTATCCTTTCTCCCGCCTGACCGGGCCTGCAAACATCCTGGTGGTACCGGCACGACATTCCGCCAGCATTTCGGTGAAACTGATGCAGGAAATGGCGGGTGCCACTGTCATCGGGCCGATTCTGGCTGGTGTGGACGGGTCGATCCAGATTTGTTCAACGGTTTCGACGGCAAACGACATTCTGAACATGGCCGTGCTTGCCGCCTGCAAGGTCGGCTGATGACTGTCTTTAACCTCGGTTCAATCAACGCCGACAATGTCTATCGGGTCCCGCATCAGCCGGTCGCGGGCGAGACACTTGCAGCCGGCAGTATGATCCGCGGGCTGGGCGGTAAAGGTGCCAATATGTCAGTGGCCGCTGCACGGGCCGCTGCCAGAGTTGTGCACATCGGTGCCGTCGGCGCCGACGGGCGCTGGGCCGTGGAACGGTTGCTCGAATACGGGGTCGATACCCGGCATATCGTGATCTCTGACCTGCCGACCGGCCACGCCAACATCTGTGTCGATCCGCAGGGCGAGAACACAATCGTTCTTCTGGCCGGGGCCAACCGTGGGATCACCACAGATATGATCGGCGCCGCGCTCAGTACTGCGCACACCAGTGATATACTGGTCACGCAGAACGAAACGAATTGCCAGTCCGACGCAGTTGAGATGGCCGGACGCCTTGGGATGCGCGTCGTTTATGCGGCAGCCCCTTTTGACGCTGATGCTGTTCGCGCGGTCATTGATCAAGTTGATCTGTTGATTCTCAACGCCGTGGAAGCGGCGCAGCTTGCACAGGAAACAGGCTCTGACCCGGGGGATTTGCCCTGCAATGACGTTGTTGTCACCAAAGGTAGTGAAGGCTGTGTCTGGTTTTGCAAAGGGCAGGAACCTGTCACGTTTCCGGCAATCCCGGTCGATCCTGTTGATACAACCGGCGCCGGGGACACCTTTACCGGTTACCTTGTTGCGGGTCTCGACCGTGGTATGCCGATGGCGCAGGCGATTGGCCTCGCAACAAAAGCCGGAGCGCTGATGGTGATGCGCGAGGGGACTGCGGATGTGATCCCCGATCTGAAAGAGATCGAGGATTTCACTTTTCGCTGATCAGCTCGGCAGGAAAGGCGCGTCAGCTCCCCAGAGTTCCTGAACCCGCTGATCCCTGCCGCAGGCATTCCGGTATGCTTTGTAGGCGGATGCTTTGCGTTTTGGGCCAAAGCGGGTGATCACCAGATCGGTCGATTTGTAGTAATCCTGGTGGTACTCTTCGGCCAGGTAAAACTCCGACGCAGGCAGGATCGGTGTCACGATCGTTGCGCCCAGCACCTTGCCGGCTTTTGCCTTGGCCGCGGCTGCTTCTTCCTGAGCTTGCGGCGTGTCAGCAAAAATTGCGGTTCTGTAGCTCTCGCCACGGTCGCAGAACTGACCACCGGCATCTGTCGGATCAACCGAACGGAAGAACAGGTTCAGCAGAGTGGCACGGGACACGATTGAAGGATCATAGGTGATCTGAACCGCCTCATAATGACCAGTGCCGCCACGGGTGACCTGTTTATAGGTCGGATTTTCCACGGTGCCGCCGGTGTACCCGGACACGGCTCCGGTCACGCCATCGACCCGTTCAAAGTCGGCTTCGACGCACCAGAAACAGCCCCCGGCAACGGTCAGGGTTTCCAGTTCGTCCGCAGTGGCCATCTTTGCCTGGGCTGCAAAGCCGATCATAATCATTCCGGCCAGCGCGTATGTCTTCAGCGAGGAAAAAGTCAGCATGTTCGGTCTCCTTTGTGATCAAAGTGTAGCGCGAACTGAGATCAGGCAATTCATCAGACTGTGATGTCACGCGCAGGTGAGCACAGTTTACGGCTTGGCATTGCCGACGGCCGTTTTTACGGTCGGTTTGTAACAGGCAGGCGTGCCGACCTGCGTGTGCTGAAACATTTTCGGAATGTGCGGGGGTGGGAATGCGAATTGCTATGTGGTCAGGGCCGCGGAACCTGTCGACGGCCATGATGTACAGTTTTCTGGCGCGGGGGGATTTCACCGTCTGGGATGAACCCTTTTACGCGCCAAGTCTCGCAGTTTCCGGCCGCTCGCATCCGATGGACAAGGAAATCATTGCGGCACATGAGACCGATCCCGAAAAAGTGGCCAGAGCCTGTCTGGCGCCTGTTACGACGCCGCATTTTTATATGAAGCATATGCCACATCATATGCTGCCGGGATTTCCGATGGATTGGGCGCAGGAATGTGTGAACGTGCACCTCATACGCCATCCGGCCCGCGTGATCGCCAGTTATGCCGCCAAATATCCGGAAGTCTCTCTGGATGATATTGGTTTCGAACACCAGGTCCGCGTTTTTGATACCCTAGGCGGTGTCGTAGTGGACAGTACGGATATCCGCGCAGATCCGGAAGGTACGCTGACGCGGCTCTGCGATGCTATTGGTTTGCCGTTCGATCCGATGATGCTGCGCTGGCGTTCCGGGCCGCGCGCAGAAGATGGTATCTGGGCTAAACACTGGTATGGGGCCGTTCATAATAGTACGGGATTTGCAGAAGCTGAAGGGCCGCTCCCCGAGCTGGAAAACCGTTTTGCCGAACTGCTGGAGCAGGCCATGCCGCACTATGAACTTCTGTTGGATGCTGCGCGCACCCGATGAATCACCAAGCTTATCCGGATGCTGCCGGTCGGATAAGCACGTCCTCTCCCTCCATCACCCTGCCAGTTGGCAGAAATCCGAAGGACGTGTAGAGCTTGCGTGCGGCGGTATTGCCGGGAACGACGGATGTCTCGAGACGGACCAACCCACGTGCCGAAGCCCAATTTTCAAACAAGGCAAGTGCCGCTCTGCCGTATCCTTTGCGTTGCTGACCTTTGGCAATCATCAGACGCCAAAGATACGCAGTTTCCGGATCATCTTCCGGCGTCAGTTCATCTGACTTCCGCAAATCAATGCAGGCCATCAGCCCAACAGCAATGCTGCCGTCCCATAACCCGAAAACCTCAGCACCCTTCTCATGCGGCCACTGGCGAAAGGTTTTTGCATTACTTGCCACGAAACCCTGCTGAACAGGATCGACGGTAAGAGCTTCGAGCGTTTCCTGGTGTTGCGAAAGTGCTTCCCGCGCTTCCAGCATCAACGCTCCAATCTTTTGTCCCGTGCAGCCAGCAGTTTGAGGCGCAGTGCGTTCAGCTGGATAAAGCCTGCCGCATCTTTCTGATCGTAAGCGCCCGCGTCATCCTCGAACGTCACATGTGCTTCGGAATAAAGCGACCGGTCGGACCAGCGGCCAACGGTGCGGACGTGACCTTTGTAGAGTTTCAGGCGCACGGTGCCTTCGACGTGTTCCTGACTCGCGTCAATCGCGGCCTGCAGCATGGTGCGCTCCGGCGAGAACCAGAACCCATTGTAGATCAGTTCGGCATATCGCGGCATCAGTTCATCCTTGAGGTGCATGGCACCACGGTCGAGCGTGATGGATTCGATGGCACGGTGGGCCTCCAGTAGCAGAGTACCGCCCGGAGTCTCGTAGATGCCCCGTGACTTCATGCCCACAAAGCGGCCCTCAACCAGGTCGAGACGGCCACAACCGTGTTTGCCACCCAGTTCGTTGAGCTTTGTCAGGACCGTGGCAGGCGACATCGCTTCGCCGTTGATGCTGACAGCGTCGCCCTTTGAAAACCCTATCTCGATATATTCCGCCGTATCGGGCGCATCTTCGGGGTGCACGGTCCGCTGGTAAACATAGTCAGGTGCATCAACCGCCGGGTCCTCCAGCACCTTCCCCTCGGAGGAAGTGTGCAGCAGGTTTGCATCGACGCTGAACGGTGCCTCACCACGTTTGTCCTTGGCGATTGGGATCTGGTTCTTTTCAGCAAAGTCGATCAGTTTCGTGCGGCTCGACAGATCCCATTCACGCCAGGGTGCAATCACCTTGATGTCCGGGTTCAGCGCATAGGCGGCCAGCTCAAACCGGACCTGATCGTTGCCCTTGCCGGTCGCGCCATGGGCCACGGCATCGGCACCGGTTTCCGCTGCAATTTCCACGAGGCGTTTCGAGATCAGCGGACGCGCAATTGACGTACCCAACAGGTAAAGGCCCTCGTAGACCGCATTTGCACGGAACATCGGGAATACGAAATCACGCACGAATTCTTCGCGCAGGTCCTCGATGTAGATGTCGGTCGCGCCCATCATTTCCGCTTTTTTGCGGGCAGGTTCGAGCTCCTCTCCCTGGCCCAGATCGGCGGTGAAAGTCACCACTTCGCAGCCGTATTCGGTCTGCAGCCATTTCAGGATGATTGAGGTATCAAGACCGCCGGAATAGGCGAGCACAACTTTCTTGGGCGCGGACATGAATTCTTCCTTTTCGGTTTGGAAAGCGCCCTACCGCTTTTTGAAACGCTCGGCAAGTTTTGCGAATTGACGCACTCTCAAAATGCGGTTTTACCGTTCCGGAGATTGTTAGTGAGTTTTGAGGAGACCGGGTTGTGTTGGGATGGAAGATTTTTGCGCATTCTGTGCGGATGGTGCTGGGGAACTTCAGACAGGTTCTTCACATCACGGTCGGGCCGGCACTGATTGCGGTCGCTGCCACTGTTGCACTGTTTTTTGTAGCTGGCGTGCCGCGCGAAGTATTTGATGAGAATGCCGGAACCATTGCGCATAAACCAAGTGCAGATTTCCTGTTTCTGGCAGCCTTCATCGTTGTTCCCATCTTTTTCCTCATCGTGCTCTGGATCGCTGTCGCGTGGCACAGGTTTATCCTTCTGGAGGAATATCCTGACCAGCTGCTGCCCCCTTTCCAGTTCGACAGAATTCTTGCTTACCTGGGGCGGGGTCTTCTGCTGGGACTGGTCGGAGCAGCGATTATGTTTCCCGCTATGTTTATCGTGGCCGCTTTCGCGGGATCGGCGCCATTTCTTGGTTTCCCGATCCTGCTTGTGCTGATGCCGTTCATTGCTCTCGTCTTCTATCGCCTGTCCATTATTCTGCCGGCGTCTGCGGTCGGCAAACCGGTCCGGATGGGCGAGGCCTGGACAGCGACCAAAGGCGAGACCGGGACGTTCATCGTTCTTCTGGTTGTGTCGTTGTTGTTTCAGTTGGTGGTGCAGATAGCCTTTACCCTGTTGGCTTTTGTTCCTGTGTTGGGGATCCTTCTCGTAGTCTTTGCGTCCCTCCTTATTCTGCCCATGATCAACGTCAGTATCCTCACCACCCTTTACGGTGTTTACATCGAGAAACGGGAACTGACCTGAGGCATACCGATGTATTCCTTGCCCTTCCCGTAGTGATGCGGCAGTGAAGCAGAATGACCCAGTCCTTCCGGAAAAGCGCTGAAGCAGCGGCGACCGCAATGCGGGATGTCTTTCCTGCTACCCCGCTGATGCGCAACGATCTGTTAAGTGCCCGCTACAAAGCCGACATCTGGCTGAAGCGTGAAGATCTGAGCCCGGTCAGATCTTACAAGCTGCGTGGTGCGTTCAATGCGATGCGCAAGGTCATCCCACAGCATGACATGTTTGTCTGTGCCAGTGCGGGTAATCATGCGCAGGGTGTTGCGTTCATGTGCCGGCATTTCGCCGTTCGAGGGGTTGTGTTCATGCCGGTGACCACGCCGGAACAGAAGGTCATGAAGACCCGGATGTTTGGTGGTGACTTTGTCGAAGTGCGCATGGTTGGCGACTATTTTGATCAGACGCTGGCGCGGGCCCAGGAATTCTGCGCCGAGGCCGGTGCGCACTTTTTGTCGCCCTTTGATGATGAGGACGTGATCGAAGGCCAGGCGTCTGTCGCCGCAGAAACGGAACAGCAACTTGGCCGTATTCCCGATCGCGTCGTGCTGCCCGTCGGCGGCGGCGGGCTTTCTGCGGGTGTGCGCAGTTTCTTCGGGACAGAGACTGAATACACCTTTGTCGAGCCGTCCGGGGCCAAAAGTCTGGGCGCAGCGATTGAAGAGGGCAAACCGGTGGATGTGTCGCCGATCAACAGTTTTGTCGATGGGGCGGCAGTCGCGAAACTGGGTGAAAAGACCTTTGCCCGGCTCAAAGATGTGAGCCCGTCGGAAATCGTGCATCTCTCTGAGGACCGCATCTGCGGTACGATCGTGGATATGCTGAATGTTGAGGGCATCGTGCTCGAACCGGCGGGTGCGCTGGCGGTCGAGGCGCTGAGCGAAATTGCCGACCTGATCCGGGGCAAGACGGTTGTCTGTGTCGCTTCGGGTGGCAATTTTGACTTTGAACGCCTGCCCGAGGTCAAGGAACGCGCACAGCGGTATGCGGGTCTCAAGAAGTACTTCATTCTCAGGCTGCCGCAGCGGCCGGGTGCGCTAAAGGATTTTCTCCAGACACTCGGTGCGCAGGACAACATCACGCGCTTTGAGTATATGAAAAAGTCAGCCCGTAACTTTGGGTCCGTGCTGATCGGGATAGAAACGGATCAGCCGCAGAATTTCGCAGAAATGTTCCAGCGTATTGATGATGCGGGGTTCACGTATACCGACATCACCAATGATGAGACGCTGGCGCAGTTCGTGATCTGAGCGGGTATGGATTTCGCGGGAAAATCAGTTGTGATTACCGGCGGTGCCAGCGGTATTGGTGCAGCCTTGGCGGCCCGGATGATCCGTTTGGGTGCAAAGGTGACGATCGCGGACCTTGATGCGGAAGTCGTTCACCAGAAAGCCGGTCGTCTGTCCTGTGACGGTTTCGCCTGCGATGTCACACGCGAGGCCGATGTCATTGCGTTGTGTGACGCGGTTCGTGACAGGTTCGGCTCTGTCGATATTTTTGTCTCTAACGCTGGCTTTATGGGGCACCAGCCGGATCATGTAGCGTCCGCGCCGGACGCGGTCTGGGAACGGAGTTTCGCAGTTCACGTGATGGCGCAGGTTTTTGCAGCACGCGCGGTTCTTCCCGAGATGCTGGCGCGGGGTTCGGGAGGTTTTATAACGGTTGCTTCGGCGGCAGGGTTGCTGAACCAGATCGGGGACGCGGCCTATTCTGCAAGCAAACAGGCGGCGGTCAGTTTCGCAGAATCGCTGTCCATTACGCATGGTCATCAGGGCATCTCGGTCAGTGTTGTCTGCCCGCAGTATGTGGCAACGCCGCTGATCGGACTGACCGATGAGGATGCGCAGACAGGTGAAAGTTTGCTCACAGCGGATGAAGTTGCCGGTGTGATTGTCGACGGCGCCATGGCGGGGGATTTTCTGATCCTGCCGCATCCAGACGTGAGGTCCTTTGCAATCAGGCGCGCGCAGGACCATGACCGGTGGATTGCCGGTATGCAGAAACTGCGCGGGAAAGCAGTCGATATTCTGGAAGCTGAGGGTCCGGGCGGTCTCTACAGGCTCGTCTGACCGGAAACTTCAGTTGTTAGGTTTTCCAGAAAATCGTCCCGGGACGCCTGATAACAGGTGAGCAGTGCGGGTACGTCGATCTGATCGCCACCCCCCGCGGAAACGCCTGCTTCGCCCTCCTGGCAAAGGTGGGAAAACTTGCGGAAACCAAGACTGAGCGCGCTGCCTTTCAGAAAATGCAGTTTTTCGCCAAGATTGGTGCAGTTCTGGTCGAGGTTCTCAATTTCGGAATCGACTTCATCGAGGAAAAGTTCAACGACTTCCTCAAAGTCTTCTGTCCCGACCTCCTCGCGCAGTGCGCGAACGCGATCCCAGTCAATCATAGTTTTCTCCACGCATATGCGCCTGAAACACTGCCTTGCTGAGTCCTAACCCAAGGTTAGCGGAAACGGCGTTTCCACTAGAATTTTATCTTTCACCTGTCCTTAACGCGGGGTCACTACTCACGCACTGAACACATGTGAACAGAGACTCGAATGCCGGCTTTCCTGCCTAACGGTCCAGATACATCAACATCAGATGACGAGGCGCAGACGCGTCTCGTTCTTGTTGTTGATGACAGCCGGCTGCAGCGTAAAATCCTGACCAGTCTGCTGGCGCGGTGGGGCTTCAATGTGATCGAGGCCGCATCCGGAGAAGAAGCGCTGGAGCTTTGCCACGCGGAACAGCCTGAAATTGTGATCAGCGACTGGGTTATGCCCGGTATGTCAGGGATTGAATTCTGTAACGCTTTCAGAAAGTTGACCAGTGATCAGTATGGTTATTTCATCCTGCTCACCTCCAAAAGCGAGAAGAACGAAATCGCGGAAGGTCTCGATTCCGGTGCAGACGACTTCCTGACAAAACCTGTTGACGGAAATGAGCTGCGCGCCCGCATCACCGCGGGCGAACGCATCCTGACGATGCAGCGCGAACTGACGATGAAAAACAGCGTCATCAGCGAAACGCTGGACGAATTGCAGCGTCTCTACGATTCCCTCGACGGTGACCTTCTGGAGGCCAAGAAGCTTCAGCAGTCTCTGATCCGAGAAAAAAACCGTTCCTTTGAAGGGGGTGACCTTTCGCTGTTCTTGCGGTCAAGCGGCCATGTGGGTGGTGATCTTGTTGGATTTTATCCTGCTGCGCCCGGTCATCTGGGGCTCTTTGCAATTGATGTTTCGGGCCACGGTATCAGCTCAGCGCTGATGACGGCACGCCTGGCTGGCTACCTCTCCGGCAGCGCACCGGATCAGAACATCGCGCTCGAAAAAACAGCCGACGGTACTTACCGGTCGCGCCCGCCCGCCGAAGCGATTGAAACGCTGAATGAACTGGTCCTCGATGAAATGGAGACCGAACATTATTTCACGCTGATCCTTGCGGACATTGATCTGGCCAACGGACATGTTGTGATGGGTCAGGCGGGGCACCCGCATCCTGTGGTCCTGCGTGCAGATGGTTCAATGGAGCAGGATGGTACCGGCGGTTTTCCGGTCGGTCTTATGTCCGGTGTGACATTCTCGCAGTTCGAGGTTCAGCTGAACCCCGGTGACCGTCTGCTTATCCTGTCCGATGGCGTAACCGAATGTCCCGCCGGTGATGGCGAAATGCTGGGTGAGGACGGGCTGGAAGAGATGCTCGCAGGTCTGGGCGACGCGGAAGGCACGGCCTTTTTGGAATCGCTTGTCTGGAAACTGTCAGAGTTTGCCGGCATCGACGAATTCCCAGATGATGTCTCAGGCATCCTGTTTGAATACAGTGGTCATACAGCGCCAAAGTAACGCTGCACGAACATCCGGTCGCCGTCGTTTCCAAGCATATCAACGGCTTCTGAAGGGCTCAGCACAAGGGTTGCGTGATCCGGCTCTGACGGTTCTGCTGTCTGGCGGGTCGGGCGGGCCAGAAAGATATGGCAGACTTTTTCGGCCCAGATGTCGTATTCCGGCATAAAGACGAACCGCCGGAAGGCACCAAGGCGCCTGGGGTGTGAAATCCGCCAGCCGGTTTCTTCCATGACCTCGCGGTGCAGAGCCTGCAGAGGGCTTTCGCCCGGGTCGATTCCACCGCCTGGCAACTGAACATCGACAATATCCGAAAGCTGACATGTCAGAAGAACCCCGTCTTTCAAAGGTAGGATTGCATAGGCACCCGGCCTCACAACATAGCGCTGACCTGCGTCCGCCGCATGGCCGACCCGTCGTATCATTCTGGCTCACCCTCTTTTCAACCGGGCCCGGACCCATATATGGACGCGGGTATGCCAGGCAACGGCTGATAAGGAAACCCCAATGACACATGGACAGCAAATCGCGTGGGACGACACCGTCCTGCCTTTCCAACTCGACGCCAGTGATATGCGCGGCCGCGTTGCGCGGCTGGACAGTGCATTGAACGGTATTCTCAGCCAGCACGATTATCCGCCTCAGGTGGAAGCACTTGTGGCTGAGATGGCCCTGCTGACGGCGCTGATCGGTCAGACGATCAAGCTGCGCTGGAAACTCCAGTTGCAGGTCCAGTCCAAGGGTGCCGTGCGGATGATCGCAACAGACTACTATGGTCCCGAGACCGAAGGTGGTCCGGCGCGTATCCGTGCCTATGCGAGCTATGACGCGGACCGTCTTACGGATGCCCCGCCGTTTGAACAGGTGGGCGAAGGCTATTTCGCGATCATGATCGACCAGGGTAAAGGCATGACGCCGTATCAGGGGATTACCCCGCTCGACGGCGCCTCGCTGTCGTCCTGTGCCGAGGCCTATTTTGCGCAGTCCGAACAATTGCCGACGCGGTTCTCGCTGAGCTATGGCAAATCCACAGAACCCGGAGTCGGAGAGCACTGGCGCGCAGGTGGCATCATGCTTCAGCACATGCCCAAGGCATCACCGTTCGTCGCCACCGGCGAGGGAACGGGCTCTGTTCTGACAGCCGGTGATCTGGTCCAGGATGACGAGGCGGAAAACTGGAGACGCGTGAACGTCCTGCTGGATACGGTCGAGGACATCGAGCTGATCGGGCCGACGCTGCCGCCAAACGATCTGCTGCTGCGCCTGTTTCATGAGGAACAGCCACGGGTTTATGACGCGCAGACCGTCCGGTTCGGGTGCACATGTTCGGAAGATCGTGTGCGTCAGAGCCTGTCGATCTATTCCGCCCGCGACATTGAGAAGATGACCACCGAAGAGGGGCGCGTTACTGCGGATTGTCAGTTCTGTGGTGCACATTATGACCTGGACCCTGCATCAGTGGGTTTCGAGGCAGAACAGGCTGGCGATGACGCCTGACACAGACCGGATCCGGGCGGCGCTGAGCCGTCCGGGTCCGCCTTCATCTGACTTTGATCTCAATCCTGAAACGGTTCTTCCTGAGGGGCGCAGGCTGCGTCCGGCTGGTGTGCTGGTTGCGATCACCGGGACGGACGATGCGCTGTCCGTTCTGCTCACCAAACGGTCGTCCGCGCTGAAGCACCATCCGGGGCAGATCGCGTTTCCCGGCGGCAAGCAGGATGATGGCGACAAAGATGTCACAGCCGCCGCTTTGCGCGAGGCCGAAGAAGAAGTTGGTCTTCCACGGACCGCTGCGGAAATACTGGGGACGCTGCCCGCGCATGAAACGGTCACGGGTTTTCAGGTCACACCGGTGATCGCCCGCGTGACGACTGAATTCGAGATCAGGCCGGAACCGGGCGAGGTAGACGAGGTCTTTCATGTACCGCTGGCCCATGTCCTCAACCCGGACAGTTTCCGGATCGAAGGCCGGCGCTGGCGCGGTCAGATGCGGTCATATTATACCGTTCCTTACGGACCCTATTACATCTGGGGTGCGACTGCGCGTATGCTCAGGGCATGGACCGAACAGATGAAACTCTGATCCCGCCGCAGACCACGTGGCTGAGCGACCCGGATGCGCAGAAAGTCTGTGCGGCGGTATCATCCGGGGGCGGGCGTGTCTATTTTGTGGGTGGATGTGTCCGGGACGCGCTGCTTGGGAAAGATGGCGGCGACACAGATCTCTCAACGGATGTACTGCCCGAAGAAGTCATGCGTCTTGCAAAAGACGCTGGGCTCCGCGCGGTTCCGACGGGCATAGACCACGGGACAGTGACCGTCGTGTCCGGAAGTCTCGGATTTGAGGTGACGACGTTCCGCAGGGATGTTGAAACCGACGGCCGGCGCGCGGTGGTTTCATTCTCAACGGACATAGCCGAGGACGCGCGGCGGCGTGATTTCACAATGAACGCGCTTTATGCAACGCCGGACGGTCGTGTGGTGGATCCGCTGGGCGGCCTGCCGGATTGTCTTGCACGCAGAATCCGCTTCATCGAAGATCCTGACCGCCGTATCCAAGAAGATTACCTTCGTATTCTGCGGTTCTTCCGGTTCCATGCCTGGTATGCGCCGGCGACGGCGGGCTTTGACCCCGACGCGCTCAGCGCCATAGCGGCCAATACGGATGGCCTTGAAACGCTTTCTGCCGAGCGGGTGGGTCATGAGGTGCTGCGCCTTTTACAGGCCCCGGACCCGGCCCCCGCTGTTTCCGTGATGCGCCAGACCGGTGTTCTGGGCCGTATCCTGCCCGGTGCGGATGATAGGTTCCTTGCGCCAGCTATACATCTTGAGGCGCAGATGCGACTCGCACCTGACCCGCTTTTGCGTCTTGCTGTGCTTGGGGGCACAGATGTGCCTGACCGGCTGCGTCTCAGCCGTAAGCATGCCAGGTCACTCAGCGACATGAGTGACGCCGCATGGAACGGTGCACCGGCGGGCGCGCTTGGCTGGGAGTTCGGGGCGGAAATTGCGGTGGCGGCCCTGATCCAGCGCGGCGCGGTGGCCGGATTTGTACCGGACGCCGATGAGATCGCGGCTGTCGCACGCGGGGCTGGCGCGGAATTTCCCGTCACAGCAAAAGATCTGATGCCCGCGCTTCAGGGGCCGGCGCTGGGCCGCGCACTGAAGGACTTGCAGGCGCGCTGGATTGCCTCTGATTTCAGCCTGACGCGCGATGAACTGCTCGCGCCTGAATGAAAACCTCGACAGGTTGTGTGTCTGTCTGCTACACACGCCGGACAAGAGCGGAGGAATACGAGATGTATCGCGGGATCTGGAACAGCTGAGGCTGGCATAACCCTTCCCCGTCAGGCCCGGACCCGGTGCCTGAGCATTTCTGATATTCTCGTCCAGGACCTCCCCAATGTTCCGCTTTTTCGAACGACTCGTCGACCCGTACACCAGCTACACCGAAACCGATCATCCGCCGCAGAAGCTGTGGCCGTTCCTCTGGGAATACTCGCAGCCGTTCAAACAGGTGTTTTTCTGGGCAGCGCTCATGTCTGTGATCGTTGCCGCGATCGAGGTTGGACTGATTTTCTACATGGGGCGCGTTGTTGATCTGCTGGAAGGTGAACCGGCGCTGGTCTGGAGCACCTATGGCACAGAGCTGATTCTCGTCGCGCTCGGTATAATTTTCATACGACCGGTGTTGCAGCTGCTGGACATCGGGTTGCTGAATAACGCCATTCTGCCGAACTTTGGCACGCTGATCCGCTGGCGCGCGCATCGTCAGGTCCTGCGGCAGTCTGTGGGCTGGTTCGAAAATGATTTCGCCGGGCGGATTGCCAACCGGATCATGCAGACACCGCCCGCGGCTGGTGAGGTTGTATTTCAGGTGTTTGACGCGATTTCCTTTTCGCTGGCCTACCTGCTGGGTGCTGCCATCCTGCTCAGCACATCCGATCCGCGCCTGCTTTTGCCGTTGCTCATCTGGTTTGTGCTCTATGGCTGGCTGGTGCACTGGACGGTGAAACGCGTCGGCCCGGCGTCACAGGAGGCATCCAATGCCCGGTCCGAGGTGACAGGCCGCGTTGTCGACGCCTACACCAATATCCATTCGGTCAAGATGTTTGCGCATCACGAGCAGGAACTGGAATACGCGAAGGGTGCCATCGAATACTCGCGCGAAACGTTCCAGAAGGAGATGCGCATCTTCACGATCATGGACGGCACGCTGGTTATGCTGAACGGTCTTCTGATCGTGGGTGTTGTAGGCTGGGCCATTGCATTGTGGGTTGCTGGCGAGGCGAGTGTCGGTGTGGTGGCAGCGGCCACGGCGCTGACGCTGAGGCTGAATGCGATGACCGGCTGGATCATGTGGGCGCTGACCACGTTTTTCCGGCAGCTCGGCGTTGTGGCGGAAGGAATGGAGACCATTGCCCAGCCTGTGACCCTCGTGGATGACCGCGACGCCAGACCGCTGCGTTTGACCGAGGGAGAAATCGTTCTGAAGGACGTGCGGCATCACTACGGACGTGAAAGCGGCGGTCTTGACGGGATCAACCTGACGATCCGCCGTGGCGAAAAGGTTGGTCTGGTCGGACGGTCCGGTGCAGGGAAATCGACACTGGTAAAGCTGCTTTTGCGTTTTTACGACGCGGAAAGCGGGACTATTTCGGTCGACGGCCAGGATATCCGGCATGTCACGCAGGACAGTCTGCGCCTCGCCATCGGTATGGTTCAGCAGGACAGTTCGCTGCTGCACCGGTCGGTGCGGGACAACATTTTCTACGGGCGTGCAGATGCAACCGAAGAGGAGATGATCGCAGCCGCACGGCAGGCACAGGCGCATGAGTTCATTCTCGATCTGGAAGATCCGCAGGGACGGTCCGGTTATGACGCACAGGTCGGCGAGCGCGGCGTCAAACTGTCCGGTGGTCAGCGCCAGCGCGTGACGCTCGCCCGGGTGATCCTGAAGAATGCGCCGATCCTGCTGCTGGATGAGGCAACCAGCGCTCTCGACAGCGAAGTGGAGGCGGCCATTCAGGATACACTCTATGGCATGATGGAAGGCAAGACCGTGATTGCCATTGCGCACCGTCTGTCCACCATTGCCGAAATGGACCGCATTCTGGTGCTGGATCAGGGGCGTATCGTCGAAGATGGCCCGCATGACGCGCTTTTGGCGCAGGGTGGCCTATATGCAGAATTCTGGGCCCGGCAGTCGGGCGGTTTCCTGAGTACCGGTGACGAGGCATGAAAATAGAGAACTGGATTGATGCCTTCCGCACAGCAGAAGGCCCTCCACCACAGACGCTGGGCGCATTCATGCGCTGGTGCCTCAATGGTGCCTGGCCCGCGCTGTGGCTGGCGGCCTTTCTGTCGGCGGCGGCGGGCGCGATGGAGGCCGGAACCGCGCTCATCCTCGGCATGGTCATTGATGCGACGGCCCGCTCCGGGGCGGAGGCGTTCTTTGATGGTGGCAATATTGCACTGATTGCCGGGGCCGTGGCGTTCTTTGTAATCGCCCGACCTTTGCTCTTTGGTTTTTCGGCCTCAGCAAACGCGATCATCGTACAGCCCAACGTCAACCCGCTGGTGCTGTCCCGCCTGCACCGCTGGACGCTTGGGCAGACGGTCGGATTCTTTGATGACGATTTTGCCGGACGCATTGCCCAGAAACAGATGCAGGCGGCGCGGGCGGTCACGGATGTGGTGTCCGAAGTCATCAATGTCGTGGCCTTTGCGCTCGCGTCACTTGTCGGTTCCGTCCTGCTGTTGTTTGCCATCGACTGGCGCGTGGCACTGGGTTTTGGCATCTGGCTGATCTTCTATTTCGCGATGATCAACTGGTATCTGCCGCGCATCCGGAAACGCTCTGCGGGGCGCGCCGGCGCGCGTGCAATGGTGTCGGGCCAGGTGGTCGACACGATCACCAACATCAAAACGGTCAAGCTTTTCGCCCATGCAGATCACGAGGACCGGGCGGCACTTGGCTCAATGCAGACGTTCCGTGAGCGGGCGATTGAGTTCGGGTATCTCGCCGCTGGTTTCCGGTTTGCGCTGATGACGCTGGCAGGCATTCTGCCGGTTATTCTGCTGGGGGGAACGATCCTGCTCTGGCAGTCGGGTCAGGCCACGCAGGGTGACATCGTCGCCGCCGGGGCGGTGGCGATCCGTATTGCGCAGATGACCGGCTGGGTCAGTTTCACCCTGATGGCGATCTATTCCAATATCGGGGAAGTCGAGGACGGTATCCGCACGCTGACACCGCGCAACCGTGTTGAGGATGCGCCGGGGGCACGTGAACTGGATGTGCATGAGGGTGGCATTCAGCTGAACGATCTTGGTTTTGCCTACGGTCGCGATACGGGTGGTGTTCAGAACATCAGCCTTGATATCAGACCCGGCGAGAAGCTGGGCATTGTCGGTGCCTCCGGTGCCGGAAAATCAACCCTCGTTGCCCTGCTGTTGCGTCTCTACGACGCCGAAGAAGGCGGGATCACGATCGACGGACAGGACATTACCGGCGTGACCCAGGAAAGCCTGCGCCGCAATATCGGTATGGTCACCCAGGAAACGGCAATGTTCAACAGATCAGCGCGGGATAACATTTCCTATGGCCGGCCGGGTGCGACGGACGATGATATCATCGCAGCGGCCAGGAAGGCGGAGGCGCATGAGTTCATTCTGGAGCTTCAGGATCATGCGGGCCGTACCGGGTACGACGCGCACCTGGGCGAACGGGGTGTGAAACTCTCCGGCGGTCAGCGTCAGCGGATTGCGCTTGCGCGTGCCATTCTCAAGGATGCGCCGATCCTCGTGCTCGACGAGGCCACCTCAGCGCTCGACAGTGAGGTTGAGGCATCCATTCAGACAGCACTGGAACGTGTGATGGAAGGCAAAACCGTTCTGGCCATTGCGCACCGTCTTTCCACGCTGACGGAAATGGACCGCATCATCGTGATGGAAGATGGTCATATCGCCGAGGACGGAACGCACACCGATCTGCTGGCCCGCGGAAAACTCTATGCAAGGTACTGGAACCGGCAGTCCGGTGGGTTTATCCGGACCGAAGCGGCCGAATAGGTCCGCGGCGACCAGGGCAGGGGCATGACAGAATACACAGTAACGCGGCTCGGACTTCAGGGGGACGGTATCGCCGAAGGCCCGGTTTTTCTGCCCCTGACTCTGCCCGGCGAACGGGTCAGCGCGACAGTTTCAGAAGGTGGCGCGCAGGACGTGCGGATCATCAGGCCTTCTGACCGGCGGGTGTCTGCGCCCTGCCGGCATTTCCGGTCCTGTGGTGGATGTCAGCTGCAGCATGCAGATGATCAGTTTGTTGCCGACTGGAAAGTGGACATTGTGCGCAACGCGCTCCAGGCGCACCGGTTGGAAACTGAATTCCGGCCCATCGTTACGTCGCCCGCACGTTCCCGCAGACGTGCCGGTTTTGCCGCCCGCCGTACTAAAAAAGGGGCGATGGTGGGGTTTCACGGGCGTGCGTCGGACACGATCGTCCCTATTCCGGACTGCATTCTGCTGGAACCTTCCGTTCTGGCGGGGCAGCGCGTTGCCGAAGCTCTCGCGATTGCCGGCGCAAGCCGCAAAACCGCCCTGTCCGTGATGATCACGGCAATGGAAAACGGGCTCGACGTCGCAGTCACGCATGGGAAACCGCCGGACGGTCCGCTGCGGCAACAGCTGGCGCTGATCTGTGATACACATGGACTGGTACGCCTGACATGGGGTGACGAGGTTGTCGCCATGCGGGAACCGCCGCGTCACGGCGTTGGTCGCGCTGTTGTGACACCGCCGCCGGGTGCTTTCCTGCAGGCCACAGCGCATGGCGAGGCGGCGTTGACAGACTGCGTGCGCGAGATCGTTGGGGATGCTGGCACGGTCATTGATCTTTTTGCCGGATGCGGCACCTTTGCTCTTCCGCTTGCGGAGACGGCTGCTGTGCATGCAGTTGAGGGCGATGCTGCCATGATGAACGCACTGGATGCCGGATGGCGTTTTGCAGAAGGTCTGAAGGCGGTGACCACGGAAACACGGGATCTGTTCCGCCGTCCGCTGATGCCGGATGAGCTGGCCAAAGCAGACGCCGTCGTGCTGGACCCGCCCCGCGCTGGTGCTGAGGCGCAGGTGGCTGAGCTTGTTCAGACAAAGGTGCCGAAAATTGCATATGTCTCCTGCAACCCGGTGAGTTTTGCGCGCGATGCAGCTGTACTCGCTGCAGGCGGCTGGCAGCTTGATTTTGTGCAGGTCGTGGATCAGTTCCGCTGGTCCGCGCATACAGAGCTTGTCGCCGGGTTCACCGCGCCCCATATGCGGGCGTGACGCACAGGAGAATCAGATGAGCTTTCGGCAGGCACTGGACAAATGGCTGGACAAGACGTGGGTGACCAACACAGTGGTGGCGGTCATTCTGCTGAACGCCGTTGTACTGGGCATGGAGACATCGGACACGCTGATGGCGCAGGCCGGACCGCTCATTCTGGCGCTCGACAAGGCGTGTCTTGCTTTTTTCATCGTTGAAATCCTGCTCAAACTGATCGCACGCGGCGGTCGTTTTTTCCGCAGCGGCTGGAACGTGTTCGATCTGGTGATCGTGGGCGTTGCCCTGCTTCCAGCCTCTCAGGGTCTTTCTGTGCTGCGGGCGCTGCGTATTCTGCGGGTGTTGCGGGTCATTTCGGTGGCCCCAAGTCTGCGCCGCGTGGTCGAAGGGTTTATCACCGCGCTGCCAGGTATGGGCAGTGTCTTTCTGCTGATGGCGATCATCTTTTACATCGGCGCGGTCATGGCGACCAAGCTTTTTGCGGGCAGTTTTCCGCAGTGGTTCGGATCACTGCCCCAGAGTGGCTACACACTGTTCCAGATCATGACGCTGGAGAGCTGGTCCATGGGTATCGTGCGCCCGGTGATGGAGGTTTATCCTTACGCCTGGGCCTTCTTTGTTCCGTTCATCATGGTGACGACGTTCGCAGTTGTGAACCTGCTGGTGGGTCTGATCGTGAACTCAATGCAGGACGCACATCAGGAAGAGGCCGGCGCGGTAACTGATGCCTACCGGGATGAAGTGCTGCAAAGACTGGCAGCGATTGAGGAAAAACTGGACAGGAAACCGCCCACCTGACGGTTTTGTGAGGTTGATTAACCAGTTTCTCATGGTACCTGTGGGAAAAGAGCAGGGCGTCGCAAAGATGCACAAAAACGGGACAGCAGGTCAATGCGCCGAAGAGAGTTACTGTTGGGCACCGCGGCGATGCTTTCGCTGGGGGCCTGTGCAACGGATTCAAGGTTTCGTAGGTACGACGGGCCGGACGTCACTTTTGTCGTGGTGAACAAAGGCGCGCGGCGCATGCATCTGCTGCACAATGATACCGTTTTGCGCAGCTATAATATTCACCTTGGCTTCGCCCCCGTCGGCCCCAAACAGTTTGAGGGTGACGGGAAGACGCCAGAGGGTATCTACCGCATTGACCGCCGCAACCCGAACAGCCAGTTCCATCTTTCGCTGGGTATTTCTTATCCGAATGTGAATGATGTCGCGGCGGCGAAAGCGGCTGGGAAATCAGCAGGTGGTGACATCTTTATTCACGGCCAGAAAAACCCGTTCAAAAAGGATGATCCGGACTGGACGTGGGGATGCATTGCGGTGACCAACGATGAGATCGAAGAGATCTATGCGATGGTCGCGAATGACACGCTTGTTGCGCTGAACGCCTGAGCTCAGAAAGTGACCGGTTCGGATGCGACCGGGCCTGCGGTGCCCTCCCGGCCCATCACCAGCGTCCACCAGATTTTGCCGTTCGGTTCCTGAAACCACGCAAATCCCATGTCTGTCGCGTCTGCTGACAGCAGTATGCGCTGTGTGTCCGGTTTCTGCATCCATGCACCAAGGGTTTCGAGTTCGCTCTCGTAGGTCTCGGAGATGGTCTCTCCGACAAGCGTTCCCTGATAGCCGACGCGCTGGATCCGGTCGATCGGGGACGACCCGTCGGATCCGAAGTGCCACGGACGGTTCTGGATCGACATATCGCGCGAGTGGGTTGCGGCAGCGGCATTGAGCAGCGGATCCATTTCGACCGCGCTGCGTGCTGAAGCGCTGCGCAGTGCGTTGACCGCATCCAGCATTCTGAACTGCAGTTTGGCGGTGTCGCGCTCTTTGATTCTGTAGAGGGTCGGCAGCGGTTTTCCGTCAGCGCCCAGTGTCGGGGTTGTCTGTGTCGGCGCACAGGCGGCCAGCGTCAGGCCGAGGGCGAAAAAACTGAAATCAGACGGATCATAAAGCACTCCAACAGCGTTAGAGTCGCACATAACGTGCAATGCGTGGTATTTCAAACGCACATCGGCGTCAGAGCGCCAGATGACATCTGTTTGATTTGCGGGTGCGGCATCCAGGCCATAAAGTGCGCGTCAAACAGTTTTGGTTCCGGAGGACATTCATGTCTGACAATCGTTTTAAGAATCCCGGCCGCCGGTCTTTCCTGGCCGGGTCAGCTGCAATGCTCGCAGCGCCCGCTGTCGCGCAGGATGCAGCGTCGGTGAACTCGACCGCGACAACCGTGGGTGAGCGTGATCTCACCGAGACGGTTCGCCGCAATATTTCCAGTTTCCGCACGCTGGACTGGCAGCCCTATTTTTCAAACCTGAAGAACGGTGCCGTTCTGGTGGATATCGACAGCCGTGCGCTGCATTTCTGGGCGGAAGGGGGAGATTTCTACAAACTTTACCCCTCCAGTGTTCCGCTGACCGAAGATCTGACCCGGCGGGGCCGGACGAAAATCATCCGCAAGGTCGAAGGCCCGGACTGGCGTCCGACACCGTCGATGCTGGAGCGGAATCCCGACTGGCCGGAATATATCGGCCCGGGACCGGATAACCCTATGGGAACACACGCTCTTTATCTGACGTGGACCTACTACCGCATTCATGGCACACACGACACACGCAAAATCGGGCGGCAGTCGTCCAATGGTTGCATCGGCCTGTACAACGAACATATCGCCGAGCTTTACAGCCTGACCAAAGTCGGCACGCAGGTGTTGCTAATTTGACGACATTAGGCCGATTTTGGCCAGTCCGTTCCAAAACCGGTTTGCAAACAGGGTTCTGTGCTGTTTAGACATAATCACGAGGTAAGTCTTGGGCGTCTGCTTTGCGAAGCGGAGCGCGCCTTAATGGAGGTTATTAATATGAAAAAACTCGTTCTCGCAGCTGCACTGACAGCCGCCGCGTCGACAGCTTATGCAGGTTCGCTTGCAGAGCCGGTCGTTGAAGCACCCGTTGTGGTTGAAGAAGCAGAAGGCTCGTCCTCCGGCGCGCTGCTGCCGATCCTGCTGCTGGTCATCGTTGCAGCTGCAATCGCCTGATCGCTTAGCGGTATGAATAAAAAAGGCGGTGCATCAGCGCCGCCTTTTTTTATTGCCTGACGCTCTGTTGGGATCAGTCGATCCAACCCTTCAGATTGTCGGTGATGACAGATGACAGTGCGTCAATATGCGCATCATCATCATTGAGGCAGGGGATGTACGTAAAGTGCTCGCCGCCTGCTTCCTCAAAGCTTTCCTTGATCTCTTCGTTGATCTCTTCAAGCGTTTCGATGCAGTCCGCGGAGAACGCCGGCGCGCAGACGGCGATGTTCTTTTTGCCGGCCTCAGCAAGCCGCGCCACTTCTTCGACGGTGTAAGGCTGGAGCCATTCTTCGGGTCCGAATTTGGACTGGAAGGTCGTGGTGATTTCGGTGTCCTTCCACCCCAGTCGTTCCTTCAGCAGGCGCGTCGTTTTCTGGCACTGACAGTGATACGGATCGCCTTCCATCAGGTAGCGGATCGGCACACCATGATAGGAGCAGACCAGGATATCCGGCTTTTTCTCCAGACCCGCGTAGGCCCGTTCGATCGACTGAGCCAGCGCTTCGATATAATCAGGCCGATCAAAATACGGCTCGACGGTGCGGGTCACCGGTTGCCATTTCTCAAAGGTCAGCGCCCGGAAAAATGCGTCATTTGCAGTGGCTGATGTCGCGCCCGCATAATGCGGATACAGCGGAAAAAACAGGATTTTCCGGCACCCGGCAGCGGTCATTTCCGCCACTTTGGATCGTGTGGACGGATTGCCGTAGCGCATGCAGAAATCCACCATCACATCGTCGCCGTAGCGCGCGTGCATCTGCTCTTTGACCTTTTTGGTCTGGGCTTTGGTGATGGTCATCAGCGGGCTTTCACCCTCTTCTTCATTCCAAATGGATTTGTAGGCTGCACCGCTGGAAAAAGGGCGTTTGGTCAGGATGATCAGCTGCAGCAGCGGCTGCCAGACCCATGGGCTGTAGTCGATCACGCGACGGTCCGATAGGAACTCGTTCAGGTACCGGCGCATGGACCAGTAGTCGTAGTTGTCGGGCGTGCCGAGATTGGCAAGAAGGATGCCGACTTTCGGGCGCGCCACCTCAGGGTGATCGTCGCCAGCGTGGGTCGGGCGTGCCATCAACGGCCGCGCGGAGCTGCTGTCCAGCATGTTTTTGTCCTTGCTCATCTCGTGTCTCCGCTCAGATAGAGGCTTTTGCGGCAGCGTCAATCGGTCAGCGGCCTTTCCGCAACGGCCAGAGCGTCGGCCAGACGCTGTTGTGCAGACCCCGGGCGCAGCGGTTTCTGCTGGCTGTCATCCGGTGCCCATCCGGTCAGAAATACGATTTCGAAGGTTGCGACGATACGCTGCTCCGGTGTGGAGAAGGTGTCGGCATAGAGTTTTGCGGTTTCAGAGAAAAGCCTGCGCGGCGGTATTGCGCGGCGGCGCTGGTGCAGGGCATTGGTTTCCCCCATGGCCCGCAGGTCGTGCATCAGGTGCAGAGAATCACGGTATTCAGTGCGCAGGGCGATGCTGTCGGCAACCGGCAGAGCCAGTCCGGCCCGTTGCAGCAGTGCACCCAGATCACGTATTTCCCCCATGGGTGCCACACGCGGTGAAAGGCCGCCAGCAACGGCGATCTCTGCCTGACCGAGACAGGCGCGCAGCTCTTCGAGCGTCTGTCCGCCCAGCGCAGCGCCGAGGAACAACCCATCCGGTCTGAGGGCCCGGCGGCACTGGATCAGTTGCCCGACCGGATCATTCGCCCAGTGCAGGCCCAGTGCGTGGATCACGAGATCGCAGCTGGCCGGTTCGAGATCAAGCGTATCGGTGTCCGGCACGATCCGCGCGCCCGGTATCCGGACTGACCAGACATCTGCAAAAGGGGTCACAACAGCGATGTCAGTAAACGTCCTGTTAACCATGCCCAGGCGATCCTGCAGTTCGTCCGCTGCCTGGTCCTGCAAAAACAGATCGGCCCGCGTCGCCCTTTTGCGATGCAGGCTCAGTGCCCTGGTGTCGGTCAGTGTGGTCGCAGTGTTCATGAAGGGTGTAATAGGATGGCGCAGTCGGGTTTACAAACAGCGGTCTCTCTCATTTATCCGCCGCGCTGTCTGGGCTGTGGTGGAACAGTTGACGATGATTTCGGTCTGTGTGGCACCTGCTGGCGGGATACGCCGTTTATCGGTGGCTCCATCTGCGACACCTGTGGGACACCTTTGCCGGGCGAGGATCTGTCGGACACACTGAAATGTGATGAGTGTCTGCGCACGCCGCGCCCATGGAAGCAGGGTCGCGCCGCGCTGATCTATCGAGATGGGGCGCGGCGTCTTGTTCTGGCGCTGAAACACGGTGACCGGCAGGAGATCGCGCAACCTGCTGCGCTGTGGATGTCCCGGGCGATTGAGGATCTGCCCCAGGAAAACATGATCATTGCCCCGATTCCGCTGCACTGGACCCGGCTGCTGAAACGCCGTTACAACCAGTCGGGCCTTCTGGCACAGGCACTTGCGCGCCACACCGGTCTGCCGGTCTGTCAGGATCTGCTGGTCCGGCAGAAACGCACGCAACCGATGGAAGGGATGACGCGGGAGGTGCGTTTTACCTCCGTCAAAGGCGTGATTTCGGCACACCCGCGCCGGCGACACCGCCTCGTCGGGCGGCCCGTTCTGCTGGTGGATGACGTGATGACGTCCGGCGCCACCCTGTCAGCCGCAGCAGATGCCTGTATTGCAGCAGGGTCAGGGCCGGTATACGTGGTGGCACTGGCACGGGTCGCGCGGGATGCCTAAATATCCGTCGAAACCCTGTCACGGGAAGGACCGGATATGAAAAACGTCGAAATCTATACATCACCGCTTTGCGGCTTCTGCCATGCAGCCAAACGTCTTCTGAACCAGAAAGGCGTGGATTTTTCCGAAGTGGATGTGCTGGCCAACCCGGATCGCAAGCCGGAAATGATCCAGCGCGCCAATGGTGGCAGAACCGTGCCGCAGATCTTTGTGGGTGAAATCCACGTTGGCGGCTGCGATGACCTTTATGCTCTGGAGCGTGCGGGTAAACTCGACTGTTTGCTGGCGGCCTGATGCGCACTGCTCTGCTGCAGCTGAATGCAAATGACATGCCGGCGGAGAACCTCGTGGTGACCCGCCGCATGCTTAAACAGGCAATAGACGATGGCGCGGATTTTGTTCTGACGCCTGAGGTGACGAACTGCCTGTCGACGAGTCGCAGACATCAGCAGGACGTTCTGCAGTATCAGGACGAGGATATCACGCTGGCGGCTCTGCGCGAGGAAGCTGCCCGTGCGGGTATCTGGCTGCTGATCGGTTCGCTGGCGCTGAAAACCCATGATGCAGACAGCCGGTTTGCGAACCGGTCTTTCATGGTTGATCCTTCCGGTGAAATCGTGGCGTGGTACGACAAAATCCACATGTTCGACGTTCAGGTCACACCCGAAGAGACTTTTCGCGAGATCCGAAGGATACCGGCCGGGATCACGCGCTGTTACTGCGGACACGGCATTCGGCACTGTCGGCATGACCGTCTGCTATGATCTGCGGTTTCCGGCCCTGCATCATGCCCTAGCCGCTGCCGGGGCGAAAATACTGACTGTTCCGGCTGCGTTTTCACCGGTCACAGGGGACGCCCACTGGCATACGCTTTTGCGGGCCCGGGCCATTGAAACCGGATGTTTTGTGATTGCACCTGCCCAGACCGGAGAGCATGCCAGTTCGATGCATAAAACGCGCCGGACTTATGGGCATTCCCTGGTTGTAGCACCCTGGGGGGAGGTCCAAATGGACGCAGGCACCGAGCCGGGCGTTTACATGACGGACATCGATATGGGATTAGTGGCAAAGGCGCGGGGCCGTGTGCCCAGCCTGGAGAATGCACGACCCTTTGATGGACCCTGATGAGCGAAGACCGGAACTCTCTTGCAATATCGCTGTTCAGCGAGGTGCTGACGGCTGATCAGATGATCCGCGCGAGGCTGAGTAAGGTCCTGCCAAAGGGTATGGAGATATCGCATTTTTCGGTGCTCAACCATCTGGCAGGCAACGTTGGTGAACGTACACCGGCGCAGCTCGCAGGCACGTTTCACGTAACACGCGGTGCGATGACGAACACGTTGTCCAAGCTGGAATGGGCGGGATACATACATGTCCGCCCGGACTGGGACGACGCGCGGCGCAAGATGGTCGCGATCAGCCCGGCAGGGCGCCAGGCACGGGACCAGGCGGTCGGCTCCATCACGCCGGTGATCAATCAGGTAGTTGAAAAGCTGGGCGATCAGCGCGTGCGCGAGGCCCTCCCCATCCTGCGGGAAATGCGCCGGCAGCTGGGCGACAACAATTAGGCCGGTTTCAGGCTGGCGGTTACGTAGTTCACGCTCAGATCGCGGTCCGACAGCTTCCATGACCAGGAAACCGGGTTAAACACAAATCCCTTGCGGTCAACCGGGTCCAGACCCGCCTCCTTCAGCAGATCAAACAGTTCGTCCGGTGTGATAAATTTCGACCACTCATGGGTGCCTTTAGGGAGCCAGCGCATGACATGCTCGGCCCCGATGATCGCCATGAGATAGGATTTCGGGTTCCGGTTCAGCGTCGAACAGATGTGCAGACCGCCTGGTTTCAGCAGCTGCTGACAGGCGGTCAGGTAATCGGGTGGTGAGGCCACGTGTTCCACGACCTCCATGTTCAGCACGACGTCGAACTGCTCTCCGGCCTCGGCGAGCGCTTCTGCGGTTGTATGCCTGTAGTCGATCTCCAGACCGGATTGTTCGGCGTGAATACGGGCAACCGGAATGTTACGTTCGGCGGCATCTGCGCCAACGACATTGGCACCCAGACGCGCCATCGGTTCTGACAGCAGACCACCGCCACAGCCAATGTCGAGAATGCGCAGACCGCGGAAGGGCAGATCACCTTTCAGATCACGGTCGAATTCACCGGCAATCTGCGTCGTGATGTAGTCCAGACGGCAGGGATTGAGCATGTGGAGCGGCTTGAATTTACCGTTCACGTCCCACCATTCGGCTGCCATTGCCTCGAATTTTGCAACTTCGGCGGCATCGACGGTTGATTGAAGCGCTTGCATTCCTGTCTCCATGTGATCATTTGCGATTTCGTATTATATAGGCCTGATATGGACAAGTTCCCGGATCAAAAGCGCGCAGTTCAGTATCTTTATTCGCCGATCGACCCGTTTGATCAGCGAATGCTGGATGTTGGTCAGGGGCACCGGGTTTATGTCGAGCAATGCGGCAACCCCGACGGTATCCCGGTTGTGGTGCTGCATGGTGGTCCGGGTGGCGGGTGCAGCCCGGCGATGCGCCGCTATTTCGATCCGGAAATTTACAGGGTTATTCTGTTTGACCAGCGTGGCTGTGGCCGGTCCCGCCCGCCCGCCAGCGTCACCCACAACACGACCTGGCATCTTGTTGATGACATCGAACTGATCCGTCGCGAGCTGGATATCGATCAGTGGATTGTTTTTGGCGGCAGCTGGGGGGCGACCCTGGCGCTGATCTATGCGCAGGCACATCCCGACCGGGTCAGCCACATTGTCCTGCGTGGTGTTTTCCTGATGACGCAACGCGAGCTCGACTGGTTTTACGGCGGCGGTGCCGGCCGGTTCTGGCCCGAAGTCTGGGCGCGATTCACATCGCTCATTCCGAAAGACGAGCACGGAGACTTCATCGAAGCCTACCGGCGGCGTCTTTTCTCAGGCGATCTGTCAACGGAAACCCGCTATGCCCGCGCGTGGTCCGCCTGGGAAAACGCGCTCGCCTCGATTTATTCCTCCGGCTCCACGGGCGAAAGCCCCGGGGAATATGCCAGGGCCTTTGCGCGCCTCGAAAATCACTATTTCTCCAATGCGGGTTTTCTTGAATTTGACGGTCAGATTCTCGCGCATGTCGGCCGTATTGCGCATATTCCCGGTGTCATCGTCCAGGGCCGGTACGACATGATCTGCCCCCCGGACAGTGCCTGGGCGCTCGCGGAAGCCTGGGACAACTGTGAGCTGAAAATGGTCCGGAATGCAGGTCATGCTTTGTCAGAGCCGGGAATCAGTGCAGAACTTGTGCGGACAATGGACAGGATCGGCGGACGGTGACGCGCAGAACACATATCGACAGACGTGCGCTTTTTGCGACCGGTGCGGCGGCAGCGTTGCTGGCGGCAACCGGTGTGTCTGCCGGGCCGGCACCGACACACGGCGGGCGGCTGCGCATGGCACTGTCCGGGGCCACGCGCGAGGATCGCCTTGGGCAAGCGGGCACGCAGGGTCTCTTTATGCAGGTCGCAACGGCCGGTGTTCTGTTCGATACGCTCACGGAAATCGCAGCCGACGGCACGCTGCGGGGCGAACTTGCGGTGTCATGGCGCAGCAATACCGATGCGACCCGTTGGGAATTTGATCTGCGCGATGCGGTCACCTTCCACGATGGGCGGCCATTCACGGCCTGTGATGTCAGAGCGTCTTTCGCAGCATTGCGGGATGGCGTGCTGGCAGATGTAGCCTCTGTTGAGGCCATTGCCCCGCTGCGCGTTGCGGTGACACTGCGCGCCGGTGATCCCCAGTTTCCGATGCGGGTCAGCCACCCGCAGACGATCATTCTGCCCGAAGCGGATGCGGTAAACCCGGAGGCGGGAATTGGCACCGGGCTGTACCAGGTTCACAAATTCCAGCCGGGGCGCCACCTTCTCGCGCACCGCGTATCAGGCCATTACAAGGATGGTCGCGCCGGCTGGTTTGACAGCGTTGAACTGGTGTCCCTGCCCGCAGATGAGGTGCGCGCAGAGGCACTGCGGGATCATTACGTGGATGCCGTTGATCTGGAGCATCCTGCAGATCTGGGTGATCTTGAGAACATCACGCTGCTGCCGCGCGAGGATTTCATGACCACGGCTGTGGACCAGTGTCTGGCATTGCCGGCAACTGTCGGCAGCCGCTGGCCGCTGGACAATCTGCGCGCTGCCGAACGCTGGTGGATGGCCTGACGCGATCAGGGGTTGTAGACTCGCTGAGCCGCGCGTATATCGTTGCCAACAGCGGCGCTTTCGGGTCCAAACCGAAAGACCACCGAAAGACATAACGGGCCGCGCGCCCGTTTTTTTGTGCCTGAAAGACAGATGACCAACGACCTGATTGCAAAAGCAGCGATTGACCGCCGTATGGCCGAGATCATCACTCCGGTGATCGAGGACATGGGGTTTGAGCTGGTACGCGTGCGTCTGATGTCCGGCAAAACCACCACGCTGCAGATCATGGCGGACAAACCGGATGGCGGCATAGAAGTGGATGATTGCGCCGAGATCAGTCAGGCCGTCGGGGCCGTTCTGGATGTCGAGGACCCCATTCTTGATGAATACACGCTTGAGGTTTCAAGCCCCGGGATCGACCGGCCACTGACGCGTCTCAAGGATTTTGAGATGTTCGAAGGCTATGAGGCCAAGCTCGAAACCGGCGACATGATTGACGGACGCCGACGGTTCAAAGGCGAACTGGCCGGTGTCGAAGAAGACGAAGTTCTGATCAATGTGGCCGAAGGGACAATTGGTCTGAAGTTCGACTGGTTGTCGGATGCCAAACTGGTTCTGACCGATGACCTGATCAAAGAAATGCTGCGCCAGCGCAAAGCTGCAGGCGAAATAGACGAAACGAAGTTTGACGAGATTTCCGATGAGCTGTCATCGGACGATTCCGCTTAAGGGAGACCTGAGACATGGCCATTACATCTGCCAACCAGCTTGAGCTGCTGCAAACTGCTGAAGCGGTGGCGCGTGAGAAAATGATCGACCCCGGCCTCGTGGTCGAGGCGATGGAAGAATCACTCGCCCGTGCCGCGAAGTCACGCTACGGCGCCGAGATGGACATCCGTGTGTCTATTGACCGCAAAACGGGCAAGGCCACGTTCACGCGCGTCCGCACTGTTGTCGAAGATGAAGAGCTGGAAAACTACCAGGCTGAGTTCACCGTTGAGCAGGCCAAACAGTATATGGACGACCCTTCGGTCGGCGACACCTTTGTCGAAGAGGTCCCACCGGTGGAAATGGGCCGGATTGCTGCTCAGTCCGCCAAGCAGGTGATCCTGCAAAAAGTGCGCGAAGCCGAGCGTGACCGCCAGTACGAAGAATTCAAGGATCGTGCGGGCACCATCATTAACGGCCTGGTCAAGCGCGAGGAATACGGCAACGTCATCGTCGATGTGGGTGCCGGTGAGGCAATCCTGCGCCGCAATGAAAAGATCGGCCGCGAAAGCTATCGCCCCAATGACCGTATCCGTGTCTACATCAAGGATGTGCGCCGCGAACAGCGCGGTCCGCAGATTTTCCTGAGCCGCACAGCGCCGGAATTCATGGCGGAGCTGTTCAAAATGGAAGTGCCGGAGATCTACGACGGCATCATCGAAATCAAGGCTGTCGCCCGTGATCCGGGGTCGCGCGCCAAGATCGCAGTAATTTCCTATGACGGTTCGATTGACCCGGTCGGGGCCTGTGTTGGTATGCGCGGCAGCCGCGTTCAGGCGGTTGTGAATGAACTGCAGGGTGAAAAAATCGATATCATTCCGTGGAACGAGGACCAGCCGACGTTCCTGGTGAATGCGCTGCAACCCGCCGAAGTCTCAAAAGTTGTTCTGGACGAGGAAGCTGGCAAGATCGAAGTCGTCGTGCCCGAGGAGCAGTTGTCGCTGGCGATCGGTCGTCGTGGTCAGAACGTGCGTCTGGCGAGCCAGCTGACTGCGCTCGACATCGACATCATGACCGAAGAGCAGGAAAGCGCGCGCCGTCAGGCAGAGTTCGAACTGCGTACCAAACTCTTTGTCGACAACCTGGATCTGGACGAATTCTTCGCCCAGCTTCTTGTATCGGAAGGATTTTCGAACCTCGAAGAGGTGGCCTACGTCGAACTGGATGAACTGCTGGTGATCGATGGCGTGGACGAAGACACGGCCAACGAACTGCAGGCGCGGGCCCGCGATGTGCTGGAAGCACAGAACAAAGCCGCGCTTGAAAATGCCCGCAGCCTTGGTGTTGAGGACAGCCTGGTTGAATTTGAAGGCCTGACACCCCAGATGATTGAGGCGCTGGCAAAAGACGATGTGAAAACACTCGAAGACTTTGCAACCTGTGCTGACTGGGAACTGGCCGGTGGCTGGACAACAGTAGACGGCGAGCGCGTCAAGGACGATGGCGTACTGGAACCCTTTGATGTGTCTCTGGAAGAGGCGCAGGATCTGATCATGACGGCGCGCATCATGCTGGGCTGGGTTGATCCGGCTGAGCTTGAAGCTGAGGAAGAAGACGCCGAAGGCGAAGAAGAAACGGAGGAATCCGAGGTCTGATCTCAGGCCTCGGGGTCACCTGATGGGTCGCGGTGGCGTTCCCAAAGACCGGTCTGACGGTCCTGACCGCAAGTGCATTGCCACGGGCGAGGTGCAGCCGAAGCACGGGTTGATCCGGTTTGTGGCCGGGCCCGGAAACGAGGTTGTTCCTGATATCCTGGGCAAACTGCCCGGGCGGGGCATATGGGTTGCGGCGGACCGGGATGCGCTGGATCTGGCAGTCAGAAAGCGGCTGTTTTCGCGCGGAGCGAAGGCGCAGGTCACTGTGCCTGAGGGCCTTGTCGCCGAAGTCGAGCGGCAGCTGGCACACCGTGTGGTCGAGCTGATTTCGCTGCAGCGTAAAGCAGGCAAAGCCGTGGCGGGCTATGAGAAAGTCAAAAGCTGGCTGCAGACGGAGGAGGCAGAAGTGCTGATCCAGGCCAGCGATGGGTCTGGGCGCGGCAAGTCCAAACTGAGCACGCCGCACTTCGGAACCTACATCGGCTGGCTCACGGCCGACGAATTGGGTTTGGCATTCGGACGCCAAACTGTGATACATGGGGCGCTCGCCTCTGGTGGACTCACTCAACGTGTTGTAGAGGAAGCCCAAAGACTTAAAGGCGTGCGCAAAAACGAGGGTGGCAACGGCCGCCCGAAAGGATAGACGAGCTTCATGAGCGATACTGACGGCAAAAAAACATTGGGTCTGCGCGGCGGCGCGCGTCCGGGCAACGTAAAGCAGAGCTTTAGCCACGGGCGGACCAAGAACGTCGTGGTGGAGACCAAACGCAAACGGGTCGTGGTGCCCAAGGCGGGTGCTGCGAAATCCGGCAGTGGCGGTGGTGCCTCGGTTGGTGATCCGTCGCGGCGCCCGGCTGGTATCAGCGATGCAGAGATGGAGCGCCGGCTGAAGGCCGTGCAGGCGGCCAAGGCACGCGAAGCCGAGGAAGCCGCAGCCCGTGAAGCCGAAGAAAAGGCGCGCGCTGCAGAGCGTGAGCGTCGCCGGGCCGAACAGGAAGCCAAGGAGCGCGAAGAGCGTGAGCGCGAGGAAAGCCTCAAGGCGAAGGCCGAGGAAGACAAGCGCCGGCAGGAAGAAGCCGAGGCTGCCGCCAAAGCTGCGGCTGCACCCGCGCCAGAGCCTGTTGTCCAGCGTCCGACCAGCAACAAGGCACCGGATCCCGCGCCCCGTAAGCAGGAGCGCGAACGCGATAACAAACGCGGCGGTAAGGGTGGTGACGACAACCGCCGCTCCGGCAAACTGACGCTGAACCAGGCGCTGTCCGGCGGTGAAGGCGGGCGCCAGCGGTCTATGGCTGCTATGAAACGCAAGCAGGAACGCGCGCGTCAGAAGGCGATGGGTGGCCAGGTTGAGCGTGAGAAGGTAATGCGCGATGTGCAGGTGCCTGAGGCGATTGTTGTCTCGGAACTTGCAAACCGTATGTCCGAGAAGGTCGGTGCCGTTGTAAAGGCGCTGATGCAGAACGGCATGATGGTTACGCAGAACCAGACGATTGACCAGGATACCGCGGAACTGATCGTTGAGGAATTCGGCCACAAGGTCGTACGTGTCTCTGACGCTGACGTCGAGGATGTGATCAAAGAGATCGAAGACGATGCCAAAGACCTCAAATCGCGGCCCCCGGTCATCACGATTATGGGTCACGTTGATCACGGTAAAACATCGCTTCTGGATGCGATCCGCAATGCTAAGGTTGTGGCTGGCGAAGCGGGCGGTATCACCCAGCACATCGGTGCCTATCAGGTGAAAACCGATGGTGGTGAACTGCTGAGTTTCCTCGATACACCCGGCCACGCGGCGTTCACGTCCATGCGGTCGCGTGGTGCGCAGGTAACTGATATTGTTGTTCTGGTTGTTGCGGCTGACGACGCGGTCATGCCTCAGACAATTGAGGCGATCAATCACGCCAAAGCGGCCGAAGTGCCGATGATTATCGCGATCAACAAGATCGATAAACCCGAGGCGAACCCGGACAAGGTGCGCACGGATCTGCTGCAGCACGAGGTGATCGTCGAAAAATTGTCCGGCGACGTGCAGGACGTAGAAGTGTCGGCCATCTCCGGCCAGGGTCTGGACGAACTGCTGGAAGCGATCGCGCTGCAGGCGGAAATCCTTGAGCTCAAGGCCAACCCGGACCGGGCAGCGCAGGGCGCAGTGATTGAAGCCCAGCTTGATGTGGGCCGTGGCCCCGTCGCGACGGTTCTGGTTCAGAATGGGACACTGCGACAGGGCGATATCTTTGTTGTTGGCGAGCAGTACGGTAAAGTCCGTGCGCTTATCAACGACAAGGGAGACCGCGTGAAAGAAGCCGGGCCATCGGTACCGGTGGAAGTGCTGGGTCTGAACGGTACGCCCGAAGCGGGCGACGTGCTCAACGTGACAGAGACCGAAGCGCAGGCGCGTGAAATTGCGGCCTATCGTGAGAAGGCAGCCAAGGACAAACGTGCGGCTGCCGGTGCGGCAACCACGCTGGAACAGCTGATGGCGAATGCCAAAGCGGACGAGAATGTCTCTGAACTGCCGATCCTTGTGAAAGCTGACGTGCAGGGTTCTGCGGAGGCGATCGTTCAGGCGATGGAGAAGATCGGCAATGACGAGGTGCGCGTACGCGTGCTGCACTCGGGTGTTGGTGCCATTACCGAAACGGACGTGGGCCTTGCAGAAGCGTCAAACGCTCCGATCATGGGCTTTAATGTCCGCGCGAATGCCTCTGCACGGAACACTGCGAACCAGAAGAGTGTGGAAATCCGGTATTATTCGGTGATCTACGATCTGGTGGATGACGTGAAAGCAGCCGCATCCGGTCTGCTGAGCGCGGAAATCCGCGAGAACTTCATCGGATACGCAACGATCAAAGAGGTCTTCAAAGTTACCGGTGTCGGCAAGGTTGCCGGTTGTCTGGTCACGGAAGGCGTCGCACGCCGGTCTGCCGGTGTACGCCTGCTGCGGGACAACGTTGTGATCCACGAAGGCACGCTGAAGACGCTCAAGCGGTTCAAGGATGAAGTGGCCGAAGTGCAGTCCGGACAGGAATGCGGTATGGCTTTTGAAAACTATGATGACATCCGCGCTGACGATGTGATCGAAATCTTCGAACGTGAAGAGATCACTCGGACACTGACCTGATTTCAGGAATCTACAAAATGAAAGGGACGGTGAAATTCACCGTCCCTTTGTTTTTGGCTTAACAAGTCTCAGTGCAGTTTGTCTGCGCCTTGAACAACGGGCTTGCCGGTGTACGTGTCGTCATCGACTTTCACGACAATGCGGCCGTCAGGCAAATCCCTGACAAAAATGCCCTGTACAGATACCGCACTCCCGATTGTGATGGTGCGAAGCATATTTTTCTCCCCAGAAAAACTGCCTTTATAAGTAGAAGAATTTGATTAAGAATCCATAAACAAAATTTCAATTATTATAAATTTGTTCATAAATGAGAAATAATCCGCCGATCAGAGCCAGTCACGCAGGATGGGGATGAGCGGAATGTCCGCCTCGGGCATCGGATAGTTTCTGAGATCGTTGGCACGCACCCATTTCAAAGCCTGGTTTTCGCGGGAAACAGGCGTTCCTTCCCACTTCCGGCAGGCGAACAGAGGCATCAGCAGATGAAAATCTTCGTAGCTGTGGCTGGCAAAAGTCAGCGGCGCGAGACAGGATTGCCAGGTGTTGATGCCCAGCTCTTCCTCCAGTTCGCGTATCAGGGCTGCTTCCGGCGTTTCACCAGGTTCCACTTTACCGCCCGGAAATTCCCACAGTCCGGCCATGGACTTCCCTTCCGGACGTTGCGCCAGAAGCACCCGCCCGTCGACGTCAATCAGTGCCACGGCTGACACAAGAACTGTTTTCATTGCAGCCTCCGTCCGCGCTTCAGGAGCGGTAATCCGCGTTGATGTCGATGTACCCATGGGTCAGATCACAGGTCCAGACCGTGGCCGTGCCGCTGCCCAGACCGATATCAACGGATATTGAAAGGTCCTGGTTTTTCATGTGCGCTGCCGCTTTTGCCTCGTCGTAGTCCGGACTGACCCAACCGTTTTCCGCGACTATGACATCGCCAAACCGGATCGACAGAAGGTCGCGGTCCGCAGCAGCACCGGATTTGCCCACTGCCATGACGACACGTCCCCAGTTCGGGTCCTCGCCGGCGATTGCGGTTTTCACAAGCGGGGAGTTTGCGATGGACAGAGCATGCACGCGGGCGTCTTTGTCGTTTTCGGCACCTGAAACCGTGATTTCCACAAATTTCGTGGCCCCTTCACCGTCGCGTACCACCTGATGTGCGAGATCCAGCATGACCTTGTGGAGAGCGTCCGCAAAATCGGTATTACCAGTGACATCGACACCTGATGTTCCGGTCGCTGCGACCAGCAGTGTATCGGATGTCGACGTATCGCTGTCCACGGTAATGCTGTTGAAGGTAACCTCGTTCTGTCGCGAGAGCAGAGACTGAAGTTCACTCTGAGAAATCGACGCGTCTGTGAAGATATAGACGAGCATGGTCGCCATATCCGGCGCGATCATGCCTGATCCCTTCGCGATCCCCGCGATCTGCACAGGTCTGCCACCTATGTCCACGGTCGCGCCAGCACCTTTGGAAAACGTATCCGTCGTCATGATCGCCTTCGCAGCGCTGCTGATGGCGTCCGGTGACAGGCTGCCTGCAAGTGTATTGAGGCAGGTGGTGATCCTTTCGTGCGGCAGGGGTTCCCCGATGACGCCCGTCGAAGACGTAAAAACCCGCGTTTCCGGAACACCGCAGGCCTGCGCGGCAGCCTGCGTGATGGCAGCGACAGCGTCGGTTCCGTTCCGGCCGGTGAATGCGTTTGAGTTACCCGCGTTCACCAGAATAGCCGCCCCTGCTTCTGAGGCACCTCCAAGCTTTGCCTGGCAGTCCAGTACCGGCGCAGACCGCGTGGCCGACCGGGTGAACACACCGGCGATAACGGTGCCCGGATCAAGCTGCGCCAGCATCACGTCGTCGCGGCCGGTATATTTCACACCGGCTGCAACCGATGAAAACCGGACGCCGTTTATAACGGGCAGGTCAGGAAATGCCGCTGGTGCCAGCGGAGAAACAGGCAGTGATGCAGCCACTGATCTTACTCCTCAAGAAGATCCTGACGCCGCAGGAATGACCTGTCCATACCGGCCCCAGGGCCGCTCTGGACATCTGCTGCATCCGTTACACGCTCCAGAAAAGCCGATGCCAGCTCCTGTGTCAGATCCTGTTCGATGTTGGCGCGGACATCCTCGAGTGTCGGAATGTCTTTGGCGCGCACTTCGTTGAGCTGGATCACGTGCCAGCCGAACTGTGTCTGTACCGGACCGGACACTTCGCCGACTTCAAGTGCAATCGCCGCCGCCTCAAAAGAAGGCACCATCATACCGGCGCCGAACCAGCCAAGCGCACCACCGTTTGGCCCGGACGGCCCGGTGGAAAACTCCCGTGCGGTTTCTGCGAAGTCTCCGCCATTGTTGATGACGTCTATCACATTGAGGGCTTCCTCTTCACTCTCAACAAGAATGTGGGATGCGTTGTACTCCGGTTCCGCTTCGATGCTGCCGTATTGTTCGTCGTACCGTTTGGCAATGTCCTCTTCGGTCAGAAGTTCGGAAACCTTGTCCTGAATCACCTGGCGTGCCACGAGGGCGCGTTTTTCATTTTCGAGCTGCAGCGCAAGCGGCAGGGGCAGTTCCTCGCGGAAGGTCTGGGCCAGAGCTTCCTGCTGAACAAGCTGCTGAAGAATACCTTCGAACAGAACACTGTCTTCCATACGCTGATACTCAGGCGGCAGCAGAGCCGCTGCGGCAATCAGGTGACCCAGCGTGATGTCGGTCTCGCCCACAGTTACCAAAACGGTCGATGCATCCGGATCGGGCCGCTCTTCGGGCGTTGCGGTCGAATTCTCCTGCGCGGCGACCGGCAGCGCCAGCAGAACCGCAAATACAACAGACGAAAGAGTTCCGCGATGTTTAAACATGTTTTGATCCTATAAGAGGGTCACGGCGGGGCGCGACATTGACACGGTTTGGCGTGACCCTTACATCGCCCTATGGGCGCCACAAGAGGCTGGCGTTCACATTATTTCTATGGGCTGCGCCGCGGACGAGCAAGCAGATCAGCGCCTGACACTAACACTTCGGCTGGAGAACGCATGCTGGGTATCGGAACAATCGCGAAAAAAGTCTTTGGCACGCCAAACGACCGCAAAATCAAGGCAACCCGGCCCCTGATCGCCCAGATCAACGCATTGGAACCGGAGTTCGAAAATCTTCCGGACGAAGGTCTCATCCAGAAGACAGAAGAGCTGCGCAAGCGGGCCAAAGGTGGTGAAAACCTCGACGCTCTGCTGCCCGAAGCCTTCGCCAACTGCCGCGAGGCCGCGCGCCGTGCACTGGGCCTGCGTGCCTTCGATACACAGCTGATGGGGGCCGTGTTTCTGCATCAGGGCAATATCGCGGAACAGAAAACGGGTGAGGGCAAAACGCTCACCGCCACTTTCGCTGCATACCTTAACGCGCTGACCGGCGATGGCGTGCATATCGTTACTGTGAACGAATACCTCGCGCGCCGCGATGCGGCCTGGATGGGCAAGGTGTTTGCTGCTCTTGGGATGACAACTGGTGTTGCCTATTCCGAGATGGACCAGGACAGCAAACGTATCGCTTACGAAAGCGATATCACCTACGCCACGAACAACGAGCTTGGCTTTGATTACCTGCGGGACAACATGCGTTCCGAGCTCAGCCAGATTTTCCAGAAGAAACACAATTTTGCGATCGTGGATGAGGTGGACAGTATTCTCATCGACGAAGCGCGGACACCGCTGATCATTTCCGGTCCATCGCAGGACCGTTCGGAAATGTACCGCACGATCGACAAACTGATCCCTTCGTTGCAGGACGATCATTTTGAGCTCGACGAAAAGACCCGAAACGTGACTTTCACGGATGAGGGTAATGAGTTCCTTGAGGATCTGCTGCGCAGCAACGAACTGCTGGAAGCTGAACAGTCGCTCTATGATCCGGAAAGCACAACGATCGTGCACCACATCAATCAGGGTCTGCGCGCGCACAAACTGTTCCAGCGCGACAAGGATTACATTGTGCGGGACGGCGAGATTGTCCTGATTGATGAGTTTACCGGCCGTATGATGGCCGGGCGTCGCCTGTCTGATGGTCTGCACCAGGCCATCGAGGCAAAGGAAGATGTTTCCATCAAGCCTGAGAACGTGACGCTCGCATCGGTGACGTTCCAGAACTACTTCCGCCTCTACAACAAACTGGCCGGCATGACCGGTACGGCGCTGACAGAAGCCGAAGAGTTCATGGAAATCTATGGCCTCGGCGTGGTCGAAGTGCCGACCAACAAACCCATTGCACGTGTGGACGAGGACGATCAGGTCTACCGCACAGTGCGTGAAAAATACGACGCAATGATCGGGCAGATCAAAGAGAGCCACGAGCGCGGACAACCCGTGCTCGTCGGGACCACGTCGATCGAAAAATCCGAGATGCTGAGCACGATGCTCACCTCTTCAGGAATCAAACACAACGTTCTGAACGCACGGCAGCACGAGCAGGAAGCGCAGATCGTGGCCGATGCCGGTAAACTTGGGGCAGTGACCATCGCCACCAATATGGCGGGCCGCGGGACGGATATTCAGCTTGGTGGCAATGTCGATCTGCAGGTGATGGAAGCGGTGACGGCGGACCCCGAAGCTGATCCGGAAGCCCTGCGTGCAGATATTGAAGCCGCGCACGCAGATGAAAAGAAGAAAGTTCTGGAAGCCGGCGGCCTTTATGTCCTGGCATCGGAACGCCACGAGAGCCGCCGGATCGACAACCAGCTGCGCGGCCGCTCCGGCCGTCAGGGTGACCCGGGCCGTTCGTCATTCTACCTCAGCCTCGAAGATGACCTGATGCGGATCTTTGGGTCCGAACGTCTGGAGAAGGTTCTCACGACTCTCGGTCTCAAGGAAGGCGAGGCCATCGTTCACCCTTGGGTGAACAAGTCGCTTGAGCGCGCTCAGGCGAAGGTCGAGGGGCGGAACTTCGACATCCGGAAGCAGCTGCTCAAATTTGACGACGTGATGAACGAACAGCGTAAGGTCGTCTTTGGCCAGCGTCGCGAGATCATGGAAGCAGCAGACCTGTCCGAGATTACTACGGATATGCGCCATCAGGTCATTGATGATCTGATCGACACGTACCTGCCGCCTAATACCTACGCGGACCAGTGGGATTCCGAAGGATTGTTGCTGGCGACCCGCGAGCAGCTTGGAATTGATGCGCCTGTCACGGACTGGGCCGATGAAGAGGGTGCAGACGACGAAGTGATCCGTGATCGTCTGGTCGAAGCATCCGACGCGTATATGTCCGGCAAGAACGAGCAGTTCGGGTCCGAGAACATGCGCAACATTGAAAAGCAGATTCTGCTGCAGGCGATTGATGCCAAGTGGCGCGAGCATCTGCTGACCCTCGAACACCTGCGTTCGGTTGTTGGTTTCCGCGGATATGCCCAGCGTGATCCGCTGAACGAATACAAGAATGAGTCCTTCCAGCTGTTTGAGGGAATGCTCGACAGTCTGCGTGAGGATGTGACCCAGAAGCTGGCGCAGATTCAGCCGCTGAGTGAAGAGGAGCGAGACCAGTTGCTCGCGCAGATCCGGGCGCAACAGGCAGCAGCGGGTTCCGCAGCGGCCGGTGCGGCGGTTGCAGCCACAGCAGCAGAGGCGGCATCGTCTGAAAATGTTGTTTCTGAAGGGAATCCGGAGAATGCGGCAGAAGGATTCGTCGAAGATGACCCTTCAACATGGGGCAATCCGGGCAGAAATGAGGCATGCCCCTGCGGTTCTGGTAAGAAATTTAAGCACTGTCATGGGCGTCTGGTCTGATCAGTCTGCCTTTTTGTTGCCTGAATGACACCCAATACACGTCATAAGTGAGCCCCGTTTACGATCTATTAACCATTCTTAACAGGTGGAAGAGGATCGTAATATGTCCCAAAAAACGGAAATCATGACAGCGGCCGGCACGCTTGCCTGCGCGTTGGGCATTGGTTTCGTGATGCAGAGCGGGGACGCCGCTCAGCAGCGTTATGGAGACCACGTAGAAATCGCCAAGAGCAGTATGATAACTGTCGGGCTTGCCGCACCGGAAACGAAAACGCCCATTGCAGAACCAGTCGCTGACGGTCCTGTTCTTGATGTAAACGACATCACGCTGACATCGGCGGAACTGCCCGAAGTCACAGATGTTACGGCTGCGGTTGAGCCGGTTCTGTTTGAAGAACCTGCGGCTGCAGTGTCCAGACCTCAGTACACGATCCGTTCCGGATGCCCCGTTTCCGCCGCGGCTGAAACACTGCCCGGGGCTATGGTTCGTCTGGATCTGAAAGCCTCCTGTTTTGCTGGCCAGATCGTGACCATCACACATCAGAGTATCGTGTTCGACGAGATGCTTGGAGATGATGGTACGCTGAGCCTTGAGGTTCCGGCGCTGGAAGCGGATGCGGAGTTTTCTGTGTCCTTCGAAAACGGCCGTTCAACAACGGCCAGTGCTGCGGTTCCGACGATTGCTCTTTACGACCGTGTTCTGGTCCAGGGTGTCGGCGAAACAGGCATCCAGATACACGCCCGTGAGTTCGGAGCTGCCTATGGCGACGCCGGACATGTGTGGAGTGGCGCGCCCCGTGACGCTTCGATGATCAGCAATGGTGATGGTGGTTTCATGACTGTGCTCGGGAAACCGGGCGACAAAGACCATCTTGTCAGTGAGATTTACACTTACCCTGTCGCGATATCGCGTGCGGTAGGTGCGGTTGATCTGAGTATTGAAACCGAAGTGACCGCAAAAAACTGTGGGAAAACCGTATCTGCCACGGCTGTCACTGTTTTCCGCGGCGGTCTTCCGGAGGTCAGCGACCTGAGCATTGACGTCCCGTCCTGTGAAGCAGTCGGTGACTATCTGGTGTTGAAAAACCCGCTGGGAGACCTGAAACTCGCCAGCAACTGACCGTTGCGAGGCCCGTTTCATGACACTCCTGCGTGCAGCGTCCGGCGCTGCACTTTTCTTTTTCGCGCTCTGCCGGCCGCTTGATGCGGAGGATGTGACGCTGACCTCGCGGGATGGCGAGGTTGAATTATCCGGCACGCTGTTGGGTTTTGATGGCGAGTTTTACCGCATCGACACGATCTACGGGGAACTGACAGTCGATGGTTCCGGTGTTACGTGTGACGGTCCGGCCTGCCCCAGTCTGCAGGATTTTGTAGCAGAGATCCGCATTTCCGGCGCCGCTTCCATGGGGTCGGTCATGCTGCCTGCCCTGATCGAGACCTTCGCGCAGCGCAACGGATACAGTGTGACACGCGAAACCCGCGATGCGTCACACCGGGTCTATGAGCTGAAAGATACGAACACGGATCGCACGGTCGCACGTTTCTTCTTTCGCCTTACCAATACAGACGAGGGGTTCGCCGACCTGCTGGCGAACGAGGCAGACATCGTCATGGCGTCGCGCGAAGTCCGGCCAGACGAAGTGCAACGCGCGTCGGAGGCAGGCATGGGCGACGTGTCCGACGCCCGGCGCGCCCGCGTGCTGGCACTTGATGCGATTGTCCCGATTGTGGCTTCCGACAACCCTGTCAGGTCCGTTTCCCCGGGTGATCTTGCGCGGGTTTTTGCGGGTGACATCCGTAACTGGTCCGCCTTGGGCGGCCCTGACGCGCCCATCAGCCTATATGGGCCGGATGCAGCCTCTGGTCTGTCTCAGGCATTTCAGCACCTCGTGATGGATCGTTCTGATCTTGATCAGACATCTGAAATTAAAAGATATTCTCTTGGAGAAGATCTGGTTCAGGCCGTGGCAGCAGACCCTTTTGCGCTGGGCATAGCCAGTTTTGCAGAAACCGGCCGTGCCCGTGTACTGGCGTTGGAAGGCGGGTGTGGCCGAAATCTGGTGGCCGGCCGCCAGACGATCAAAACCGAAGATTACCCTTTCACAGCACCCATGTTTCTTTATCGGCCTGCACGGCGGCTGCCGCGAACAGGACGGGAATTCATGGCGTTCGCCACGTCTTCTGCGGCGCAGCTGGTCATCCGGCGATCAGGATTTGTCGACCAGTCGCCCGAGCTCGCAACGCTTGATGTTCAGGGGAACCGGCTCGCCAATGCGATTGGCGCCGCAGGCCCGGAAATATCACTGCAGGATCTGCAGCGTATGGTGTCTGTTCTTGGCCCGCGGAAACGGCTGACGACGTCCTTCCGGTTTGAGGCAGGATCGGCCAGACTGGACGCACAATCGCGGTCAAATATTGTGCAGCTTGCAGAGGCCCTGGAGCGGGGAACCTACGATTCCGGTGAGCTCCTGTTTGTGGGGTTCAGTGACGGCAATGGTCCCGCCCTGGCGAACCAGTCGATTTCCCTGCGACGCGCCGAAGCCGTGCGGCGTGCGGTGCTGGATGCGGCGGAGACATTTGACAGGGATCGCACGATTCTGGAGGTCGACGCATTTGGTGAGGCCATGCCCGTTGCCTGCGATTCCAGCGACTGGGGCCGACTGATCAACCGGCGCGTTGAGGTTTGGGTCAGGTAGGCCACGAAAAAACCGGCGGAAATAGCGCTCCGCCGGTTCTGTTGAATTGTCAGGCTGCCGTTCAGCCCTTCATCGAGTCCCAGAAGCTTTTGACCGATGAAAAGAAGCTGGAGGATTCCGGGTTGTTGTCCTCAGACAGATCATCGAACTCCTGCAGGATCTCTTTCTGGCGGGCTGTGAGATTAACAGGTGTCTCAACCGCCAGTTCGATAAACATATCCCCTGACCCGGCACCCCGCAGCGCTGGCATGCCCTTGGATCTCAGCCGCATCTGGCGTCCGGACTGGCTGCCCGCAGGGATTTGTACGCGCCCGCGTCCACCGTCAATTGTCGGGACCTCAATGGACCCACCCAGTGCTGCCTTTGCCATCGAAACAGGAACGCGGCAGTAGAGGTTCGTTCCCTCTCTCTGGAACAGCTCATGATCCGCAACATCGATAAAGATGTAGAGGTCACCAGCCGGTCCGCCGCGCATACCGGCCTCGCCCTCGCCACCAAGACGGATACGCGTACCGGTTTCCACGCCTGCCGGGATGTTCACATTGAGCGCGCGCTCTTTTTCGACGCGGCCTGCGCCCTGGCAGGATTTGCAGGGGTTTTTGATGATCTGTCCGAGACCCGAACAGGTCGGGCATGTCCGTTCGACGGTAAAGAACCCCTGCTGCGCGCGGACCTTGCCCATGCCTGAACAGGTCGGGCAGGTTGCAGGCTCAGACCCACCTTCGGACCCTGACCCGTTACAGCTGGAGCAGCTGACCGAGCTCGGCACGTTGATCGTTTTCTGAATGCCGGAAAATGCATCCTCCAGATCAATACGCATGTTGTAGCGCAGGTCCGACCCGCGGGATGCACGCCGTCCGCCGCCACCGCCACCGCGCTGGCCGCCCATGAAATCGCCGAAGAGATCGTCAAAGACGTCCGAGAACGCCGACGAGAAATCGCCCTGACCGCCGCCGAAGCCACCGCCCGGACGTCCGCCACCGCCGCCCATGCCGCCCTCAAAGGCCGCGTGACCGAACCGGTCATAGGCTGCTTTCTTTTCTGCGTCCTTCAGAACTTCGTAAGCTTCGTTCGCTTCTTTGAACTGTGCTTCCGCCTGAGGATTATCGGCGTTTCTGTCCGGGTGCAGCTCTTTGGCTTTGCGGCGATATCCCTTTTTGATCTCGTCAGCCGAGGCTCCTTTGGCGACGCCAAGCACTTCGTAATAGTCACGTTTTGCCATGGAATTGTCCCCTCTCCGGAACGTGAGAGGCCGACCCGGTGGGTCGGCCTATGCTGAAGTTCCGGACCACGCGCTGATTATGCGCGCTTGTCGTCGTCAAGATCCTCGAACTCCGCGTCAACAATGTCATCATCGTCTGCACGGGGCTCATCAGCAGCTTCCGGTGTCTCTTCACCTTCTTCCTGAGCCGCCTTGTAGATGGCTTCACCTAGTTTCATGGCTGCTTCGGTGACGTTCTGGATACCGGATTTGATTTTGTCCGCATTGTCGGTTTCCAGCTCATCCTTGAGCGCGGCAATGGCGAGTTCAATCGCTTCGATGGTCGTCGGATCAACCTTGTCAGCGTGCTCTTCCATCGATTTCTCGGTCGAATGGATGAGGCTCTCTGCTTGGTTTTTCGCTTCAATGAGCTCGCGGCGCTCTTTGTCGGCCTCCGCGTTCTCCTCGGCGTCCTTCACCATTTTCTCGATGTCGTCATCCGACAGACCACCGGAGGCCTGGATCGTGATTTTCTGTTCCTTACCGGTGCCCTTGTCCATCGCGCCTACCGACACGATGCCGTTGGCGTCGATGTCAAAAGTGACCTCGATCTGGGGCATACCGCGCGGGGCCGGTGGGATGTTTTCCAGGTTGAAGGCACCAAGGATTTTGTTGTCGGACGCCATTTCGCGCTCACCCTGGAAAACCCGGATGGTCACAGCGTTCTGGTTGTCCTCGGCGGTCGAGAAGATCTGCGACTTCTTGGTCGGGATGGTGGTGTTGCGGTCGATCAGACGGGTGAATACGCCACCCAGTGTTTCGATGCCCAGCGACAGCGGCGTCACGTCGAGCAGCACCACGTCCTTGACGTCGCCCTGCAGAACACCGGCCTGAATGGCGGCACCCATCGCAACAACCTCGTCAGGGTTCACACCCTTGTGCGGCTCTTTACCAAAGAACTTCGTCACTTCCTCGACCACTTTGGGCATGCGGGTCATACCACCCACGAGCACCACTTCGTCGATGTCGCCAGCGGAAAGACCGGCATCCTTCAGAGCGGCCTGACATGGTTTCAGCGAGGATTTGATCAGATCGCCGACCAGGCTTTCCAGTTTGGAGCGGGTCAGTTTCATGACCATGTGCAGCGGCTGGCCGTTGGAGCCCATCGAGATAAACGGCTGGTTAATCTCGGTCTGGCTGGAAGAGGACAGTTCGATCTTGGCTTTCTCTGCGGCCTCTTTCAGACGCTGCAGGGCCATCTTGTCCTGTGTCAGGTCAACCTGGTGCTCTTTTTTGAACTCATCGGCGAGGTAGTTGACGATGCGCATGTCAAAGTCTTCGCCGCCAAGGAAGGTGTCACCATTGGTGGATTTCACTTCGAAAAGGCCATCGTCGATTTCCAGGATGGTCACGTCGAATGTACCGCCGCCAAGGTCATAGACCGCGATGGTTTGTGTGTTTTCCTTGTCGAGGCCATAGGCGAGTGCTGCAGCTGTCGGCTCGTTGATGATCCGCAGAACTTCAAGACCGGCAATCTTGCCCGCGTCCTTGGTTGCCTGACGCTGGGCGTCGTTGAAATAGGCCGGAACCGTGATGACAGCTTGAGTCACGTCTTCGCCCAGATAGCTCTCGGCGGTTTCTTTCATTTTGCCCAGGATGAACGCAGAAATCTGCGAGGGAGAGTACTTCTCGCCCTTTGCCTCGACCCATGCGTCGCCGTTGCCGCCGTCGATAACAGCGAAGGGGAGGTTTTTCTTGTCCTTGGCAAGATCCGCGTCGTCGTTGCGACGGCCGATCAGGCGCTTGACGCCAAAGATTGTATTGTCAGGGTTGGTGACCGCCTGGCGTTTTGCCGGCTGGCCGACCAGTCGCTCTTCGTCGGTAAAGGCGACGATCGAAGGTGTCGTGCGTGCACCTTCTGCATTCTCAATAACACGCGGCTGCGAACCGTCCATGATGGCGATGCAGCTGTTTGTGGTTCCAAGGTCGATACCGATCACTTTGGCCATTTTCTGATCCCTCTTAAAACTTAAGGCGATGACACGGAATACGGACCCGTTTTGGCGCCCTGATCCCGATCTCTTTTCACATGGAGCGGGTCGCCCCATGCGGTTCGGAGGGTATATAAGGAGGGGCCAGCGGCCCTGCAACCTTTGAGAGCGCCGCCTGCAGGGATTCCGGCAGAAATTTCAGCAATGACAGCCAGGAGGGGCAGGACTGATGCAAATGAGCATCGCGGGCTTTGAAATTCACAAGGGTTTGCTCGACAGAACTGCCTGCGAAGAACTGGTGCAGGATTTGCGTGACGTTGTCCGCCAGGCCCCCTTTTTCGAACCCGTTACGCCCCGGGGCAAGCCAATGTCTGTGCGGATGACTGCTGCGGGTCAATACGGCTGGATCACGGATCGGGCCGGTTACCGCTATAGTAAAACGCATCCCGCCGGCATGTCCTGGCCACCCATTCCTGAAAGCGTCCTGCAGATATGGCGCGGGGTCTCCGGTACGGACCGTGTGCCGGAGTGCTGCCTGATCAATTATTATGGCGAGGGCGCACGCATGGGCATGCATCAGGACAAGGACGAAGCGGGTTTTGACTGGCCTGTCGTGTCCGTGTCACTGGGCGATGATGGTCTTTTCCGGATGGGTGGTGTCGAACGGGGTGGCAAGACACAGTCTGTCTGGCTGGAAAGCGGTGATGTCGTCGTGATGGGGGGAGCCGCGCGCCTTGCCCACCATGGGGTGGATCGCATCCGGTTCGGGTCCTCATCACTGCTGGAAAACAATGGCCGGCTCAATCTGACGCTGCGGGTTGTGACGTAGCATTCCGGCGTCTGCTTCACTGACAATCAGGCAGCACCGGCAAGGTCCGGCAGGTCATCCGTCTCCAGAAAACAGGCCTCGAGCTTTTTCACCATCGCGCAGTATATATTGAAGGCCTTTTCGTTTTGCCCCGCCTGGATGACTGCAACACACAATGAAATGACACCGTAAACGGTTTCCCAGATTTCTTCTTCATCTTCACGCCGGTGAATGGCCGCGACGATCGCAGGCGCGGTTCTGTAGTAGAGCCCGACCAGATATTCGCCATCCGGCCGGGTGAGCAGATATTCGTCCCTGAACCGGCGCAGCACCTCAAGTTCCGTGCAGTCGTCGCTCAACCCCTGTGCGTCACGCAGGCCGTTGTCAGATAGCAGGGCCCACGGCGGCGGCGGCGTGGTGCCGCCGGTGCCGCTGCCCGCGCTGCTTCTTCCTGTCGGTTGCGTTCTTCGCGGGCCTTGTGCACGCCCGTCAACCATTCCACCTGGATAAGCTGCGACACCCAGTTGGGGTCCATCAGAGCCCGTTTGGTTTCGCTGTCCGGGTTCGCACCGGCCTCGCTTTCATTTTGCTGACCGTAGAATTCCAGAATCAGGGGCATAAGCGCGACAGGTCCGGTAATGAACGGCACCATCGCCGGATCGTAGTCATAGTCAGCTTTTTCCAGACCATTTCCGATCTTTTCCAGCATAAAATCGAGAAAGCGCTGGTTGGGAGGAGCTGCGACCAGATTGTTCGAAATGTTGCCCCGCATATACTGCGCCATCGCCGCGATACGCGTTTTGTCAGACAGCGCCTGATCCGATTCGATGGAGTCTCCGTCGTTTGCCCCGGCAAGAGCTTCTTCAGACATGTCCGTGTGGTCCGCGACTTCCAGACCGGTTTCGAACATCTTCTGAAACGCCTGACGGACGCCTCCGGCCAGATCATTCTGCAGGTCTGCCTGAACCGTGAGGTCGCCGGCCCTATGCGAGCGGGCGAGCGCCATCGGAAGATTGCTTTCCATGTCGCCCACATACTGAATGTTCGGACCAAATGCGGGAATGCCCGTTTCATCCGACATCGTCATATCCCATGAACTGACATCTGCATCTCCAAGGTTGAGATCCACGTCCATGTATATCCCACCCTCGCTGAGCAGGATCGAGTACCGCGCAAGGTCGGACATCATCGTGAAAGCGCCTTTCGCGCCTTTTTCCGTTTTGCGATATGCCTTTTCGTAGGTCGGCTTCACACGGTCATCGACCTGGTCCTGAAGAGTTCGGTTGATTTCAAAGTTGGGGGCAAGTGCCAGTTGCCGGAGTTCGTCGCTGCCATCCAGAAACCCGCATTTGCGGCTGTCAGTCCACAGTTTGATGCCCCAGCCGACCTTGTCGGTGATACTTGCGTGAATGCTGCGGATGTTCTCGACTTCCCCACTGCCAATACTGTCGCCGATCCAGATCATATGGATGACGTTCGGCACTGCCTTTTTGCTTCCGTCATTCTGGTGAGCATTCACGATCGCCTGAATTTGCGGGAGGCTGTCATGATCTTTGCGCCGCACGGCTTCTACAAGAAGCCGGTTCAGGTCCTGTCGGTTGGCCGCTTCGTTGTCCGCGACGTAGGTACGGATAGGGTCCAGGCTTGCCGAATCGAGCTCGACCCCGGCGTCGCCCGGAGCCGTACGTATGCCAAGGGGCACGCGCTGAACGGGTGGCGGCAGATCAGTACTGCGGTCTGAAACCTGCAGGTTTTCTGCACCGCGCTCCTGCGATTCCATGTCAGCGGATAAGGATGCGGCGCCCTCTCCACCGGGTTTCCGGGCCAGAACTGCGGTGCTGTGATCTGCACGGCTTTGAAGCTGAGCGAGCCGTTGCGCAGGAGGGCTGCTCGATGCCTGATCCTGAAGGCCTGACAGGATTTCTGACTGAATGCCGCTTTCCGCGTTTTCGTGTGTGGCCTGACTGCCGGAACGCCGGGGCTGGCGCGCAGCGGCTGAAACCGGTGCTGGACTTTGTGTTTTCATTCTGGCTGTGCTGACCGGTCTTTCGAATGCTCGCAATAAGTGTATCACAAAGTCCCATCAGCAGGAGACCTTTTGTGAACAGTTTCGATCAGAACATGCCGGACGCGCGCGCCGCCTGTCTGCGGTGCGGTACCCGTTTCCCGAAGCAGCCTTTTGTGATCAGCGCCGTGCGCTCCAGCTGATGGAGGCATGTCGGCGGGTGTAGAACTCGCCCATCAACCCGATCATCACCAGTACGACGCCGACGATCAGCGCGTATTCCCAGTTTGTGAACCGCGGGACGTAGTTGATGAAGATGAACCCGCGCGCCTGATCGATGGAGTGAAACAGCGGGTTCCAGTCAAACATTGCCAGCATATAGCCGGGCATGACGTTCGCCACGAACATCTTGCCCGAAGCGATCATATTGGCCCGCTGATAGATCGTGTTGAAGATGGTCACAAACTGCGGCATCCAGGGTTTGAGCGCCAGCAGAACAAGGCCGATGGCAACACCGGTGAACCAGGCAATCATGAACATCGCAAAGGCGGCAAAGGGTTCGTCGATTGTGATCGGTGTCCATGCCACATGATACAGAAACAGGATCACAGACATCGACAGGACCTGAATATAGAGCGAGCCCACAGCCGCCGAAGCGATGGCAATGATCGTGTTCATCGGCGCATGCTGCATCATCGGGCTGGCGGGGCCCTCGGAACTGACAACAGCGCCCATGGCCTTTGTGTGCGTCATAAAGAGAAAGACGCCGGACATAATGTAGAGCAGGAAATCGCCCCGCACTGCGGCACCCTGCAGACCGAGAAGGGCGAACATGGCATAGAAGGCGGCCACAAAAATCACCACCTGCAGCAGGTTTATTCCGATGGCCAGAAAGGCGTTCGAATGCGTCTTGCGTACGGAACGCACCACTGAATGGTATATCAGCGAGAATATCGTGAGGGCAGAAGACAGAGTACCCTGTCGTCTGTGGGATGCCTGAAACATGTCTGCCGGGCCTCGTGTTTAAGGGCAGTATTGCACGGATTTCTTGCTGTTCCGTTAGGCTGACAGCATAAGGGGCGGTGACGGTTTGATCAACAACTGAGGAACCAGGAATAAAGTATATGAATTACAGTATGTTGGAAGCTGAGATGCGACGGCTTGCTCTGCTGGGCGGCGCGCGCATCATGGAGATTTATGAGGCTGACGACTTTGAGGTGAAGGTCAAATCCGATGCGAGCCCTGTGACAGAAGCTGACGAAGCTGCGGATGAAATTATCTCTGCGGGGCTGCGTGAATCGTTTCCGGAAATACTGCTGGTGACCGAAGAGCAGGCGGCAACTCACGACAAAACGGGTGACACCTTTCTGATCGTGGATCCGCTCGACGGCACCAAGGAATTCATCAACAGACGCGGGGATTTTACCGTCAATATCGCCCTTGTAGAGAACGGGATACCGACCCGTGGCGTGGTCTACGCGCCTGCCCGGGGGCGTATGTTCTACACTGACAGCACCGGCCGTGCCGTTGAGGAAACCGGTGTGCTGGCACTGGATCAGGTCGGCCCGCTGAACCCCATATCAGTCTCTGAGCCGGACAATTCCGCACTGATGGTTGTGGCGTCCAAATCCCACCGGGACCAGGCGACAGATGACTACATCAACAAATATGCCGTGCAGGACATGAAGAGTGCCGGCAGTTCCCTGAAATTTTGTCTCGTTGCAACTGGTGAGGCGGACATCTACCCCCGGCTGGGGCGCACGATGGAGTGGGACACTGCAGCAGGCGACGCAGTACTGCGTGGCGCGGGCGGAATCGTCGTGCGGTTCGATGATCATTCACCGCTGACTTATGGCAAAGAGGGGTACGCCAATCCCTTTTTCATCGCGAGTGCGCCGGCCGTGACGCTCAAAACCGGCTGATGTCTGTTCTGATTGCAATCCCCGCCCGTTACGCGTCATCCCGGTATCCCGGGAAACCACTCGCTGTGCTGCGCGGCGCGTCGGGCGAGGGTCAGAGTCTGATCGAACGCAGCTGGCGCGCGGCAATGTCCGTTTCCGGTGTGGACCGCGTGGTCGTCGCCACGGATGACACCCGCATTGAAGAGGCCGCCCATGCCTTTGGCGCCGAGGTCGTGATGACGTCACCGGATTGCGCAAACGGTACCGAACGCTGTGCTGAGGCTCACGAAAAACTGGGTGGTGGATATGACATCGTGGTCAACCTGCAGGGCGACGCGCCACTGACACCACACTGGTTTATCGAAGACCTGGTCGAAGGGCTTCGGGCAGCACCTGACGCCGAAATTGCCACGCCGGTTCTGCGGTGTGACGGCGCAACCCTGAGCGGTTTTCTCGAAGACCGGCAGGCCGGACGCGTCGGCGGCACCACGGCGGTGTTCGGCGATGGCGGTCAGGCTCTTTATTTTTCCAAGGAAGTGATTCCCTTTACCGGTCGGACCTGGACCGGAGATGAAGCGGAAACACCGGTTTTTCACCATGTCGGCGTATATGCCTATCGCCCGGCCGCGCTCGCCGCTTATCCGGGCTGGAAGACAGGACCGCTGGAACAGCTGGAAGGCCTCGAACAGCTGAGATTCCTTGAGAACGGGCGCCATGTCCTGTGTGTTGAGGTTTCCGCCCGGGGCCGTCAGTTCTGGGAACTCAATAACCCCGAAGATGTGCCGCGTCTGGAAAAGATGATGAAGGAGATGGGGGTTAACTGACTTTTGTCAGAGATGTCGCCATAACTGGCGGCATTCCGCCATAATTATGCCATCCCCAACGTTATGGTGCGCAGGGGAAAGAAGGACTGTATCTCTCCGGGCATTCAGCCATGAAATGCTGTACGACCCGGATCGTGTGAGGCCATTGGCACAGTGAGGCGATTATGTGGTACAGTGGCGCAATGTATTGTTAGGACCAAGAGTAATGAAACATAAGGTAACCAAAGCGATTTTCCCGGTCGCAGGACTGGGCACGCGCTTTCTGCCCGCCACCAAGTCAGTTCCAAAAGAAATCATGACGCTGGTCGACAGACCGCTCATCCAATACGCGATCGACGAGGCCCGTGCCGCCGGGATCAAGGAATTCATCTTTGTTACCTCACGCGGTAAAGGGGCGCTCGAGGATTACTTCGACCACGCGCCTCAGCTCGAGGAAGAGCTGCGCAAAAAAGGTAAAACCCAGCTTCTCGAAACGCTGGAATCCACGAACATGGAAAGCGGCGCGATTGCCTATATCCGCCAGCACCGCGCGCTTGGTCTTGGCCATGCGGTCTGGTGTGCGCGCCGTCTGATCGGGGACGAGCCGTTTGCCGTTATTCTGCCGGATGACGTGATCGCCGCCGAAAAACCCTGTCTTCAGCAGATGGCGGAAGCCTATGAGGAAACCGGTGGCAACATGGTTGCCGCGATGGAGGTCCCTGCCGCCAAAGCATCATCATATGGCATGCTCGATATTTCCGAGGACATGGGCGCGATGGTGCGGGTCAAGGGTATGGTCGAGAAACCACCCGCCGGTGAAGCGCCGTCCAACCTTGCTGTCATCGGCCGTTATATTCTGTCGCCTACCGTTCTGCAGAATCTCCACAGCATCAAATCCGGCGCTGGCGGTGAAATCCAGCTGACGGATGCCATTGCGACAGAGATCGGAACCGGCAACGGGGTGTACGGCTACCGGTTTGCCGGCCAGCGGTTCGACTGTGGATCCAAGTCCGGGTTCCTGCAGGCCACCGTTGCATTTGGTCTGGCCCGCGATGAACTGCGTGACGATCTGTCCGCTTATCTGCATGATATTGTCACGATGGGCAAAGCAGCAGAGTAAGGCAGCACTTCATGACCAATATCCTGGTAACCGGCGGCGCGGGCTATATCGGCTCGCACGCCTGTAAGGCTCTGAAAGCGGCGGGATACACGCCTGTAACCTTTGATAATCTGATCACCGGATGGCAGGACGCCGTCCGGTTCGGTCCGTTCGAACAGGGGGACCTGCTGGATCCGGCGCGGCTCAGGGAAGTGTTTGCCAGGTGGAAGCCAGCAGCTGTCATGCATTTTGCGGCACTCAGCCAGGTTGGCGAGAGTATGCAGCAACCGGGCGTTTACTGGCGAAACAATGTGCAGGGGTCTCTGAATCTGATCGAGGCGGCCGTTGAGAGCGGATGCAAACAGTTTGTGTTCTCCTCAACATGCGCCACCTATGGCGATCAGGACAACGTGGTTCTGGATGAGAACAGCGAACAGCACCCGATCAACGCCTATGGCGCCTCAAAGCGTGCGATTGAGGATATTCTTCGCGACTTTGATGCGGCTCATGGGCTGAAGCATGTGATTTTCCGCTACTTCAACGTGGCGGGTGCGGATCCCGAGGGTGAAGTGGGCGAATTCCACCAGCCTGAAACACACCTTGTGCCGTTGCTGCTCGATGCCATTGACGGCAAACGCGATGCGCTCACGATTTTCGGCACTGACTATGACACGCCCGACGGTACCTGTATCCGCGATTACGTGCATGTCTGCGATCTGGTTGATGCTCATGTTCTGGGGCTGAACTGGCTGGAGCAGGGCAAAGGGTCCCGCGTTTTTAATCTTGGGACGGGAACGGGTTTCTCCGTGCGCGAGGTTATGGATCAGAGCCGTGCCGTGACCAACAGGCCGGTGCCCTATACGGAAGGTGACCGCCGCCCCGGCGACTGCACCCGACTTGTGTCCGGGTCGACCCGCGCCGAAGCCGAACTGGGCTGGACCCCGTCGCGCTCGACAATGAAGACGATGATCCGGGATGCATGGCGCTGGCATCAGAGCGGGCACTACGACCGCTAGACCCCGAGACCGCCTTCTGAATGGAGAATGAGTTTGTCTTACGCGGCCTGTTCGGCCTCACCCGAGGTCAGGATTGTATAGAGCGTAGCCGGATCCGGATCTGCCCGCAGTTTGGCGCAGATTGCCGAATCCCGCAGCGTGCGTGAAACGAGCGCCAGAGCTTTCAGGTGCTCAACACCTGCATCTTCCGGTGCAAACAGACCGAATGCGATGTCTACGGGCTGGCGGTCGACGGCATTAAAATCAATCGGCTTGTCCAGCAGAACAAAGACACCGGCCACTGATTCCAGACGCGACGTGCGTGCGTGCGGCAGTGCCACGCCGTAGCCTACGCCAGTCGGTCCGAGTGCCTCGCGCGCCAGCAGCGCATCCAGGATTTCACCGGAGGGCAGGCCGTAGACCTGCTCAGCCAGATCGCCAAGGCTCTGCATCAGGCGCTTTTTACTGGAGGCCGAGGTTATAACCTTCACGGCCTCCGGTTTCAGGAGGGTAGCAAAATCCATAAATTACGCACTTTTGCCCGGGGTTTCCGCGCAGGGTCCTACTGAGGGTCAATCCAGCCGATGTTGCCATCTTCGCGGCGATACACGACATTCAGCCCGTTTTTGCTCTCATTCCGGAAGACCAGGACGGGCGCGCCAGCAATCTCCATCTGCATCACGGCTTCTCCGACAGAGAGAGATGGGATCTTGGTTTCCATCTCGGCCACGATCATGGGCTGCAGCGTGTCCGGCTCATTATCTTCCGAGTCGGTTTCTGATGCGAGGATATATGAGGAGCCTCCGTATATTTCAACCGGTTCTGACCGATCTTTGTGATGATCTTTCAACCTGCGCTTGTAGCGTCGCAGCTGCTTCTCCATCTTTTCGCAACATGCATCAAATGCTGCGTATATTTCCGTCTGATGTGCTTTGGCCTGAGCGGTCAGACCGGTTGACAGGTGAACTGTCGCTTCACAAACGTATTCATGCGCCGATCTGGAAAAACCACGACAGCTTCGGTGGGACGCTCTGCGTATTTCTTGACAGATCTCGCCAAGTTCTTCTTTGACGTGCGTCTGCAGTGCTTCACCAATGTCGATCTGTTTTCCGCTGATCTGATACCGCATATCTTCTCCTTCTCATGGCGAACTCCGGCTGGTGTCAGCGACTGAACGCTGACGACAGTTTAACGGAGTTTCAGAAAATGGCTTAAGTTCAGGTTGTTAGCTTCGAACCCCTGCAGAGCAGGGTAAAGGTCCAAAAGACAGAGCCGGATACTAGCCATGCGTCCATTGAGCCCGAAAAGGCGCGCTTGAGTCAAACAAAACACACTCTCAAAACGCGAAAAAATGGTTAACGCGCTGGAAGGTCTGTTAAGAAATCCGGAAGTTGTCGCCAAGATATACGCGGCGGACATTCTCATTCTGCACGACATCATCCGGTGTGCCGGACATCAGAACCTGCCCCTCGTGCAGGATATAGGCACGGTCCACAATCTCGAGCGTTTCGCGCACGTTGTGGTCCGTGATCAGCACGCCGATTCCGCGGTTTTTCAGGTCCGACACAAGCTGGCGGATGTCGCCGACGGAAATCGGGTCCACGCCGGCGAATGGCTCATCCAGCAGCAGATACCGGGGATTCTGCTGCGAGTGATCGCGCAATTTCGACGCGGCGCCGTTCCCCACCTGAAAGGGCAAGCGCAGGTGCGCGGCGCAGGTGCTCAATGGAGAACTCGCTCAGAAGCTCCTCCAGACGCTCACGCCGTTTGTGGCGGTTGCTCTCCGTTATATCCAGGATCGCGGCAATGTTGTCCTGCACGGAAAGACCACGAAAGATGCTCATTTCCTGCGGAAGGTACCCGATACCCATCTGCGCACGCCGGTACATGGGAAACCCGGTCACATCCTGACCATCGATTGTCACAGACCCGCCTTCAGGCGTCACCAGGCCGGCGATTGCATAGAAGGTGGTGGTTTTTCCGGACCCATTCGGACCAAGGAGTGCGGTAACCTCGCCACGCTCCAGATACATTGAAAAGTCGCGGATAACCGTCTTCTTACGGTAAGATTTTCGCAGGTGCTCAACACGCAGTCCGGCGGACCCTTCGGCAACAGTCAGTTTGGGCGCGGCCATCAGTTGTCGCCGGTCTGCAGAACGGTCCGGATGTTCCCGCTCATCCGGGCAGTGCCCTCGCGCAGCTGGACCGTCATCTGGTCTGCTGACAGAATAGAAGGGCCCTGCACAAGCAGGACATTGCCGGTCATCACGATCGAGCCGTTGTCGATATCGTAATTCGCGGCCTCAGATTCGGCGGCGTCCTCGCCAGACACGAGCGTCACGCCGCCTGTTGCCTCCAGGCGCTCGATCCCTTCAGCGGCGGTTTTGTAAACCACCAGAACTTTGGCCGCGGACAGCCGCATTTCACCCTGCGCAATTACGACGTTGTCGGTGAAAACAGCGGTTCCGGTTTCCTGATCGACAGACAGATTATCCGCCGTGACCTCGACCGGCAGATCCGTCGACTGTTGCAGCGCGCCAAAAGCCACATTCGCGCCCTGTGAAGCGGCAACGTTTGCCATAACCATAAGCGACAGGGAAAAAGCAGTCAGTCTGAACACATTCACGGAGTTAATCTTCCACCTCTTTCGGCTGATATAGCAGCTTAACGCCATTTGTGAAAACCATTTGGGCGTTTGCGTCGTTGCGTCCCGCGCTGAGGTGCATGGCGCCGGCAACGAGATCCCCCGCCGGCGTAATTGCCGATACCGTTTCCGGAGACCTGACATCAAGAGCGGTGACCCGAGCCGTCAGGAACTGGCTGCGCACTTCGTATCCCTGGGATGAGACCAGAATGACGTTGCCGGTCAGATCTGCCTGATCATCCGCCAGCAGAACAGAAGCGGTGTCCGACTTCACGGTCACGGCGGTCCCACCCGCCATATCAATACGGACGAACACGTCTTTGGCACGGGTCTCGCCGACAAGCTCCTGCGGGTTTGTCACTTCTTCTGCCACGAAAGCAATCAGATCACCGTCAGCGGTCGTGCCCGAGAAATAGGGCCCGGTTATTTTCTGGTTCGCCAGGCGGTTCTGAACATCGGCATCCGCAAAGGGAATGGAACTGGTCGGGTCAGTTGCACGGGAAAGCAGGAAAAGCGTCGACAGAATGGCCAGTGCCATGATGGGCAGGGCCACTTTGAGCCAAGCGACCATCTGTGAATACCGGTCTCCCTGCATACCCGCTTATCCCAGCCCGACGCGCAGGCAGTCGTGAATATGGATAAGACCCACAACGGTTTCAGGTGCCTCAGGCCGCACCACCAGGAGGCAGGTGATCTCGCGTGCATTCATCACGCTGACGGCTTTTTCGGCCAGATCACCGGGCGCAATGGTGACCGGCGAAGGCGTCATCACCTCGCCAGCGCAGGCGCTGCTGAGCTTGTCGAGGTGCCGGCCGATGTCTCCGTTGGTGATGATCCCGCGCAGTTTTCCGGTTGCATCTGTCACGGCGACCACGCCGAATCCCTTCTGGCCGATAGTGGCCAGAGCGGAGGCCATCGGCGCATCCTCAGCGACCAGCGGCAGTGCTTCGCCTTTATGCATCAGATCTTCGACACGGCTCAGCTGGGCGCCCAGTTTTCCACCCGGATGGAAATCGCGGAAGTTTTCCGGCGTGAAGTCGCGGTGTTCCATCAGCGCGATTGCCAGGGCATCACCCAGTGCCAGCGTCATTGTCGTGGAGTTCGATGGCACGACACCGGTACCACAGGCCTCGCCCAGCGATGGAAGCAACAGCACAACGTCGCATTGGCGACCGAGGCTGCTGTGTGCATTGCGCGTAATCCCCAGCAGGGGAATGTCGTAGCGACGCGAATAGGTGACCAGGTCGGCAAGCTCCGGCGCTTCGCCCGAATTGGAAATCGCCAGGACCACGTCGGCGGAAGTGATCATGCCAAGATCACCGTGGCTGGCTTCTGCAGGGTGCACAAATTGCGCAGGCGTGCCGGTGCTGGCAAGTGTGGCCGCAATCTTGCGTGCAACATGCCCGGATTTGCCAATGCCGGTGACAATGACACGCCCCTTGCTGTTGAGCAAAAGATCGATCGCTTCGCGAAACCGTCCGTCCAGGGTCTCAGCCAGGTGGCTGAGCGCGTCAGCCTCCGCGCGGATGACCCGCCGGGCGGTATCGATAAAGGGTGTTTTCATGAATGGGCGAAAATATCCGTGTCCGGCCAGCCCGCCAGATCGAGCTGCGCCCGCATTGGCAGGAAATCAAAACAGGCCTGCGCCATTTCCATTCTGCCTTCGCGTTCCAGCATGAGATTGAGCGCCTCGCGTAAACGGTGCAGATACAGAACATCGGAGGCGGCATAATCCACCTGCGCGTCCGTCAGGGTTTCGGCACCCCAGTCACTGGATTGCTGCTGTTTTGAAATGTCGATGTTCAGCAGTTCCTGCAGCAGTTTGGCCAGGCCATGACGGTCCGTGAATGTCCGGACGAGGCGGCTGGCGATCTTGGTGCAATAGACCGGCGCGGTAACTGCACCGAAAGCGTTGAGCATGGCGGCGATATCAAACCGGCCGAAGTGGAACAGTTTCAGAACGTCCGGATCTTCAAGAAGGCGGCAGAGGTTTGGGGCCTCCGTCTGACCGATGCTGATCTGCACGAGATGCGCGTTGCCATCACCGCTCGAAAGCTGCACGACGCACAGCCTGTCCCGGTGTGGGTTGAGCCCCATGGTTTCGCAGTCAATGGCGACCACAGGACCAAGGTCGAGGTCATCGGGCAGGTCATTTTTGTATACGGAGTGAGTCATGGCACCCCTATAGCCTGACTTCTCCGGGCGGAAAAGCCCGCGGTCTCAGCCCCGGTCCCTGAGCGCTTTAGGTTCCGGCCGCATTATCCGGTCCAGCAGACCAGAGACCAGAACGTGACAATCATGGCCCCGCCATCCATCCGGACAAAGCGCCGGTGGCAGCGTGGGATGCCGCAGAACGAGGCGGCGCCAGTTGTGCACAATCAGGCAGCGCAGCACCGCGCGGCTGACCGGAGGCAGATCATCCGTCTCTGAAATTGATGCATCGATGTCTTTCAGAATGCTGTGAAGAGACTGATATTCGGCAAAAAGCCTGTCTGACACCACAGTGTTCCGCACCCAGTCCGGAACCGTATCGCCGGTGAGATTAAGCACATCGCCGGGCGCCTGTGCTGTCTCTGCACCTGCGTATACTCTGGGTGCAATCTGCGTGAACCCCGCAGTGGCGATCGCCTCTCTGTTCTCGCTGCCATCCGTTACAATGATTTTCCACAACTGGCAGACGTCTTCGGGACGTGCGTAAATCCGCCGGCTCGCAGTAACCGTTTCTTCCCTGCCAAAGCGGGTCAGACTGTGCCGGCTCGTGCGGCCGGTTTTTTCAGACTGTATCCAGCCGTCATTCCGCAGGCGGTGCAGCGCCACACGGGTGGCCTCGGGCCGTACATCCATCGCCGTCATAATGGCAGACAACACCGGACCTTCGATTGCCGCGCCGTCTTCCTGTGCCAGATCACCGAACACCGAGACCAGCAGCGACCAGACGCGCTGGCCACCAAGGTCGGTCAGAGCGGTCGTCCAGGGGGATAGGTTCTCACAAAGCATTCATTGTCAGCAATTCGTACTCTGCAACGGTCGCCGCCTCCTGGTTGGTGAGCCTGACATGCCAGCGAACCTCGCCGTATTCTTCGTTCCGCGGTGTCTTTGCCTTAGCGGTCAGTTGCACAGAGATCGTGTCCCCCGGACTAACCGGCGCCATGAACCGCAGAGAATCGAGGCCCGTGTTTGCCAGAACCGGCCCGGGATCCGGCTCAACGAACATGCCGGCGGCGAAACTCAGCAGAAGGTATCCATGCGCGACCCGCCCGGGAAAGAACGGGTTTGCCGCCGCTGCCGTCTCATCCATATGCGCATAAAACCTGTCGCCGGTGAAATGAGCAAAGGTCTCAATGTCATCAAGCGTCACGGTGCGGGGGCCCGCATGCAGTGTATCCCCGATGGATAAATCGCCGAACGGCTTCGTAAACGGATGTGCCGCGTCTGTTCGCGTGGCAGCACCCGGGCACCATTGTTTTGTGATGCTGCTCAGAATGTCAGGGCTGCCCTGAACGGCAGTTCGCTGCATATAGTGCAGCACGCCCCGGATCCCGCCCAGTTCCTCGCCGCCACCTGCACGCCCCGGCCCGCCATGCACCATATGGGGGAGCGGAGCACCGTGACCGGTCGCTTCGGCCTGAGATGTCCGATTGTTGAAATAAAGACGCCCGTGGAACGCGGCCGACCCCAGTGTGATTTCCCGGGCAGTGTCGGTGCAGTTGGTGAAAACCGACGCCACCAGCGATCCCTTACCCCTGTTCAGCAGGCGGATCGCGTGCGGCACATCCCGGTACCCCATCACGGTGGCGACAGGTCCGAAGGCCTCGGTGTCATGCAGGTGTTGTGCCGAATCCGGGTCCGGGGCACAGAACAGCATCGGTTGCAGAAACGATCCGTTTGCGGCGTTTTCCCCTTGTACAGTGACTGTATCAGGGTCTCCGAATACCCGTTCAGCGTCCTGCGCGATACGCTCAGTTTTGGCCAGTACATCGCGGCGTTGAGCATCTGACACCAGCGCTCCCATCCCGGTGGTTTCAAGCCTTGGGTCACCCACAGTTGTTGCTGCCAGCTTCTCTGACACCACGTGCAGAACGGCATCCACATGCGCATCCGGCACCATAATCCGGCGGATCGCGGTGCATTTCTGCCCCGCTTTTACGGTCATTTCCCGATGCACTTCCCGCACAAAGAGATCAAATTCCGGAGTTCCCGGAGCTGCATCGTTGCCCAGCACCGAGGCGTTCAGACTGTCCTGTTCGGCCATGAACCGGGTGCTGTTTTCCATGAGACGGCGGTTGGACCGCAGTTTCATTGCTGTCTCAGAAGAGCCGGTAAAGCAGACCACATCCTGGCAGTCCAGATGATCCAAGAGGTCACCCGTGCCTCCGGTTATCAGCTGCAACGCTCCGTCAGGCAGCAGGCCGCTTTGCAGCATCAGCCGCACACAGGCTTCGGTGACATAGCATGTCGCGGTCGCGGGTTTGACGATGGAGGGGACACCGGCCAGCAGGGCGGGTGCCAGTTTTTCCAGCATGCCCCAGACCGGGAAATTGAAGGCGTTGATCTGAACCGCAACGCCCTGCAACGGGACCGCGATGTGCTGACCCATAAAATCACCGGAGCGGCTGAGCTGTTCTGTAGCGCCGTCGAGATAGACATGGCCGTCGGGCATTTCGCGCCGACCCTTGGAGGCAAAGACCAGCATCGTGCCGATACCGCCATCAACGTCGATCAGATGATCTTTCTGCGTGGCACCGGTATCAAAGCTGAGATCGTAGAGAAGCTGCCGATGGTCGCGCAGGTAAAGGGCCAGCGCCTTGATCATGCGTGCGCGGTCGTGGAAGGTCATTTCCCGCAGCGCGGGCCCACCCTTTTCACGCGCCCAGCTGTGCATCGCAACGGTGTCGAGCGCGTCGTTTCCGGCAACGCATATGGGTTCGCCGGTGATCGCACTGGCCACAGACCGTGCGCCCTCACCCGGCGGTACCCACTGGCCCGCAGCAAAGCTCTGTATTTCGTTTATGCTGTTGTCCCGCGGCATGCCGGCTCCTCAGTGGGTATCGTATTCGACGGTAATCGTGTCCCCAAGCGGGTAGCACTGGCACGTCAGGACCATCCCCTGCTCAACCTCATAGTCCTCAAGTGCGTGGTTGCTGAGCATTTCATATTCGCCCTCGGTCACCCGCGCTTTGCAGGTCGAACAAACACCGGCCTTACAGGCAAACGGCGCGTCCAGTGCGTTGTCCAGCGAGGCCTCCAGCACTGACTGGTCCCGCGGCATGGTAAAACTGCGGGTCACGCCTTCGACGGTCACTCGGGCGGCTGTTCCCGGTTGACCCTGTGCGCGCTCGGACATTGCCTGCCCGGCCAGCCGTCCCTGCTGGCTTTCGGTGAACAGTTCAAAGCGGATGCGTTCCTTCTCTAACCCGTGCTCTTTCAGGCTTTCAGCGATGGTCAGCATCATCGGCTCCGGTCCGCAGATGTAGGCGGTGTTCAGATCTTCCAGACTGATCCACTGATCCAGCAGTGCCGCGCATTTCCCGCTGTCGACCCGCCCGGTAAAAAGCTCCATGTCCTGACCCGACTCCAGAATATGGATCAGGGTCAGGCGGTCCATGTAGCGGTTCTTCAGATCTTCCAGTTCCTCGCGGAACATGATCGTGTTCACGGCACGGTTCGCATAGACCAGCGTGAACCGGTTCTCTGGATCCCGTGCCAGAACTGTCTTCAGCACTGAGAGCACCGGCGTGATCCCGGAACCTCCGGCGAATCCGATATGGTTTTTCCCTGAAAGTGTCTCTGTTCCTGCAGAAAACGTACCCGAAGGCGGCATCGCCTCAAGGCGGTCACCCACCTTCAACCCCGTGTTCGCAAAGGTAGAGAAGGCACCGCCCTCCACGCGTTTGATCCCGACCTGAAGCAGGCCTTCGTCCGGTGCGGTACAGATCGAATAATTCCGCCTCAGTTCCGTCCCGTCAAAATCATGGCGGAAAGTCAGATACTGCCCTTCGGTGAAACGGAACTGTTCCGGCACGTCGGGTTGCAGGGTCAGTACGACGGCATCACGGATTGTGCGGTGAATGTCAGTAACTGTCAGGGTGTGGAACCGGTTCATGTCAGATACACTTGAAATAGTCGAAGGGTTCAAGGCATGCGCGGCATCGCCACTGCGCCTTGCAGGGTGTTGAGCCAAACTGGCTGATCCGCTCAACATCGGCTGAGTTACAGCGCGGACAATGCGACGGCCCGCCTGCCGGCTGGGGCGGTGCAATACCATATTCTTCGAGCTTCCTGCGACCTTCCGCAGACAGCCAGTCCGTGGTCCAGGCCGGGGAGAGCTGCGTTTTCAGTGCCAGGTTTTCAATGCCCTGGTCGCGCAGTGCTGTCTCTATTTCCAGGTTTATGATCCGCGTCGCAGGGCATCCCGAATAGGTCGGCGTGACGGTGACCTCCAGCGTTTCTTCTTTCCAGGAAACATCCCGGATCACACCCAGATCGACGAGGCTGATCACCGGTATTTCCGGGTCGGGCACAGCGCTCAGCCACTCCCAGACAGTCTCTGTTGTGGGTTTATTCGTTACCATGTCGCATCCGGATAGGCCCGTTGCAGCCATTGCATCTGTGTCAGCAGATGGCCCAGGTGCTCGGAATGACGGACCCCGGTTTTCCCGCCGCTATGTGCAAAACTGCTGTCCGGGCGTGTCAGCGTGGCGTCAGCGAAAACCGCATTCACCCGGGTGTCGTAGTCAGCGCGCAATTCTGCGGAGTCTGGTGCGATGCCCTGCACCACCATTTCCGCGTCCACGGCATCCGGCGCGAACATTTCACCGACATAAGGCCAGAGCCGGTCCAGTGCTGCCTGCATCCTGCGGTGGCTTTCTTCGGTGCCATCTCCAAGACCGATGACCGTGTCTCTCGTCCGGTCCAGGTGGTAGCGCACCTCTTTGACCGACTTCTCCGCAATGGCCGCGATCCGTTCATCCCTGCTGGAAAGCAAACCGGTCAGAAACAGCTCGTGCCAGGCGTCAAACAGGAACTGCCGCATGATGGTCTGTCCGAAGTCGCCGTTCGGCTGCTCGACCAGCAGCAGGTTTCGGAAATCCCAGACGTCCCGGCGAAAGGCCAGTGCATCGGCGTCACGGCCCTGATCCTCGACCTCGCCCGCCAGATTCAGCCACAGGGTGGTCTGTCCGATCAGATCGAGTGCCGTATTGGCAAGTGCGATATCCTCCTCGAGCACTGGCGCCACGCCACACCATTCGGACACCCGATGTCCCAGAACGAGGGTATTATCCCCCATCCGGCAGAGAAATTCGAACAGCAGATCGCTCACATCGCCCCCGCGTCGTCCGGGATGTCGTAGAATGTCGGGTGGCGGTACACTTTGTCGTTCGAGGGCTCATATAGCGGCCCTTTTTCGTCAGGGCTCGATGCCGTGACAGCGCTGGCCTCCACCACCCAGATGCTGACGCCTTCATTGCGCCGCGTGTACACATCGCGGGCGTTTTTGATGGCGCCTTCAGCGTCGGCGGCATGCAGCGAGCCGACGTGCCGGTGGCTCAGACCATGCTGTCCGCGGATGAAAACCTCCCAAAGGGGCCATTCGTTTGTCATATCGGTTACTCCGCCGCGACCCTGCGGGCTTTTTTCTTTGCTGCATGCGCCATCAGACCGTCACGGACCCAGGCGCCGTCGTCCCAGGCCTTGTTGCGCGCTTCCATACGCTCGACAGAACAGGGACCATTGCCCCTGAGCACGTCAAAGAATTCGTCCCAGTCGGGCTCTGAGAAATCGTAGTGACCGCGTTCCTCATTCCATTTCAGGTGCTCGTCTGGAATATTCAGGCCCAGAAAGGCCGCCTGCGGAGCGGTCTGGTCGACGAACTTCTGACGCAGCTCGTCATTGGTGTTCATCTTGATCTTCCAGGCCATGTTCTGCTCAGAATGCACCGAGTTTGCATCTGAAGGTCCGAACATCATCAGCGACGGATACCAGAAACGGTTCAGCGCATCCTGGGCCATTTTCCGCTGTGCTTCGGTGCCGTTGGCCATCTTCATCATGATGTCGAAGCCCTGGCGCTGGTGGAAACTCTCCTCTTTGCAGATCCGCACCATGGCGCGGGCATAGGGACCATAGGACGTGCGCTGCAGCGGCACCTGGTTCATGATCGCCGCACCATCGACCAGCCAGCCAACGGCACCCATATCAGCCCATGTCAGGGTCGGGTAATTGAAGATCGACGAATACTTCATTTTGCCGGACAGCAGATCACGGGTCAGCTGGTCGCGGCTCACGCCCAGCGTTTCTGCCGCACAGTAAAGGTAGAGGCCATGCCCCGCTTCGTCCTGCACCTTGGCCAGCAGGATCGCCTTGCGCTCAAGTGTTGGCGCGCGGGTGATCCAGTTGCCTTCGGGCAGCTGTCCGACGATTTCGGAATGGGCGTGCTGCCCGATCTGGCGGATCAGCGTTTTGCGGTACCCTTCGGGCATCCAGTCCTTGGGCTCGATCTTCTCACCGTCGTCTATGCGCTGTTGGAAGGCGGCGAGTTTTTCCGGATCGTCCTGTGACTTTTCGGATTTGATCATCTGTGCATACATCGTTCAGACCCTTTCCAGAATAAGTGCAACGCCCTGACCAACACCGACACACATGGTGCAGAGCGCATAACGCCCGCCGGTGCGTTGCAGCTGATATGCTGCGGTCATCACCAGCCTCGCGCCGGACATGCCCAGCGGGTGACCCAGTGCAATGGCGCCGCCATTTGGGTTCACGTGCGGTGCGTCATCGGCAACGCCCAGTTCGCGCAGTGTCGCAATGCCCTGGGCTGCGAAAGCTTCGTTGAGTTCTATGACGTCCATCTGATCGACGGTCATGCCGGCGCGGTCCAGCACCTTGCGGCAGGCCGGGACCGGGCCGATGCCCATCACGCGCGGTGCCACACCGGCGGCGGACATCGCAACGATACGTGCCATCGGGGTCAAGCCGTTACGGGCGGCGGCCTCTTCGGAAGCGATCAGCAGGGCGGCGGCCCCGTCATTCACACCAGACGCATTGCCCGCCGTAACCGTCAGGTCCGGTCCGTTGATCCCGCGCAGGCCGGCGAGCTTTTCAACGGCGGTGCCGGGGCGCGGGTGTTCATCACGGCATATCTCGATCGGGTCGCCCCGGCGCTGCGGAATGATCACGGGCGTGATCTCTCTGGCAAAGAGATCGGCGGCCTGGGCTGCTTCCCACCGCGCCTGACTGCGGGCGGCAAATGCGTCCTGGTCCGCGCGGCTGACATTGTAGTCAGCGGCGACATTGTCCGCGGTTTCCGGCATGGAATCGATACCGAATTCCGCTTTCATTTTGGGGTTCACAAACCGCCAGCCGATTGTGGTGTCGTACACCTGATTGTTCCGGCTGAAGGCTGTGTCTGCTTTTGGCATGACAAATGGCGCGCGGCTCATGCTTTCAACGCCACCGGCGATGCCCATGTCCATGTCGCCCGCCCTGATGGCGCGCGATACCGCACCCACGGCATCCATACCCGAGGCGCAGAGCCTGTTTATTGTCATGCCGGGCACATCGACCGGCAGACCAGCCAGCAGCAGGGCCATACGGGCCACGTTCCGGTTGTCTTCGCCCGCCTGGTTTGCGCAGCCCAGCACAACATCGTCGAGGGCGCTCCAGTCCATACCGGGATTTCGCGCGGCCAGAGCTGCAATCGGGGCCGCAGCCAGGTCGTCCGCGCGCAACCCGGAAAGCCCGCCGCCATAGCGACCGATCGGGGTTCGCTGTGCGTCGCAGATGAATGCCTGCATGAAGTCCTCCGTTTCTCCGGAAACTAGGGCAGGTCACGATCTGACGCAATATTTATGTTACGTATGCGATGGCGATGTGAATTATCCGTAACGCTTCAGGCGTCCTCTCTGTTGTTGGCCGGATCACAGCTGACAGCGAGCGCGCGCAGCGTGGTACCACCAGTGCCGGGGCCGGTATTCCTGCCGGGGGCGTGGCGTTTGCCGCTGTTTCCGGTGCCCGATCCCCGCGCCGGTTTGTCGGCACGCCGCACCGTATCCTGAATATCTTCTACGGCGCGCTGCACGCCGCGGCAGATACCGCTGAGCGTTGCCACACGCTCTGAACTGTTGGCGCAGAACAGGTCGCTTTTCTGCGCGGCATCGAACATCGATACCAGGTTCTGAAGCTGCAGGTCCGCCAGCGCGGAGAAAAAACGAATATCGTCGAACACCAGACGGCTGGTGTCAGCGGCTGTGTCCTGCAGAACCGGCATGGCCGTTGCGACGACGCGGTCCGCTTTCGACCGCATCGGTGCATGCTGCAGCAGGATGTCCCAGTGCAGCTCTCCGTTTGGCAGGGTCAGGCTCTGAAAATACCGCTGATCCTCTGAGGTTGCGGCGCAGCCGGCAAAACGCGCCTGGACTGCCGCGGCTTCCTCTTCGGGCAGAAAATCGGCCGGTTCTGCGCCCTGCATATCCGCAGCGCGCAACCCTGACACAGCGCACCATGCGCTGTTGCCACACATAAATGAAAACGGCGCGTCCGGGCGGGCGCGTTGTGCCGCAAACATCGGCACGTTAAAATTATCAAACAATGTCGCCAGCTGGGTGGCGGAACGTGTACTGAACATCAGTCCTCTCAAAAATCGGGTGCCCAATGGTGCCGGATTTCTGTTGTCAGTTACTTACCGGAACAACTTCAATTTTACCTATTTCAGGTTTCGGATTCGGCACGATTTTTGCGAGGAAAGACGTGTAATCAGTGGTTTGCAGAAAAAGTGAGGGATCGTTCCGGGACTGCGAACAGTCTGTGCACGAAACGACCCCCGTGAAAAATGGTTAATCGCCCAGGGTGACCCAGGCCGCGTTGCGCGCAGAGGACCGGACGCAGGCATCCACAAACTGAATGCCGCGCAGGCCATCGACGATATCGGGATAAATGACCTCCGGGGCGGGATCACGTCCCTCGCGACGGGCGACAATCGCTTCTGCAGCCTCGGAATAGATGTTGGCAAATCCTTCGAGATACCCTTCTGGATGTCCGGGCGGGATGCGGCTCATCCTTGCTGCTGCATCACCAGCCCCCGCGCCATTCCGGGTGATCAGGCGCTTGGGCTCGCCAAGGGGTGTGAACCAGAGCTGGTTCGGGTTCTCCTGGGACCATTCCAGCCCGCCCTTTTCGCCGTAGACCCGCAGACGCAGTGCGTTTTCGTTGCCGGGCGCCACCTGGCTGCACCACAGCATACCGCGCGCGCCCCCGTGAAACCGCAGCATCACGTGGCCATTGTCATCCAGCTGACGACCGGGGACAAAGGCCTGCAGATCGGCAGCCAGGCTTTCAACCGTCAGGCCGGTCACAAAGCAGGCAAGGTTATGCGCATGGGTACCGATGTCGCCGGTGGATCCCCCGGCACCGGACCGTGCCGGATCCGTGCGCCACGCGGCCTGTTTGAAGTCCTGCTCCTCGCTCAGCCAGTCCTGCGGGTATTCGACCTGCACCACGCGGACCGCACCGATATCACCGGCGCTGACCATCGCGCGCGCCTGCCGCACCATCGGATAGCCGGTGTAGTTATGCGTCAGCACGAACAGCGCATCAGAGCTTTCCACGGCTTTCACAAACTTGCGTGCGTCCGCCATGGTCGAAGTCAGCGGTTTGTCACAGATGACGTGGATGCCCCGTTTCAGGAACTCACGCGCAGCGGCGAAATGTACGTGATTGGGCGTGACAATGGCCACAGCCTCGATCCCGTTTTTCAGGCGCGCTTCACGGATCGCCATCTGTTTGAAATCGTCGTAAATCCGGTCTTCGGCAAGCCCCAGCGCCTCGCCTGAGGCCCGCGATTTCTCCGGTGTCGAGGACAGGGCCCCGGCCACCAGTTCGTAACGGTCGTCTATGCGTGATGCGATGCGGTGCACGGCGCCGATAAAGGCGTCGTTGCCGCCACCCACCATGCCCAGTCTGATACGGCTCATATTCTATATCCCCAGCATTTTGCGGTTTGTGGCCTCGTCTGTGCCACCATCGGCAAAGTCGTCAAAGGCCCGTTCGGTCACGCGGATGATGTGATCGGAAACGAACTGCGCGCCTTCGCGTGCACCGTCTTCGGGGTGCTTGAGGCAGCATTCCCATTCCACCACGGCCCAACCGTCGAAATCATTGGCGGCCATTTTGGAAAAGACGGCAGCGAAATCAACCTGCCCGTCGCCCAGGCTGCGGAAGCGGCCCGCGCGGTCCACCCAGGACTGGTAGCCGCCATAGACACCCTGTCTGCCGGTCGGATTGAACTCGGCATCCTTGACGTGGAACATACGGATCCGGTCTTTGTAGATGTCGATGTTGTCGAGGTAATCAAGGCACTGCAGCACATAGTGCGACGGGTCATAGAGCATGTTGCAGCGGGCGTGATTGCCAACGCGTTCAAGGAACATCTCAAAGGTGACACCGTCGTGCAGATCCTCGCCCGGGTGGATTTCGTAGCAGACGTCAACACCGCAGTCCTCGGCATGATCCAGGATCGGCCGCCAGCGCTTTGCCAGTTCGTCAAAAGCGGTTTCGACAAGACCCGCCGGGCGCTGTGGCCAGGGGTACATATAGGGCCAGGCCAGCGCACCCGAGAAGGTCGCATGCGCCCCGATGCCCATATTGGCCGATGCTGACAGCGCCTTTTTCACCTGGTCTGTGGCCCATTCCTGACGCGCCTGCGGGTTGCCGTGCACCGACGGGTCGGCAAAGCCGTCAAAGCCCGCATCATAGGCGGGGTGTACCGCAACAAGCTGGCCCTGGAGGTGGGTCGACAGCTCAGTGACCTCGATCCCGTTCGCGGCGGCCTGACCTTTAAAATCGTCGCAATACGTCTTGCTTTCTGCCGCCTGTGCCAGATCGAAAAGACGACCATCCCAGCTGGGGACCTGAACACCTTTGTAGCCGCAGTCCGCGGCCCATTTCGTGATGGCATCCCAGGAATTGAAGGGGGCGTCATCACCCGCGAACTGCGCCAGAAACAGCGCCGGTCCCTTAATGGTTTTCATGTATTTTCCTCCCTAGTGCGCGCCGGTTCCGGCGGCAGGTTTTCTTTCAGATAAACGTCGATGCGGATCCGTTCCTGAGCGGTGTTGATCGGTGATTTATCAACCACAGCGCGCATGATCCGCAATGCACTTCGTACCAGGTGACCGGCATCCTGGCTGATTACCGCGTCGAACAGCCCGTCGCCAAGCGCCCTGCGGGACAAAGGCGTCAGCTCATGGGCGACAATGACCGGAGCGTTCTGCATGCCGGTCCTGTCAAAATGACGGATCAGCCCGGCGTTCCCGGCGGCAGACGAATAGATGCCGACGATACCTCCCGTCCGCTCCAGCGTCTTTGGCAGCAGCCTTTCGATCAGGTCGGGATCGTCCCGCCCCTCAAGCGAGGCGAGCACATTCAGTTGCGGGAAATCCCGGGCCATGACCTCGTCAAACCCCAAGCGGCGTTCAAGATGATCGCGTGCCAGCATAGAGCCAGTCAGCACCAGGATATTGCCCTGAACCGACCCCAGAAAACGTCCCATCAGCTGGGCCGCGGTCCGCCCTGCCGCGATATTGTCTATGCCGACATAGGTGTTCCTTTCTGAGCTTGGGATGTCCGACACCAGCGAAACGACGGATACCCCATGTGCCCGCAGTCGCGAGATGCTGTCGCGTACTGAAGGTGTCTCCGGGCCGAAGACGGCAACGCCATCGGTCTGCGTCACGTCGACCTCGTTGATCGCCTCGGCGAGTGCCATCGGATCAAACGCCGGTACGCTGATGTGCGACACCTGCGTGCGGTCACGCAGCAGACCCGGCGACAGATCGGCGATGTGCTCCTCGATCAGGGACAGGAACTCGTTATTGGTCGCCGGAAGGATAAACAGAAAGCGATAGACCCGCCCGCGTGCCAGATTGGCCGCCGCTGTGTCACGCACGTATCCCAGATCGGCGATCGCACGATTGACCTTTTCGACAGTGATCTTACGGACGCCGGGGCGTTCGTTGAGCACACGGTCCACGGTCGCAAGGCTGACCCCGGCCACACGCGCAATGTCGTTGACCGTAGGTTTCAGCGGATTGTTCTCGCGACCGGCTTTCATGCCTGCTGGGTTATCCTTTCATCGCGCTGACCAGACCCTCAAAGAGGCGGGCCACCGCTTCGGCGCCCGGGTCGTTGTGACCGATCAGGTTTTCCTCGGGCACATAGGAGGCGCGCCCGGCTTTGGCCCGGCCGATGGCCGCGGTGGCATCCGCTCCCGTGCGCGCGGCGGCAGCGGCCTGATCCACGCCATCCGGCAGCGCAGTCAGCGCGGGTTCCAGCGCGTCGATCATGGTGCGGTCACCGGCGCGCGCGCCGCCCACTTCGCTGATCCGCTGCAACCCCTTGAGGAGGGCTTCATGCGTCGGATGTCCGTTGGCGCAGGCATCGCCTGCCGCGCCGAAAAAGATGGCGAGGATGACGCCCGAGGACCCGCCCATGGTCTGGCTGAGTTCGTTACCGACGGCGCGGAAAAGCTGGGTCAGATCGGCGAGCGGCATCCGGTCAAGCGATCCTTTGAGCGCGCGTGCTGCGGTGGCAAGGGTGCTGCCTGTGTCGCCATCCCCCGATTTTGCATCCAGCAGGTTCAGGTCGCTTTCAGCCGCGATCAGCAGATCGCAGCAGGTCTCAATGATGCCCCGGACCCGTGGGTTCTCGGACGGAATGGGCTGGATCGGGCTCAGCCCGTCGGGCAGCGGCTTTGCGATCACATCATCCAGCGTGAACATGCCGGGCCATGCAGCAAGCGGGACCGGGCGTTCGAGACCCGCCTTTGCGGCATCGGACAGTGGCAGGACAGAGACGGAAAACCCGTGCATATCCAGGGACGTCATCATCGGCGCCGGGCCGATCACTGCCGTAATACCGGCTGCCTTGGAAGAGGATGCGAGGGCCTGCGCCAGCACGGACATCTCCAGTGGGGTGGTGCTGCCCAGGTTGTTGAGCAGGGCCACATGCGGTGTGCCGTCACGGCGGCCTGCCAGCTTGTCGAGAACCATGTCCATGGCGCTGGCGGCTGTATCAAACTGAACCTGCTGCACCCCGGCCTCGCCGTGGATCCCGAGGCCCAGTTCAGCCATGCCGCTGGCGATCCGGTCTTCTTTGGCGGAACCGGGCACCGTGCAGGTGTCGAGCGACATGCCGATGGAGGCCATTTCATCATTGGCCTTCTGTGCCGCCGCCGTCACGGTGTCGAGGTCCGCGCCGTTTGCTGCGAGAGCGCCTGCGATCTTGTGCACAAAGAGTGTCCCCGCCACGCCGCGCGCCTGGGGCAGATCGGGCAGAGCGATGTCGTCATCGACCACAACCATCGATACCTTGAGGCCGAAAGCCCGTGCGCGTTCGGCCGCGAGACCAAAGTTCAGCCGGTCGCCGGTGTAGTTCTTGACGATCAGCAGACAGCCGGCCTCGCCCGTGACAGCAAGGATACCGGCGAGAACCGCATCGACCGAGGGGGAGGCAAAAACCTCACCGCAGACCGCCGCCGTCAGCATCCCGTCGCCGACAAATCCCGCGTGGGCCGGTTCGTGACCGGACCCGCCGCCCGAGATCAGAGCGACCTGCGATTTATCCCAGTCCGTGCGGCAGACCACTTTGATATGCGGGTAGCCGTCCAGCCTGCAAAGGGCACCCCCCGAAGCTGCGAGAAGCCCGTCGATGGCATCGGTGACCAGGTTTTCCCTGCTGTTGATAAACTGCGCCACAGATATCTCCTTTCAGTAGATCCGGTTGCCCTGCGCATCGAAGCACAGAGGGTCCTTTGGGGTGATCCTGACCGTTCCGCCGGGCGCGTACTGCGAATGCGGGTCGGCCAGTGTGATGATGTCGTGCCCGTCCAGTTTCAGGTGCAGACGGCTGTGATCGCCAAGCCGTTCGATCCGGCCGATGGCGGCTTCGCGGCCTTCTCCCTGTGTGACATGTTCGGGCCGCAACCCGATCCGGTGCGCCCCTTTGGGCGCGGTGCCGAAAAGGTCCGCTGGCAGAATATTGATGCGCGGCAGGCCAAGGCGCGAGGCCACATAGACCGAATTGGGGTTCTCGTAGATGTCGCGGGGTGTGCCGTACTGCACCAGCCGGCCCTCGTTCAGCACACCCACATGGGTGGCCATGGTCATGGCCTCAATCTGGTCGTGCGTCACATAGAGGATGGTGGCGCCCAGGTTTGCCTGAATACGTTTGAGTTCGATGCGCAGATCGGTGCGCAGTTTGGCGTCAAGCGAGCTGAGCGGTTCGTCCATCAGATAGACCTGCGGGTCGCGCACCAGCGCCCGGCCGATGGAGACACGCTGCATCTCGCCGCCCGAGAGCGCGGTCGCCTTGTTGTCGAGTTTGTGGGAAATCTGCAGAACATCGGCGACTTCGTTCACCTTGCGGTCAATCTCGTCCCGCGGGGTGCGCAGGATCGGCGATTTCAGCGGAAATTCCAGGTTTTCGCGCACGGTGAGATGCGGGTAGAGCGAATACTGCTGAAAGACCATGGCCACATCGCGCTGGGCCGGTGTCTCGTCGCGCAGAGTGTGCCCGCCGATGCTGATTTCACCGGCGTCCAGCTTTTCAAGCCCGGAGATCAGGCGTAGTGTCGTGGTCTTGCCCGCACCTGTCGGGCCCAGAAGGACCACAAAGGCACCGTCGGGAATGGTCATGTCGACCCCTTCGACACCAACTGTGTCACCGAAGGATTTGGAGACACCTTTGAGGACGACCTCAGCCATTGGACAGCACCCCGTTGTTCAGGTCTGACCGCAGGGCGCGGCCGGAGGTTTCATCAAAAAGCGTGATGGTTTCGGCGTTGAACCCAAGGCCGACTTTTTCGCCCGTGGTGGCCACCTGACCTGACGGCACGCGGGCTTTCAGTTCGCCGTTTGGGGTTTCCAGCGTGATGATCTGTGTTGTGCCGAGATATTCGGTGGCGACAACCTCGCCCCGGTAGTTACCGCTGTCAGACAGGGTGACGTGTTCGGGCCGCACGCCAAAGACCATTTTACCTGCAGCGCCCTCGATCTGGCGTGGGACGGCCATGGCCTGCCCCTGCAGATCAACGCTGGTTGTCCCTTCGGGGACAGTGCCATCGAAGCCCAGAAAGTTCATCGAGGGCGAGCCGATGAAATCCGCGACGAACATGGATGCGGGCTTGTCGTAGATTTCCTGGGGCGTGCCGAACTGTTCGACCACGGCGTTGTTCATCACCACGATCTTGTCGCCCATCTGCATGGCCTCCAGCTGGTCGTGGGTCACATAGACGGTGGTGGCGTTCATGCGGTCGTGCAGGGCGCGCAGCTCTTCGGACATGTGCTCGCGGAATTCTGCATCGAGTGCGCCAAGGGGTTCGTCCATCATGAACGCCTTGGGATTGCGCACAATGGCGCGGCCCAGGGCCACCCGCTGGCGGTCGCCGCCAGACAGACCCCCCACGGGTTTTTTGAGGATATCGCGGATGCCCAGAATGCCTGCAACCTCGTCCACCTTGTCGCGCACGGCGGCCCGGTTCATGCCCTGGCTGACCAGCGGATAGCTTAGGTTTTTATAGACATTCATGTGCGGATAGAGCGCAAACATCTGGAATACAAAAGCGATGTCACGCTGGCTGGGAGGCTTCTGGCTTATCTCTTCGCCGTCGAGCCAGATCTCGCCCGAAGTGGGCAGTTCTAGACCGGCAATCATGCGCAGCGTTGTGGTTTTGCCGCAGCCGGAGGGGCCCAGCAGCATGAAGAACTCACCGTCTTCGATGGTGAAGCTGGATTCTTTCACAGCGGTGAAATCACCGAATTCCTTACGGACATTTTTGATTACGATTTCAGCCATTGGCTTTTTTGTCCCTGTGATACGTCAGTGCCTGTGAAATGAAGGCGCGCAGCGGGCCTTCGGGCAGAGGTTGTTCCGGATCGAGCAGCAGGCCACGGTTTCCGTCGAAGGCAAGCGCTTCGTCCTGGCGCAGCCGGAAATCCCGGACCAGTGTGGTCTGGCAGTGTACATAGACCCCGGCCCGCGCCGGCGTCTCGCTGGTCACACCCAGCCGCAGCGTGGTGCCGGTTTTCCGCGTGGTGTTCAGGTAGGCTGGTTGCCCCCATTTCAGGGTCTCCTCCAGCGGGCCGGCACCGAGGTCCTCCGCGAGCGACAGGATCATATCGCGGACGCGCAGGTGGCAGTCCCGGACGGCCGGCGGGAAGGCATTGATTGCTGCCGATACGTCGGCCTGGGGTGTCATAAGAGCGGTCATTTCGGGAAGTGACTGACGATGATGAACATCACGGTACCGACGAGCGTCGTGATGAAGGAATAGGTGAACGCCCACATCACGAAGGGCTGCATCAGCATGAAGACCCCGAGCGCGATAATGATCGTCGCCAGCACTTCCCGTGGGCCGCGGCGCAGGCGGATCAGACCAGAGATAAAGTTGCTCATCGCAGGGCCTCCGGAGGCTGTCGGTAGGGCGTCGGTATTGCGTCGGTATCACGTCGGTAAAACGTCGGTGCGCGGCGCACGTTGGGGCAGGGTCCGGTTAAGGTCATTTGCGCACCGCTCCGAAGGTTATGCCGCGCAGCAGGTGTTTGCGCAGGGCCACGGTGAAGATCATCACCGGCAGCAGGAAGATGGTGGCGCCTGCAGCAACCGCGGGCCAGTCAAGACCACCGACACCGATGATCGTCGGGATAAAGGGCGGAGCCGTCTGGGCCGTGCCGGAGGTCAGCAGAACCGCAAAGGCGTATTCGTTCCAGGCGAAGATCAGGCAGAAGATCGCAGTTGATGCGATGCCGGTGGCGGCCTGGGGCAGCACGACTTTGTAGAAGGCCTGGAAGCGGGTGTAGCCGTCAATGAGGGCGGCTTCTTCGTATTCGCGCGGGATCTCGTCTATGAAGCCTTTGAGCAGCCAGACCGCGAGCGAGATGTTCACCGCCGTGTAGAGCAGGATCATGCCGAGGTGTGTGTCCGACAGGCCCAGCTGGCGGTACATCAGGAAGATCGGGATCGCCACGGCAATGGGGGGCATCATCCGCGTACTGAGAATGAAAAACAGCAGGTCATCCGCGAGCGGTATTTTGAACCTGGAGAAGGCATAGGCCGCCAGAGTACCGAGGAAGATACTGAGGAAGGTTGAGCCAAAGCCGATGATCACAGAATTGAGGAAGCGTTCGCCGAATTTCGAGGGACCGGCGATCACCATATCGTACTGGCGCACGATCTCTTCGTACCAGTTCTCCGGCGGATTGGCGGCGAGGAATTCGTCTGTCTGACGGGTGCGGGTGGTGAAGAGGTTCACGTAGCCTTCGAGGGTGGGTTCAAAGACCACCTTAGGCGGATAGCTGATGGCATCGGCGGGTGATTTGAACCCTGTGAGCATGATCCAGGCAAGCGGGATCATGGTGATCAGCGCGTAGAGAATGACCAGCGTACCGGCGAACCATTTGGAGCGCTTGCTGGGCTCGGTGACGGAGAAACTGCTCATGATCGGGTGCCTGTGTGCTGGGCTGAGGTCGGAGGGGGCTTCCTGCCCCCCGGCTGGCGCCTCCCCCGGGGATATTTCGGGCCAGAAGAAGAGGCGGGCGGCCGGGATAAGGCGGGTCATCGTTCTTTGACCTTGTTCAGGGCTTTGACGTAGATGCTCGCGAGGCCGAACACGGTGACAAAGAGGATGATGGCGTAGGCCGAGGCGTAGCCGGTGCGCCATTTCTCGAAGGCTTCGCGTTTGAGGTTGATGGAGGTGAGTTCGGTGGTGGAGCCCGGGCCGCCGCCGGTGAGCTGGACCACGAGATCGAACATTTTGAAGTTCTCGATCCCGCGGAAGAGCACGGCGAGCATCAGGAAGGGCAGCACCATGGGGATGGTGATGGTGAAGAACTGTCTGAGTTTGGAGGCGCGGTCGATCTCTGCGGCCTCGTAAATGTAGTCGGGGATCGACCGCAGGCCCGCGAGGCAGATGAGCATCACGAAGGGAGTCCACATCCAGGTGTCCACGATCACGATGGACCATGGTGCGAGATCCACAGAGCCCAGCATTTCGAAGCTGGAGGGATCCTTGCCGGTGAAGAAGGCGATGATGTAGTTAAAGAGGCCGATCTGCGGCTGGTAGAGGAACTTCCAGAAGTTGCCGACCACCGCGGGGCTCAGCATCATCGGCAGCACGATGATGGTCGTCCAGAGATCGTTGCCTTTGAATTTCTTGTTGATCAGGTAGGCCAGCGTGAAGCCGATGAGCACCTGGAAGAAGATTGTCCAGAACAGGAAATGCGCTGTGGCCTGCATGTTCAGCCAGATGTCGCTGTCGGTCAGGATGCGCTCGTAGTTGCGCAGGCCCACGTAGTCGACTTCGCGGTTCAGGCGGTTGGCGCGGAAGTTGGTAAAGCTGAGATTGATGGTCCAGATCAGCGGAAAGATGTTGATCGCCAGCAGCAGGAAGATCGTGGGCGCCACGAAGATCCAGGCGATGGCACGGTCGCTGAGACCTTTGATTTTGCGGGCCATGGCAGGCGGTGTTGCCTGTGCCGCGCGGGAGATAGGGGTGTCTGGCATGTGGACGCAGCTTTCCCGGGGCGAGACGGAAGAGCCCGTCCAGCCGGTTGGTCAGGGGACAGGGCGGGACCCGGGTTGCCCGGGGCCCCACCCTGAGGCGATGTTCAGAGTTTGCCTTCGTCTTCGAAGGTTTCTGTCCAGTCTTCGATCAGCTTGTCGAGCGCCTCTTTGGCGGTACCCTGATCGGCAACCACGTAGTCGTGGATGCGTTTCTGCATGGCCAGCAGCAGTTCGGCGTAGGCCGGTTCCTGCCAGAAGTCCTGGACGGCGCCCATGGCTTCGAGGAAGTCACCGGCAAAGGGGGCGCTGTCTACAAAGCTGTCGCTTTCCAGCACGGCCTTATGAGCCGAATAGCCGCCCAGATCCCACCATTTCTGCTGCACTTCAGGGTTGGCGAACCACTTGATGTATTCAAGGGCTGCGTCCTGCTTGTCAGAATAGGCCACAACCGAGATGCCCTGACCGCCCAGCGTAGAGCCGGCCTGGTTCTGCGGCGGGTTCACGAAGAAGTCGATCTTGTCGCCGCCGGTGTTCGGGTCTGCATAGAGGCCAGGGAAGAAGGCGAACCAGTTCATCGCCATCGCGACCTGACCGGATTTGAAGGCGTCGAGGCTTTCACCCATGTAGGAGTTTGTGTAACCCGGAGGTGTGGCTGTTTCGTAGAACTCTTTATAGAATTCAAGAGCTTCGACAGCTTCCGGCGAGTTTACAGCGCCTTCCATGTCATAGGAGCCGGGCGTGTTTTCATACTTGAAACCCCAGGGGTAGAGCGCGCCGGTGACACCCATGGTGATGCCTTCGGACCCGCGTTCGGTGAAGATCGCAGCACCGTAAACCGTCTGGCCGTCAATCTCGCGGCCCTGGAAGAACTGTGCGATTTCCAGCAGTTCCTTCTGGGATGCGGGCTCTGCCAGTTCGCGGCCGGTAGAGGCTTTGAAGGCTTCGCGGATGTCTTCACGGGCGAACCAGTCCTTGCGGTAGAACCAGCCGTTCGCATCGCCCATCGCGGGCAGCGCGTAGTAGTTGGGCGTGCCTTTGGGCCATGTGGAATAGGCGTAGACAGTCGCGTCTGCGAAATCGCCCATTGAGATGCCTTCGGCGTCGAAGAAGTCATTCAGCTTCACATAGTGGCCGTTTTCAGCGCCACCACCGATCCACTGGCTGTCGCCGATCAGCAGGTCGCAGAGTTTACCACCCGAGTTCAGCTCATTGAGCATCCGGTCGGCAAAGTTGGGCCATGGAATGAACTCGAAGCTCATGGAGTGGCCGGATTGTTCCTCAAATTCCTTGCTCAGCTCAACCAGAGCGTTTGCCGGGTCCCAGGCGGCCCAGCAGAGCGTCAGGTCATCGGCCTGAGCAGAAGCACCAAGGCTTGCAACTGTCATGCTCAGCGCGCTGACCGCGGTCAGTTTTGAATATTTCATGTAATTCCTCCCTATGAGTCCGCCCGACCGGTTCCTGCCGATTCGGGTAATGACTGTGTCCGACGCTAATTGAGGTGCGTACCTCATGTCGACATATTTTTGAGGGGCGTACCTCAAAAATGGGTTAAGCATTTGAAGATAATAGAATTAAACTTTCATTAACCGTGATTTCAGCGTGAGCACGATGGGCGAAGTATGCCGCATCAGGTCAGGAGGAATGCCGTAATCTGCGTTCGCGCCAGACGATAAGGAGGCCGCCGCCCACGATCAGGATTGCTCCGGGGAACAGCGTTTCCCACGGTGTTTCGCCGAAGAAAACCCACCCCAGACCAAATGCCAGTGGAATGCCGAAATAACTGAAAGGTGCAAGGTTGCTTTGTTCGGTCATGCGGTAGGCCACAATCAAAAGCAGAACAGCAATGCCGCCGAAAAAGCCCATTGCAATGATCCAGCCCAGGTCTGCCAGGCTGGAAACCGGTGTGAAGCCGCCCCAGAAAAGGGTGATCAGGAAGGTCGCAGTCAGGGCTGTGACAGAGGCGTAAAAATTGACCATGGGCGTTGGCACATCGTCATCGAAGAGACGGGCCGTGACGGCGACTGCAGCATAAAGAAAGGCTGCCCCCAGCGGCAGGAGTGACGCGAAGCTGAAAGCGTCGGTGCCGGGCCGCATGATAAGGATAACGCCGGCAAACCCGATGAGCACGGCGGCCCATCTCACCCAACCGACTTTTTCGCCAAGCAGGGGGACTGCGAGTGCTGTGACGAAAAGCGCGTTGGCGTAAGCGATGGTCGATGCGGTGGCGAAGGCCATCAGGCCCAGCGACATGTAAAACATCAGCTGCGCTGCTGACACGATGGCGCCACGGGCAAGGGCCAGCTTCCATTGCCGTATACGCCAGGGTCTGCCGGCGTCCCGCCACATCTTTGACAGCCAAAGGGCAAGGAGCGAAGGGATAAGAGCAAAAAGGTTGCGCCACGCGGAAAGCTCCTGCGCTGTGTAACGGTCAGACAGCAGTTTGATGGTAAGCCCCATCGCGTCAAAAAAGAGCAGTGCCACAAGACTGGTGATGATGGCGAGGCCGGTTTGGTCAGTGCTGCGCATCCATGTCCTCGCTGGTGTTCCAGGCGACGCTAACTGGCGCCACGGTCCACGGCAAGCGGGACTATTCGGTGGGATCGACGCGGCCGCGCAGGGACTTGACCTCGCCGCGGACTTTCTTGGCTTTGAGCCTGCGCTTTTTGGAGCCGAGCGTGGGTCGTGTGGCGATCCGGCGTTTCGGGCGGACCAGTGCCTTGCGGACCAGCTCCGCCAGGCGTTCGCGCACGATATCGCGGTTGCGGGCCTGGCTGCGGGTCTCGTCGCACTGCAGGACCAGCGCGCCTTCGGTTGTCCAGCGCCGCCCGGCCAGGCGTTTCAGACGGTTTTTCACCGCCGGCGGCAGGTTGGGGGACCGTTCTGCCTCGAACCGCAGCTCGACAGCCGAGGAGACCTTGTTGACGTTCTGCCCGCCCGGACCGGAGGCCCGCATGAAGCTTTCGGTGAATTCCCAGTCCTCAAGGGTGATATCGTCATTGATTTTCAGCATGGATCAGGCCAGCCGCCCCGAGATGCTGACGGAATTCCCGGACGGATCTTTGGCGTTGGCAAAAACATAGCCGTCTGCCTTATGCAGGGGGCCGAATTCCAGACCATTGCGGGCCGCCCCGGCGGCGAACCCAGGCACATCCGGCACGGTGAAAACCAGTTTGACCGCCGCCTGCCCCTGGCGCGCGCCTTTGCCCGCAGGATGCAGCAGCAGAATGACGCCGTCGCCCGGTGGACGCAGTTCGGTGATGCGGTCGCCCGGCAGATCGTGGCGCGTATACCCGAAGTGGCCGGTGTAGAACGCGGCCATTTCATCGGTCTTGCGGGTATAGAGAATAAGGCTGGCGAGCACGGGTGGCATAACAGATCACAGGTTGCATTGTGGGATGGGTTGTAACGTAAAAGGGCCACACCCGGAAGTGTGGCCCAATCGAATGGTTTAAGGAGGGGATCGGTTAGACCGAAATCCACTCAGGAGTTCTGCCCGTCAAGGGCTGCCTCAGCAGGCGACCTCCAAAGCTGTTCCGACACCTCGCTCCAATACCTTTCTTGACACTGGATCACCTCCTTTACCTATCTGTTGACGTTGAAAGAATCGTCGCACAGGTTTCGGAAATCACCAAGCTTTTTTTCGTTAACAAAACCGATGAGCCGGTGTCGGATCAGGGCCTGCTTTATTGTGCGGCAGAGGCTGCCCGTGCGGTGATCACCCGGAACGGTACCAGCGCCAGCAGTGCCAGGCTGAGCTTGACGGCCCAGTCGGCCACCGCGAGGGAGACCCAGAGCGGGGCCTCGGGCCCGGTACCAAGCAGCGGCAGGATCTCGCCGGCCCAGGACACGTCATTGGCGGGTTCGATGAAGGTCAGGCCCGCGGAGAATGCGATGGTGAAAAAGAGCGCGGTGTCCACGGTGCTGCCGATCAGCGTGGAGGCCAGCGGCGCGCGCCACCAGCGGCCATCGCGCAGAGCGGAGAAAATCGCCACATCCAGCAGCTGTGCCGTCAGGAAGGCAACTCCCGACCCAAGCGCGATGCGCAGGGTCACGAGCGGGCCGAATTCGCCGATGATCTGTGTGCCGATCAGCGAACAGATGATGCCCACGATAAAGCCGGCAAAGACAACGCGGCGTGCGGCGGCCGCGCCATAGACGCGGTTCATGATGTCGGTCACCAGGAAAGCGAGCGGATAGGTGAACGCGCCCCAGGTCAGCCAGTTGCCGAAGAGGAACTGCACGAGAATGTTCGAGGCGACCACAATGGCAGCCATGGCAATAATGCCGGGAAGGTGAGCGCGTGTCATAGATGTATCCGTTTTGACAAGGTTGCGGCACTTGGCGGACCCGATCGGGCCAACGCGCGGTCTTTACGGCGGATGCCCGTGCAGCGCAAGTCACTCTGTGAGGATATATTCCACGATTTCCGAGCGCAGCATGGGCAGGAAATTATCGTCTGAGACCATGGTCAGGCGGATTTGCCCGTCCGTGTCGCGCCAGACTGCGATGCCTTCGAGGTTTCCGTGGGTGAAAAGCGGTGTCTCCAGAATGACGCGCGTGTTCTTAAAACCTGTTTCGGTGACGGTCATGCTGCGGACCCGCGAGCGGAAGCCAAATGGATAGACGGACCTTTCCAGCAGATAGAGGCGTCCGTCGGGGCCAAAGTCAGCACCGGTGGGTTTGAAGCCTTCGGCCAGCCGCAGGGTAAAGGGTTGCTCCCATGGTCCGGTCACATTCCGCCGGTAGACCAGCGCTTCCCAGGCGCCGGATGCGACCCCTTCCGGAATGGCAAACAGACGGCCCTGCGCATCTATGGCCAGTGCCTCCAGGCCACCGTTCTTCGGCAGCGCCCGCCATGATCTGGTATAGGACGGCCAGACCGCGGATGCCTCCCATGTCTCATACCGCAGAACCCGGTGGGCATGCTCAAAGGACACGTTGAGCCGCCCGGCGCTGTCAAGAGCCAGGCCTTCGGCATCGGTATGGGGGAAATCGGGGGCGTTGCCGAACCGGTCGACCAGGCGCTGAAAGGCAGTTATTTCTGCGCTCTTCAAAGTCCCGTCCTGCCGGGTGAAGGAGCCGCGCGCGATATGACCCCGGTCGGTGACCAGAAACCAGGCGCTGCCATCGTCTGAAACCTCAATGCCCGAAAAGCCACCAGCCCAGTCAGCCTCTGTTTCGGCGGGAATGATGGCGCTGAGCTGCGCGGGCTGCGCGTCGGGCGGCGTGGCCGGAGGGTCCGGTTTCAGGGCAAACCATGGTGCAAAGCCAACCGCTGCGATGCCAAACGCCGTGATCAGCGGGACTGTAAAACGGCGGCGCATTGTGACGGCAGATCGGCGAGCACAAGGTCGCGGCGGGGTTTTCTGGGTTTGGCGTTTGGATCGGGCGGCGGCGGGTTGAGAATATTATTCACCCAGGCCTGGGCGTCCGCGCATCCGTCCCCGGCGGGTGGCGGTGCCTGATCAATACAGCCGGTCGCACCCGCAGGGCATTTGAGACGTACGTGAAAATGGTAGTGATGCCCGAACCAGGGGCGCACTTTGTTGAGCCAGGCGCGATCGCCGCGTGCGTCTTTGCACATCTGAACCTTGGCGCCGGGGAAGATGAAAATACGCGCAACACGCGGATCAGAGGCTGCGGCCTTGATGATTTCGTGGTGCGCCGGTGTCCAGTTGTCGTTCACGAAAGCCCCGCGTTCCCGGCGCAGGGAGATCGAAGAGATGGCTTCGCGGTCGGCCGCTGACAGCGCCAGGTTGCCTGCGGGCCGCAGCCAGATGTCGGCGTCGAGCCCGATCTGGTGGCTGGCGTGGCCCGACAGCATCGGCCCGCCGCGGGGCTGGCTGAGATCGCCCACATAGAGACCATTCCACCCGGGCTGGCGCGCGGCTGCGCGGCTGAGATCCTGCACAAAGCCGACGGTTTCCGGGTGTGCCCAGTTGCGGTTGCGCGACAGACGCATCGCCTGCCAGGTCGGTCCGGTTTCTGGCAGTTCCGCGGCCCCGGCGATGCAGCCTTTGGCATAGCTGCCCAAGGGACCCGGGCGCTGAGCCGATGCCTCTTTCTTTGCGCCGAACAGCTGTTTCGCGACACCGTTCGAATTCCCGGACGTGGCGATGACCGGTTCCGGTGTTGCGCGCACCTCCGGCGCCGGAGCTTCGTCGCAGCTGGCAAGGGCGAGGCAGGCGAGGGCAGTCAGCAGTCCGGTGAAGAGGCGGGTCATGCGGCGCGGTCTCCTTTGGGGTTGACCCATATGAGCACAATCAGGGCGAGTACGAAAAGCCCGATCAGTGGAGAAATGCCCAGGCGGGCGTTTTCGGTCGCGGTTGTGACCACGCTGATCAGCAGCGGCGCCAGAAAAGCGGTGGCCTTGCCGGACAGCGCAAAGAGCCCGAACGCCTCTGTCGGGCGGTCGGGGTTGGTGTGCCGTACCATCATGGAGCGCGACGCGGCATAGAGCGCACCACCCGCGCCGCCGATCGCAGCGCCGCACACAAAGAACGTCAGATCGGGGAGCGTTGATCCCGGTGGCAACGGCACCCCGAAGAAGGTTTCGCGTGACATGCCGACAATCACGCTGCAGACAGCGATCAGAATGAAAATACAGACCCTGATAACCGGTTTAGGGCCGTATTTTTCATCAAAGAGCCCCCCGACCCAGGTGGCAATCGCCGCTGTAATGGCCCCGATGATCCCGAATATCGCGATGTTGGTGAGAGACCAGTCGAGCACCAGGCGGGCATAGACACCGCCGAACCCGTAAAGCGCATTCAGCGCGTCACGGTAAAGCATGGACGACCCCAGGTAGGCAGCGAGGCTGGGCCGGCGGAACACCTGCGCGAGAGAGGCACGCAGGTCGGCCATCGCGGCGCTGAACCCGCCCTGTTTCACAGCAGGCTTTGGTTCGCGCACCCAGGCAAAGTAAGGGATCATAAAGATTACGAACCAGCCGGCGATAAAGGGACCCACAAAGCGCGTGCCCTCGCTTTGCGATGCGTCCAGCCCAAGAGCGGGTGCAAGACCGATGAGTGTTGTGCCGTCCTGCGGATTGGCCTCAAAGAAAAACAGCAGCATGATAAAGAGCGAGACAACCCCGCCCCAATAGCCCAGCGATGCGCCCACGCCGCTGATTTTGCCGATGGTGTCTTCGTCACCGAGGCCCGGCAGTTGTGCGTTTACAAAGATCAGGGCAAATTCCGCCGCCACGAACCCGATGGCAAAGGCATAAAGGCAGAACCAGAGCGCGGAGCCATCCGGCACCATATACCACAGGGAGGCTGAGGCGATGACATAGACCACCGAAAAGGCGACAATCCAGGGCATGCGGCGGCCCGTGCTGTCCGCATAGGCCCCGATCACCGGACCAAGGACCGCGATAAAAAGGCCCGCGACCAGCTGTGCATTAGCCCAGACGCTTTGGGCGCGCGCATCGGCTGCGTTCTCAGACATGCCTGATGTGGTAAAGAAATCGGTCGCCACGCCTGCAAAATAGGGTCCGAAGATAAACGTCAGACCCAGGGTGTAATAGGGTTGCGCGGCCCAGTCGAAGGCGAACCAGCCCCAGATCCGCTTCTTTTCTGCTGTCATACCCGCCTGCCTCTTTAGGGTATCTTAAGCTAAAACAGGCACAAGCGCGCGGCGCAAGCACGGGTTTTGCAGCACGGCGGGGACTTGCCCTTTGCCGGTCGCCTGCTTAACTGAGAAACGTCGCAACGAAAGGGCCACTGATGCAATCGCTGTTCGAAATTCTGATGCTTCTGCTGAACGTTGTGTGGTTCTTTATCATCGCGCACGTCATCATGAGCTGGCTGATCAATTTCCAGGTCCTGAACACGCAGCAACAGCTGGTGGCTCAGATCTGGTATGGACTGAACCGCCTGCTGGAGCCGATTTACGGGCCTGTGCGCCGGATGCTGCCGCAGATGGGCGGGATCGACCTGGCGCCGCTGGCCGTGCTGCTGATCGTGGCCATCCTGCGGATTGTGCTGGTCAACAACTACGCGCTCTTCATCTGAGCCACCTGTCCCTGCGAAGATTATTTCGGGTCGCTGACGGGTAGGCCTTGTCCCTGAATCCACGGTGTGGGAGTCTGCGTAAAAGAGCAGATCATTTCACAGGGTTTTCATGACAGGCGCTGCCACGCTGTTACGTGATGTTTTTGGGTTCGACAGCTTCCGGCCGGGCCAGGAAGATATTGTCACGGCTGTTTCCGCGGGCGAAAACGTGCTGGCGATCATGCCGACGGGCGGGGGAAAATCCCTGTGCTTTCAGCTGCCTGCCCTGATCCGGGATGGTGTGACGGTGGTGATCTCACCGCTGATTGCACTGATGCGTGATCAGGTGCGCGCCCTGCAGGAGGCCGGTGTTTCCGCCGGGGCGCTGACGTCGGGAAACACGCCTGAGGAAACCGATGCGGTGTTTGAAGCGCTTGATGCCGGAACGCTGAAACTGCTCTATATGGCACCGGAACGGCTGGCCTCGGGTGGTGCGGCGGGGCTTTTGCGGCGCGCGGGCGTGTCGATGATCGCCGTGGATGAAGCGCATTGCGTCAGCCAGTGGGGTCACGATTTCCGCCCGGATTACCTGCGCATCGGTGCGCTGCGCCGTGATCTGGGGGTGCCGCTGGCCGCCTTTACCGCCACCGCCGATGCCGAGACGCGCCAGGAAATCGTTGAAAAACTCTTTGACGGCGCCGCACCCCGCGCGTTTCTGCATGGTTTTGACCGGCCGAATATTCATCTGGCGTTTCAGGCCAAGAACAGCCCGCGCCGCCAGATCCTGGACTTTGCCGATGCCCGGCGCGGGCAATCCGGCATTGTTTATTGCGGCACCCGTGCCAAGACCGAAGGGCTGGCCACGGGGTTGCGCGAGGCGGGCCACACGGCGCTGCATTACCATGGCGGCATGGACGCGGAAGACCGGCGGATTGCAGAGCGCCGGTTCCAGCAGGAAGATGGGCTGATCGTGGTGGCCACGGTGGCGTTCGGGATGGGCGTTGATAAACCGGATATCCGCTGGGTGGCGCATGCGGATCTGCCGAAATCGATCGAAGCCTATTATCAGGAGATCGGACGGGCGGGGCGTGATGGCGCGCCGGCTGAAACCCTCACGTTGTTCGGGCCCGAAGATATCCGGCTGCGACGGTCCCAGATTGACGAAGGTCTTGCGCCACCGGAGCGCCGCGCTGCGGATCACGCACGGCTCAACGCGTTGCTGGGTCTCGCCGAAGCGCTGTCCTGCCGGCGCGAGACTCTGTTGCGGTATTTCGGTGAAACGGAAGTGTCCTGCGGCAGATGTGATCTGTGTGATACGCCGGCGGATGTGTTCGATGGGACAACGGCTGTGCGCAAGGCGCTGTCGGCCATTCTGCGCACTGGCGAGAACTTTGGTGCGGGACATCTGATCGATATTCTGATCGGGAATGAAACCGACAAGGTCCGTCAGCGCGGGCACGAGGCCCTGCCGACCTTCGCCGTGGGTCAGGAGTATGACCGGCGGCAGTGGCAGGCAGTTTTCCGTCAGATGATGGGGCATGATCTGGTGCGGCCGGATCCCGAACGCCATGGCGCCCTGCGGATGACGGATGCAGCCCTGCCGATCCTGCGGGATCAGGCGAGCATCTCGCTGCGCCGCGACAGTATTGCGGCGGCGAAAGCCACCCGGCGTCCTGCGGTTAAGGCCATGGTTTCGGAAGAGGATGCGCCGCTGTTGTCTGCGCTGAAGGCAAAACGCCGTGCAATTGCCGAGGCCGCACGGGTCCCGGCCTATATCATTTTCACCGACCGGACGCTGATCGAGATGGCCGAAAAGCGCCCGCAGACGCTGGATGAGATGGCGGGCATCGGCGGTGTCGGTGCCAAAAAGCTGGACAGTTATGGCGATGCCTTTCTGGAGGTGATCGCCGGTGAGGCCCCGCAGATGCATCCGACCAGGCGCAAACTGGCGGGGCGGTCCGCCGGATCGGTCTATGACCGCCTGCTGGAAGTGCAGGCCAGCCTTGCCCGCGGAGAAGCTGGCCTGGACAAGCCCCTGAGTTGTCCTGCGTCGCTGCTGGCGAAGGTCGCGCAACTGCACGCGCCGGACCCTGTTTTGCTGCAGAAACTGCTGGGCGAGCGCCGCGCCGAAAGATTTGGCCCGGCATTTCTGGACGTCCTGCGGGAGGCGGGCTAGATCACGCCGGAGAGCCGGGGTGACCGATTGAGGAGACGCAGATGCTGGTGGTGATTTCGCCTGCAAAACGACTGGACTGGGACGCGCAGACCGCGCAGATGACGCAACCGGTGTTTCAGCCGGACGCGGTGCGGCTGGCGAAAACGGCGCGCAACCTGACGCTGGGTGGGCTGAAGTCACTCATGGGTCTGAGCGACGATCTGGCGCGGCTCAACCGGGACCGCTTCCGTGCCTTTCAGGACGACCCGGAGCAGGAGGTCACGCGCCCTGCGGTGATGGCTTTTGCCGGGGACACCTATCAGGGGCTGGAAGCGGGCAGCCTGTCCACGGAGGAGCTGGACTGGGCGCAGGATCATCTGCGTATCCTGTCCGGTCTTTATGGTGTGCTGCGCCCGATGGATGCGATCCAGCCGTACCGTCTGGAAATGGGCAGCCGTCTGAAAACGCGCCGTGGGGGCAACCTGTACGACTACTGGCGTGACACCCTGTCGCAGCATCTGAATGCGCAGGCCGAAACGGTTGGCACGGGCGTGCTGGTGAACTGCGCCAGTCAGGAATATTTCGGTGCCGTGGCACCCGGCGCGCTGAAACTGCGGGTGATTACACCGGCGTTCATGGAAGACAAAGACGACGGTAAAGGCCCGAAGATGGTCAGTTTCTTTGCCAAAAAGGCGCGTGGTGCCATGGCGCGTTATGTGATCGTCAACCGGCTGACGGACCCTGAAAGCCTGCAGGATTTCGTCACCGGAGGCTACCGGTACCGGCCCGATCTTTCATCGGACGACAAGCCGGTATTCGTGCGGCCTTACCCGGCCTCCTGATCCGGTTCGGGCATCGGGCTGATCACGCCTTTGGGGCAATGCGCCAGAATGCGCGAGACGATCTCTGCTTTGCGCAGGGGTTTGGTCATGTAGTGATCGAGGCCAGCGGCCAGGATCTCCTTTTCATCACCGGCCATGGCATGGGCCGTCAGAGCCACGATCGGGATGCGCTGGCCGTCCTTTTCCAGTTCGCGGATTTTGGTCGCGGCCTGTTTGCCGTCGAGGCGCGGCATGGAGATGTCCATAAAGATCATGTCCGGTGCAAAGCTCTGCCAGCCTTCGACCGCCTCGACGCCGTCGCAGGCGAACTCAAGGTCAATGTCCAGTGACTTGACCATTTTAGAGAACACAAGCCGGTTTGTTTTATTGTCTTCGGCGGCAAGGATGCGCATCTTTCTTGGAGCCTCGGGAGCCTCGGGAGCCTCGGGAGCCTCGGGAGCCTCGGGAGCCTCGGGAGCCTCAGCTTCGACAACTGTGGATGTTTCTTCGGGTTCCGGTGCATCGACCGGGTCCGTTGCAGGCGCTGTGGGGGCGGGTGCGGCTGGTGGCACTTTCTGTTCAACGGTTTCTTCTGGGGGCGCCGGTGCAGATCTGTGCCGGAAAGAGGGCAGCGCGGGTGCTGGTTCCTCTACAACAAATTTGCTGAAACACTCCTCAGACAGCCATGTGTGCAGGTCCTGGCGTACAAAGGGACGCTGGACAAGCTTGCTGGCGGCGTCTCTGTCGGGGCTTTTGCGGGCGTTCCCGATATTGCGGCACATCACATAGACGGGGCCGCTGTGCCCGGCGCTCCGCATCTCAGCGGTCAGCGCCAGACCGTTCTGATCGGGCAGATCGTGGTCGCACATCACCAGATCCACGCTGTCATCCAGCCGGCTCATCGCATTCCGGGCGGTATTGCATGTGGTGACCCGCAGGCCCAGTTGTTCAAGCTGCAGGCAGAGGTGGTTCTGCTCGGCACCGGTGCCGTCGACGAGCAGCACGTGGCGCAGTGATTCCGCCATTTCCGGCGCTTCCAGCAGCGCAGGCCCCGACGTGCTGAGATCAACCTCAAAGCAGAACTCGGAGCCCGTGCCCTCCTCAGAGGTTACCCAAATGCGGCCCCCCATCATGGCCACCAGCCGCTGCGTGATCGCGAGGCCCAGGCCGGTACCGTCAAACTGCCGGTTGCGTTCATTTTCGACCTGATTGAATTCGCCGAAGATGAGGTCGATCTGGTCCTCGGGAATGCCAATTCCGGTGTCGCAGACGCTGACCGTCAGACGCACTGTTTCGCCGGCCTCGTCGGGTTTGCCGCGGACCCGGACCACCACATGTCCCTCGGTGGTGAATTTCACGGCGTTGCCGATCAGGTTCGTCAGCACCTGACGGATCCGGCCCGGGTCGCCGACAAGTTCGCCGGTCAGACCGGGTTCGTAGTCCATCAGAAGGCTGATGCCTTTGTCCTGTGCCGATGCCTGCAGCAGGGTCAGAATGTCGTAGATCGCCTTTTCAAGATCGAAGGGTTCGGGATGCAGCTCCAGCCGGTCCGCTTCGATCTTGGAGTAGTCGAGCACGTCGTTGATGATGACCAGCAGCGCCTCGCCCGAACGTTTGATCGTATCGACATACAGTTCCTGTTCCTCGTCCAGATCGCCTTCCATCAGAAGGTCTGCCATGCCCACGACGCCGTTCATCGGCGTGCGCAGTTCATGGCTCATGTTGGCGAGGAATGCCGATTTGGCGCGGTTGGCGATTTCGGCGCTCTGTCGGGCGGATTTGAGTTTCTTTTCGTATTCGACCGATTCTGTAATGTTCAGTCCGAGCGAGATGATGTCACCATCCGGTCCGCGCTGGTCCAGCAGGCGGATGTACTGGCCGTTCCACAACTGGATCACTTCGGGCTGGGGGTCGGGCGACTGGATCCGCTCGATCATGTACTGGCGCCAGTCGGCGGGGTGGATGCTGCCGGTGTTGACGATCCCCTCGTCGGTCAGCATCTGCAGAATGGTGACGTAACTAACCCCCGGTTTGATCTCTTCCAGCCCGTCGAAAACCTCCAGATAGGACGGGTTGGCCATGATCATTTCAAAGTCGGGGGAAAAGAACGCAAAGCCGTCCTTGATCGCTTCGATCGAATGCCAGAGCCGGCGTTCAACACGCTGGATCTTTTCCTGCGCGGCGCTGAGGTCGGATTTCACGCGCTTGTTCTCGTCGCGGACTGTCGCAACCTCGGCGCGTGTTTCGACAATCTGGTCGGTCAGGTTACGCGCGTGCTGACCCAGCTTGCGGTTGGCCGCAAAGAGTTCGGCCTGCTTGACTTCAAGCAGCCTTTCCGCGGCCAGCCGCCGGCGTCTCTCTTCTGCCAGGATGTTGGCAAGGGTCATAAAAACAATCGCAGGTTGGTCTCAACTGACCAGCCGGTGATACATTCTTTACCGTGAAGAACTGCTTAATCTGCGCGCAGTGGGTGGGTCGTTTTCCGGTCGTTTCTGCCCGAAATACATCCTCAGGCGGTCAGCGCCGGCCCTCACGCAGCCATGCGGTTGTAATGAGTGCCGCCGTCAGCAGCAGCACCAGCCAGCCCGGCAACAGAGTCGTTTGCCGCACGTCGCGCGTTTCATAGGCGTCGCGCGGTGTCAGCCCGATCCAGCCGCGCCCAGCGGCAGGGCGGCCTTCGCGCACGTCGCGCAACCGGGGCAGACCGTCTTCCAGCCGCAGGATACCGCCCCGCAGCCCGGCCACAACGGGGGCCAGGATTTCACCCGTGGCGATTGTCTGCTCGAACTCGCGGGGTGCGGCAGGGCCAAGACCAATCACCGCGATCTGATCCCCGTTTTCCAGCCGGTAGAGCCCGATTTCCGGGCCCTCAAACACCGTTTCAAAGACACCCGGACGGCTTTCTGTCAGCTCCAGCTCGGTGACATTGCCGGACGGATCGGTCAGCCGCAGGGGTGGGACTTCTTCGCCCAGCGTACGGCGCTGAATGCGCATGGTTTGACCGGTGGCCTGTGCTGTCAGCGCTTCTTCTTCCAGCTCGGGTTCTTTCATCATCCAGTGGGCGAGGCGGCGCAGCAGTTCAAGCTGCGGGCCGCCGCCCTCATATCCGCGGTTCCAGAGCCAGGCGTGATCAGAGGCCAGCAGCGCCACGCGCCCGGCCCCGACCCGGTCCAGGACCAGAAGCGGCCGGTCACCTGTTCCGGACATCACCGTGTGCCCGGTGGTATTGGCAATCTCGACCTGACGCAGCCAGCGGCCCCAGTCGCCGCCGCCCGGCAACCCGGTGCTGACCGGATGGCGCTCGCCAAGCTCGGTGACGGTCGGCCGGTAGGGCTGGTCCACAACGCGGGCTGTCGGCGCGCCGGGCAGAACCGAGCCCAGCGGTGAGCGGAAAATGCTGTCGGCGCCGGCGAAGTCCGGACCCGCCGCGACCGAGGACGGCACCGCCGGCGCGGATGTAGTTGGCGACGTTATCGAGGTAGAGCGAGGGCAGGATGCCCCGGCGTTTGTACCGGTCAAAAATGATCAGATCGAAATCATCGATCTTTTCCAGGAACAGCTCGCGCGTTGGGAAGGCAATCAGGGACAGTTCACTGACCGGCACACCATCCTGCTTTTCGGGCGGGCGCAGGATCGTGAAATGCACGAGGTCTACAGAGCTGTCTGATTTCAGCAGGTTACGCCATGTGCGGCCACCGGGATGCGGCTCGCCCGAGACGAGCAGAACGCGCAGGCGGTCCCGCACGCCGTTCATCTGGATCAGCGCCTTGTTGTTGCGGTCGGTCAGTTCGCCCTCCGCAGTCGGTACGGTGAATTCGATCACGTTGCGACCGCCATGGGGAAGTGTCACCGGCAGTTCGATATCCTGGCCCAGCGGGACCTGAAATTCCTGCGGTTCTGCACCATCGACTGAGATCAGCAGCGGGGCGACGACTGCCCCGGCGGGGGCGGCTCCCATATCCTCGACCCGCAGGGTCAGCGTGACGGGTTCACCGATGATCGCAAAGGCAGGTGCATTGCGGATCGACAGGCGGCGGTCCCAGTCGGTTTCCTCGCCCGTCAGCAGCAGATGCATGGGCGCGGGCAGATTAACGGGCAGATCGGCGTCATGCACACGTCCATCGCTGAGCGCGATCACGCCGGCAATCCGGGCGCGGGGCTCTTCGGCAAGCGCTGTGGACAGCGCCGTCATCAGCTGCGTGCCCGCATCGCCTTCGCCATCGGACACGGTCACCCGACGCACTTCGGTGTTGGAACGGGCGCTGATCCGCGCGGCCAGTTCGTCAGCGGCGGTCAGTGTCTGTTCTGGGCGGTCGGACAACTGCTGGCTGGCGCTGTCATCTTCAAGCATCACCACAATATCGGTGAGCGGCGCGCGGTCTTCCTGCTGATAGGAAGGATTGATCAGCGCGCCCAGCACCACCAGAGCCGCAAGTCCGCGCAGTGGCCATCCGTTCAGGCCGCGCAATCCTGCCAGCATGACAGAGGCCAGCGCGATGACCGCGACCACTGTGACCATCGCCCAGGGGACGAGCGGGTCGAATATGATCGTGCCCGTCACTGGCCGAGCCTGTCGAGCAGTGCAGGTACGTGGACCTGGTCAGATTTATAGTTGCCCGTCAGCACGTGCATGATGAGGTTAATGCCGAACCTATAGGCCAGTTCGCGCTGACGCTCGCCGGTGAACCCGCGGCCCACGGGGACCATGGGCGCACCGTTCCGGTTCACCGCCCAGGCGGCGGCCCAGTCATTGCCGCCGATCACCACAGGCGTGACGCCATCGTTGAGATTGCGGAACGGCATGCCCTCGATCTGTTCTGCATCAGGCGGGGCGGCTTCGACCCAGACCTCGCGGCTGGTGTGACGGCCGGGGAAGTCCTGCAGCAGGTAGAAGGTGCGGGTCAGCACATGATCAGTCGGCAGTGGTTCCAGGGGCGGAATATCGAGCGGGGCCGCCAGATCCCGGAGCTTGCGCCCGTTGGGAGAGGCGGCACCAAAGCGGGCGATATCCGCATCGCGGGTGTCAAAAAGGATCAGACCACCGGACCGCAGATATGCATTGAGTTTTGCATAGGCCTCTGAGGACGGACGCGGCTGGTCGGGCGTGACCGGCCAGTACAGGATCGGGAAAAACGCCAGTTCGTCGGTTTCCAGATTAACGCCAACGGGGTCTGCCGGTTCGACGGAGGTGCGGAAATAGAGCGTCTGGGACAGGCCGGTCAAACCCGCTTGCGAGAGTTCATCGACCCGATTGTCACCTGTCATGACATAGGCCAGCACCATTTCGGCAGTGGCATTCAGCGCAAAGGCGTCAGCTTCAGGGTCGTTTTCCTGCGCCTGAGCGCCGGCGGGTGGCAGCAGAAGGAGCGCCAGCAATGCGAGGGCCGCAGTGCTGTTGTTGACCCTGCCCAGCAGGCGGCCGGACAGCGCAAGGGAGGCCACCACATCCGCCAGCAGCAGCAGGATGGACAGGCTCAGCAGCCAGCCCGCTACCGGTTGTTCGGGCGGCACGGCAAAACCACGGATCGGGATATCAGCAGGCCAGGTGGCCGGGGTGAGCGTTGTTTCCGCGCTGATCACGTTGCGGGCCAGACGCCGGTCGCCATCGGCGTAGATGCCGGGCTGCATGTCGGGACCGGCAGATGCATTGACCAGATCGGGCCCGGGCACACCGGGCAGCGTTCCGGCATCGCTGAGAACACCAAAGCCGTCCATCACCTGCTCGGGCGTCCATGTGGTGCCTTCCAGTTGCGTCGCATCCGGTGCGGAGGCAGAGGACGACACGGCCAGCCGTTCCAGCATCTGAACAAAGAGGCCCGACAGCGGCAGGGTTGACCAGTCCGCCGTTGCGGTGATGTGAAAGAGCACGATCTGGCCCTGTTCGCGGGATTTTCGGGTCACCAGCGGTGTGCCATCGGTCAGCTCTGCGATCACACGTTCGGCCAGCGTCGGGTCCGGCTGGGCCATGACCTGGCTGGTGATCTGAACGTCGTCCGGAATGCGCAGACCGAAAAAGGGTGAATTCTCGCGGAAGGGTGCGAGGCTCTTGGGTTCCCCCAGCTCATTGCGCCGCCCACAGTGCGGCCGCCGGTGCGCAGACGAACGGGCATCATCGGGTCTTCATCGATGCGGGAAATGTCGCTGGCGGCCACGCGGGGACCGGCAAAGCGCACAAGCAGACCACCTTCGTCGATCCATGCTCCGAGGTCTTCGGTTTCGGCAGGCGACAGGGTGGCCACATCCGCGAGGATGATGACATCCGGATTAGCAGGCAGCACATCGCTGATGGCGCCACGGATCAGGTCCGCATTCGGTGCGAGCGCCTGTTCGATATAGTGCAGCGGCGACAGCAGCTGCAGACCTTCGCGGCTCTCACGACCGGCAATCAGCGCGACTTCACGGCGGCGCAGGGCATCATCTGCCAGCGTTGTGGCACCGGCGGACCGCTGGCCACTGGATGTCAAACCGCGTGATGCGGGCGCGCAGTTCGGCAGGCAGGGACAGGGCCGTGGTGGTTTCGGTCTCGCCCGCTGCAAATACGGCTCCGGCGCTTGCAAGGATTGAAGCATTCCCCGCCGGGTCGCGGCCCTGTGCCTGTATCACGACCTCACGTTCCGGGCCCGGGGCTGCGCGCAGGGCGGTGATCTGGACCGCGCCGTCCTCAAAACCGGCGGGGCGCAGCGCAATCACATTGGCCGCGGTCTGGTAAATCTCAACAGCGCCGGCACTCTGAAAGGCGTCCAGCACATCCGCGCGACCGGGATAATCGAGCCCGTCGCTGAACCACATGGTGTCAAAAGCATCAAGATCGCCGGCCATAGACGCCACCTGTGCAGCGCGTGCAGCGTCAGGCTGCCAGGCGGCGGGGCGGAACCCGGGCAGACGGCTGCGCCAGGCATCGGCGGCCTGGAAAACCGGGGGTTCCGGGCTGGCCATGTCGAGGAACGCAACGGTTCTGCCTGCGCGGCCCGCGCGTGTCAGCTGGGCTTCGATGGCTTCGGCCTGTTCGGTCCAGCGCGTTGCACCGCCCCAGCTGCCGTCCAGCACGATCAGCAGCGGGCCGTCGCCGCGTGACGCTTCGGCTTCGGGGTTCAGTACCGGCCCGGCGAGACCAACGATGACGGCGGCAATGGCAAGGATGCGCAGCAGTAAAAGCCACCAAGGGGTCCGGTCACTGACGCTCTCGTCATCCTTCAGCCCCAGCAGCAATGCCACACCGGGAAAGCGCCGCCGGATCGGCGCGGGGGGCACCGCGCGCAGAATCAGCCACAGGATCGGCAGTGCCAGCAGCGCCAGCAGCAACCAGGGCGTGGTAAAGCCGATTCCGCCCAGAACAGTCATCGAACGCCCCCGTATCCAGCGCCCGATAGAGCCAGAGCAGGGCGGATTGCGCTGTTTTGTCCGTGTGGTGCTGGCCATACTGCCAGCCGGTCAGCGCGCAGAGATCAGACAGCTCGGCCTTGCGGCGGGCCAGCCGGTCAAGATAGCGGTCGCGCAACTCGCTTGCCTTGAGCGTCTCATGGCTCAGACTGCCGCCGACGCTTTCAAAAATGGTCCTGCCGCGAAACGGGAACGCTTCTTCCGAGGGGTCGAGTACGTGCAGCAGCACGCCGCGCACGCCCCGGTCGGCGGCCTTGGTGAGGGCCAGGCGGACCTCTGAGATATCGCCCATGAAATCAGAAATGAAGACAGCACGGGCGGAGGGGATCATCGCGCGGTGCTCGGGCGGGCTGTAGTCCTCCTGTGCGTCCTGCACGAACATCTCCGCCAGGCGTAGTATCTGTGTGTTGCCCCGGCGGGGCGGCAGCAGCGTGCCGGTCAGACCGACGCGTTCGCCGCCGCACACCAGAAGAATGGCAGCCGCGAGGCCCAGAAGCCGCGCGCGGTCCGCTTTTTGGGGCAGCTTGTCGTCACTGGCAAACCGCATTGACGCGCCCTGGTCGACCCAGAACATCACCGATTGTGCAATCTGCCATTCGCGTTCACGTACAAATTCCGTGTCGCCGCGGGCGGAACGCCGGTAGTCGATCAGCCGGCGGCTATCGCCGGCCTGTGCCGGGCGGTATTGCCAGAAATCATCGCCCATGCCCGCACGGCGCCTGCCGTGATCGCCCAGCAGGACGGATCCGGCCAGATGTTCGGCGCGCGCCAGCAAAGCGGGCAGCGTCGCCGCTTCGGTCTCGGCATGAGCGCGGAGGGCGGTTGCTGTGCTCACGCGGCGGCCTTCGCTCCGGCAAGGTCGGCCGCTGTGGCTTCGATCAGACCCTGCAGGCTGTCGCCACGGGCGCGGGCCGCAAAATTAAGCGCCATCCGGTGGCTGAGCACGGGGCGGGCCATGTCGAGTACATCCTCGGCCGAAGGGGCGAGACGCCCCTGCAGCAGCGCGCGGGCACGGACCGTCAGCATCAGCGCCTGTGCCGCCCGTGGCCCCGGGCCCCAGGCGACGGTGTCGCGCACCTGCTGGCTGGCGCTTTCCTCGTCGGGGCGGAAGGCGCGCACCAGATCGAGGATCATCTCCACCACGCTGTCGCCGACGGGCATCCGGCGCAGCAATTGCTGTGCAGCCAGCAGCTCGGCGGCGGTAAAGACCTCTGAGGATTCCTCCTCGGTATCGCCTGTCGTGGCCAGCAGGATGTCGCGTTCGGTCGCGCGGTCCGGATAGGCCACATCAATCTGCACAAGGAAACGGTCCAGCTGCGCCTCGGGCAGCGGATAGGTGCCTTCCTGCTCGATCGGGTTCTGCGTGGCGAGCACATGAAATGGCACACCAAGCGGGCGGTTTTCGCCTGCAACAGTGACTGTTTTTTCCTGCATCGCCTGCAGCAGTGCGGATTGCGTACGCGGGCTGGCGCGGTTGATCTCGTCCGCCATCAACAGCTGACAGAAAATCGGACCCTGAATAAAGCGGAACGCCCGAGACCCGTCGGCGGCGGTATCCAGCACTTCGGAGCCCAGAATATCCGCCGGCATCAGGTCGGGTGTGAACTGCACGCGGTTGCCATGCAGGCCCATGACCGTCGAGAGCGTTTCCACCAGGCGGGTCTTGCCAAGGCCCGGCAGACCGATCAGCAGACCGTGACCACCGCACAGAAGCGCCGTCAGGGTCAGTTCCACAACGCGTTCCTGGCCGATGAACCGTTTGGTGATGGAATCCCTGGCCGCATTCAGTTTTTCGCCAAGCGCTTCAATCTGCGCGACCATGTTTTCTGCATCACTCATGACAACGTGCTCCGATGGGTTATATGGTTGATGTAACTCTATCGCGGCGAAGGGAAATGGCAAAAGCTATGAGTGGACAAAAAACCGTGACCCCCTCGGCTGAAAGCCTTGCTGCCTCTGTTGCTGCTGTAAAATCACGCGGATTGCCGCCGGTGCACCTGTGGAACCCGCCTTTCTGCGGTGATCTGGACATGCGGATTGCACGCGACGGCACCTGGTTCTACCAGGGCACGCCCATCGGGCGGCCCGGTCTGGTCAGGCTGTTTTCATCGATTCTTAAAAAGGAAGATGGTAAATATTTCCTTGTCACACCGGTGGAGAAGGTCGGGATCACGGTAGATGATGCCCCCTTTGTCGCGGTGGATTTCGAGGTATCCGGCAACGCAGAGGACCAGTCCCTGTGTTTTGAGACACAGGTCGGTGATCATATGACAGCAGGTCCGGACAACCCTATCCGCGTTGTGCGGGATGAGGAGACCGGCGAACCCTCGCCTTATGTGCACGTACGCGCGGGTCTCGATGCGCTGATTGACCGTAAGAGTTTTTACCGTCTGGTGGATCTGGGCACGCATCATGACGACTGGTTCGGTGTGTGGTCATGCGGGGTCTTTTTCCGCATCATCCCGAGCGCCGAACTGCCCTAGGCCGTTGCAGCCGGGCCACTGTCGTTTTTCACCTTGCCTGCCGGGGTTTCGGGCTCTTGGGTCCTTTCAGAACAGTCTCTATTCTGGTGCGCATCGCAACAGGGGGTGACGATGCAGCTTGCGGCAAACCTGGACCGGCTCTGGGCCGATCTGCCTTTTCTTGACCGTGTTGAGGCGGCCGCTGCGGCGGGCCTTTCGGGCGTTGCTGTGCCATTCCCCTATGAGATGCCGGCGCGCGAAACCCAGCTTGCCCTGCTGCGGGCAGGCCTCGGGCTGGTGCAGATTACAGTGCCGCCGCCAAACTATACCGGCGGTGACCGTGGTTTTGCAGCAGTGCCCGCCAGCGCACAGCGATTCCGGTATGATATGCGGCGCGCGCTGCGCTATGCGCATGAGCTGCGTGTCACGCATCTGCATGTGCTGGGCGGGGTCGCGGCGGGCGATGCGGCGCGCGCCACGCTGGTAGAAAATCTGACGGCTGTTGCAGCGGATCTGCCCGCCAACATAACGCTGACCATTGGCTCAGAAGCCGAGCCCGGGTCGTTCCCGGACAGTATCCAATGCGCTGCAGATGTGGTGCGCGAGGTTGGTGCGGCGCAGATCGGTCTGTCATTGGACCTGCCCGCTGATCCTGGTGGCGCGGAACAGACGCTGAAATCTCATGCGGATGTGCTGAAAACAGTCACTGTTTCGCAGGATCCGGGCGGTTTGAGCGCAGAGTTGCGGGCTGCAGTTGCCGCTGCCGGATACACGGGCCTCGTCATCGCGGCCTGGCCACTGTCGGGGCAGTCTGCCCCTGACCTGACAGGGCTGCAGGGCCTCGCGGGCTGATCAGTGCGCGACGGCCCAGTTGGGGCCTGTGCCCGCATCCACTGTCAGCTTCACATCCAGTTTCACCACCGGGTCGGCGGCGTTTTCCATCACGTCGCGGGCCGCGGTAATCAGCGCGTCCTCTGCCCCCTGATCCACTTCGAAAAGCAGTTCGTCATGCACCTGAAGCAGCATCGCGGCAGGCAGGTTTTCGATAGCCGCCGGCATGCGGATCATGGCGCGGCGTATGACATCCGCCGCCGTGCCCTGGATCGGCGCATTGATCGCGGCGCGCTGGGCGAACCCGGCACGGGGCCCCTTGGCTGCGATCTCGGGCGTGTGGATGCGGCGGCCAAAAAGCGTCTCTACGTACCCGTGTTCTTTGGCAAATGCCTTGGTGTCATCCATGTAAGTCCGGATGCCGGGGAAACGTTCGAAGTAGCGGTTGATGAATTCCTGCGCTTCGGCACGCGGGATGCGCAGATTGCGCGCAAGCCCAAAGCCGGAAATGCCGTAGATGACGCCAAAGTTGATGGCTTTGGCCTGACGGCGGATGTCCGGGGTCATTTCGTCGAGTGGCACATCGAACATCTCGGATGCGGTCATCGCATGAATGTCCTGACCGTCCGCAAAGGCCTGTTTCAGTGCGGGAATATCCGCGATATGTGCCAGGATGCGCAGCTCAATCTGGCTGTAGTCGAGGGCGACGAGGGTTTTGCCTTCTTCTGCGACGAAAGCCTCCCGGATGCGGCGGCCTTCCTCGGTACGGATCGGGATATTCTGCAGGTTAGGCTCTGTTGATGCGAGCCTGCCAGTGGATGCACCTGCGATGGAATAAGACGTATGAACCCGGCCCGTTTCCGCGTTGATATGCTCCTGCAGGGCGTCCGTATAGGTCGATTTCAGCTTGCTCAGCTGGCGCCAGTCGAGCACCCGTGCGGGCAGCTCATGCATTGTCGCCAGATCTTCGAGCACATCGGCCCCGGTGGCCCAGGCGCCGGTCTTGCCCTTTTTGCCGCCTTCGATACCCATTTCATCAAACAGGATTTCGCCCAGTTGTTTGGGCGAGCCTACGTTGAATTTCCGCCCGGCCAGTTCGTAGATTTCGTCCTCCAGGCCCGCCATTTTCTGGCTGAACGCGTTCGACATGCGCGAGAGTGTATCCCGGTCCACTTTGATGCCCGAGCGTTCCATGCCAGCCAGCACCGGCACCAGCGGGCGTTCCATGGATTCGTAGACGCGTGTGACCTGCGCGCGGTGCAGCATCGGTTTGAAGTGCTGCCAGAGCCGCAGTGTGATTTCCGCATCCTCAGCCGCATAGGGCACGGCGTCGTCAAGCGGCACCTTGTCGAAGGTGATCGCGGATTTACCAGAGCCTAACAGGGGTTTTATCGGGATTGGCGTGTGGTTGAGGTAGCGTTCCGACAACGCATCCATGCCGTGATTGTGGAGTCCGGCGTGCATCGCATACGACATCAGCATGGTGTCTTCGATGGGTGCGACAGTCACACCATTCCGGGCAAATATTTTCGCGTCATACTTCATGTTCTGGCCGATCTTGAGGATTGACGGATCCTCAAGAACCGGTTTCAGCAGTTCGAGCGCATCGTTCAGGGGCATTTGCCCTTCGGCCAGATCGTCCGAGCCGAACAGATCATCACCGCGATGTGCTTTGTGCGTCAGCGGGATATAGCAGGCGCGGCCCGGTTTCACGCAGAGCGAAATGCCGACCAGCTCGGCGCGCATTTCGTCGAGGCCGGTGGTTTCGGTATCCACGGCAACCCAGCCGTGTTCATAGATCTCGTCGATCCAGGTCTGCAAAGCAGCTGCATCGCCGACCTTTTCATATCCCGCAGTGTCAAAGGGAACCTCCTCGATCTGCGGCGCATCAGGTGCTGTGGCGGGTGTATCCTCGATGGTCGGCGGTTCGACGCCCAACTGATCGGCAATGCGTTTCGTGAGGGTGCGGAACTCCATCTTTGCCAGAAACGGCATCAGCATTTCGGGGTCCGGGTCCCGCACTTCCAGATCATCGATCGTGAAGTCCAGCGGCGTGTTTTCGTCGAGCAGCACCAGGCTGCGCGACAGGCGGATCTGTTCCGCGTGATCGATCAGCGTCTGGCGGCGTTTGGGCTGCTTGATCTCGCCCGCGCGTTCCAGAAGTGCGTCGAGATCACCGTATTCGTTGATCAGCAAAGCGGCTGTTTTGACACCGATCCCCGGCGCGCCGGGCACGTTATCGACGGAATCGCCGGCCAACGCCTGCACATCCACCACGCGTTCGGGGAATACGCCGAACTTCTCAAAGACGCCGTCGCGGTCAATGCGGCGGTTTTTCATCGCGTCCAGCATTTCGACGCCGCCGCCCACCAGCTGCATCAGGTCCTTGTCTGAACTGATGATTGTGCAGCGTCCGCCAGCCGCACGGGCCTGTACGGCGAGCGTGGCGATGATGTCATCAGCCTCAAAGCCTTCTTTTTCCTTGCAGGCGATGTTGAAGGCTTCAGTCGCCTCTCGGGTCAGGGGGATCTGCGGGCGCAGATCTTCGGGCATGGCCTCGCGGTTGGCTTTATACTGGTCATAGAGCTCGTTGCGGAACGTGTGGCTGCCTTTGTCAAAGATGACGGCGACATGGGTCGGCGCGTCCGGGCCGGTGTTCCCTTCGACATACCGGTGCAGCATGTTGCAGAAGCCCGAAACGGCGCCGATGGGCAGACCGTCCGATTTACGGGTCAGGGGCGGCAGCGCGTGATAGGCGCGGAAGATGAACGCTGATCCGTCGATCAGGTGAAGATGATGCCCTTTTCCGAATGCCATGCCCGCCTCCCTCGCTGTTGTCTGCCTTCATGGCGTGACATCGCGGCGAAGTCCAGAATGGGCTGGGGCTGTCGGGCCGTTACCCGAAGATAGAATCCATATTCTGCATGATTCCGATCAGCAGCATGACACCAGCGATGATCATCACCACGGCGAGAAAGACCTGGATAAATACGGCACAGACACTGATCGCCAGACCGTAACCGGCGATGCGCCGGGGTTCGTTGCGGACATAGGCAATCACGGCCGTGATGATGCCCAGCACGCCCGCGGCGGGTGCGGCAACCATCAGAATGCGGTCAATGTCCCAGACGCGCTGCACAATGGTTGCTTCGGGCTGTTCAAGGCCAAAGAAGGAACGCCAGGCGGCCGCGCGCATATTGCCTGCGATCTCGCCCAGGGTGGTCCCGATGTCCTGTTGCGGCGCGAACGGGCCCGCAAAAACCACCAGGAGGGCGATGAACAGGCCAATCCCGCCCAGAGCGACGGCGGTCATGGAAAAGGGTGTTGGGCCCTGAGGTCGTTCGATCTGCATGATTCCGCTCCGGTTTTCCGGAACGTACCCGCAAAAAGGGGCGGAATAAGGGCGTGTCTCAGACTTTGCCTTCGAAGTCCTTGTGGATGTATTTGCAGTCGCAATAGCCACATTCGACCCAGCCCGTGTCTTTGGGGATCTGCAACCAGACACGCGGATGCCCCAGTGCGCCCTCGCCGCCGTCACAGGCGATGCGGTAGCGGTCGACAATCTTTGTTTCAGGCGCTTGCAGGGTCATTGGTGGTTCCTCGGGATCGCTTGCGACCCGTTATGACCAAAGCACGTGTCAGGGGCAAGCCTGTCTGCAGTTTTCCGGTGTCATGGGCGGTCGATGCGGAGCTGGTAGCAGTTGTTGCGGGCAGAGCGCACATGCACAAAGGCGACGGCGGGGTCTCGAAATAGGTCTGTGACCTTGTCGCCGATACTGTCGGCAGGGGTGATTTCGCCGGTGCCATAGATGATGCGTTCATCCGGTGAATACCCTTTGACCAGATAATCCGGCGATGTTTTCAGGATCTCCGGGATGTGGTTCCCGTCGGCCTTTGTGCAGGGCGCGGCACAGACAAAGATGGGTCCGGTTTCCGCATAGGGCTGGACCGTGCGGAAGGGCCGGTGTGCGAGAATCAGCATCTCCTGGCCTTGGGGGATCTGCTGCAGGCAGTGACGGCATGGATTGCCCTGGCCGTCCGATATGGCCCGCTCGGGTATCTGCCCGTTGGCGTCCGGCCCGCCTGCCTGCCATTTCCGGACGGTTTCAGTCTCTATTGCGTTGTATCTGTGCATATCAGGCTCCTTTTTCTGCGTCCTGTATGGCGCAGGAAGCTGCTGGGAAACGACCCGGATGATGCGCAATGACAAAAGGACTCCAAATGAGAACAAAAGGTGAATATAAGGGTGTCCTGCTATGTTTGCCGAACTCAGTATCACATCCAATTTTTCCTTCCTGAAGGGCGCATCCCACCCCGAGGAATATGTCTCCCGTGCTGCGGCGCTGGGGATCGGGGCGCTGGCGGTTGCAGATGAGAATTCGGTGGCCGGCATCGTGCGGGCCCATGCGCGGGCACGCGAGATCGCCCGTCAGGTGCAGGAGCGCCAGGACTGGGATGCCCGGCATGGTCTGACGGGCCCGCCCGCACCAGAGGGGACAGCCGTGAGCCCGGCACTTTACGTCCGTCCCCGGCTTATTCCGGCCGCCAGGCTCGTGTTCACCGATGCCTGCCCGGTGACAGTCCTGCCGGAAAACCGGGCAGGCTGGGCCACGCTCTGCCGGATACTTTCGGCCGGGCGGTTGCGGGCGGAGAAAGGCTCCTGCGATCTGCAGCTCAGCGATCTGCTGGACCGGGGCGAGGGGCTGCAGCTCATTCTGTGGCCAGAGGCGCAGAAGGTCCCACGCGGCGCGGGCGGATGGGTGCAAACAGCGCAGACGCTGGCGCGCCGCTTTGCCGGCAACATGCATATCGGCCTGCATCCATCCTATGACGGGCGGGATGCGGAGCGCTTTGCCGCTCTGACGGCGGAGGCAAACCGTCTGGGTCTGCCGACCCTGGCCAGTGCGGCACCGCTGATGCATCACGGGGCCCGCCGCAAGCTGGCGGATGTGGTCACGGCCATCCGCCTGAAACGCCGGGTGGATGATCTGGGGCGTGACGCGCTGCCTAACGGCGAGGCGCGCCTGCGCTCCACTGCAGAGATGCGGCGCCTGTTCCGGGGGTTTGAGGATGCGGTAGATCGTACACATACCCTTGCACAGAGACTGACTTTTTCCCTGGACGAACTGCGCTATGAGTACCCGCTCGAAGGGACGGAGCATGAAACACCGGCGGAAAGGCTGCGGCGCACTGGCCTATGAGGGGCTTGAGTGGCGATACCCCTCCGGTGCGCCGGAAAAGGTGCACCGGTTGCTGGAACATGAACTGACGCTCATCGCGAAACTGCGGTACGAGCCCTATTTCCTGACCGTACGGGACATTGTCGCCTTTGCCCGCAGCCGGGATATCCTGTGCCAGGGCCGGGGTTCTGCGGCCAATTCGGTGGTGTGTTACTGCATGGGCATCACCTCGGTCAGTCCGGAGATCGGCACGATGGTCTTTGAGCGTTTCGTGTCCGAGGCGCGGGATGAGCCCCCCGACATCGACGTGGATTTCGAGCATGAGCGCCGCGAAGAGGTGATCCAGCATATCTATGAACGCTACGGGCGGCACCGGGCGGGCCTTTGTGCGACGGTGGTGCATTACCGGGGCAAACGGGCGATCCGCGAGGTGGGCCGCGCCATGGGGCTGACGGAGGATACAATTTCCGCGCTTTCCTCGCAGCTCTGGGGGTTTTTCTCGACCAAAGGTATCGAGGCCGAACGCATGGCCGAGATCGGGCTGGATGCAGGTGACCGGCGGCTGCAGCAGACCCTGGCGCTGGTCTATGAGATCAACGGTTTTCCGCGGCACCTCAGCCAGCATGTGGGCGGGTTCGTGATCACCGAAGGGCGGCTTGATGAACTGGTGCCGGTCGAGAATGCCACGATGGAGGGGCGTACTGTCATCTGCTGGGACAAGGATGACATCGAGACGCTGGGTATTCTGAAGGTCGATGTGCTGAGCCTTGGGATGCTGACCTGCATCCGCAAGGCCTTTGATCTGCTGCAGATGCACCACCGGGTGAGCCATACCCTGGCGACGCTGCCGCCCGAGGATCCGGCAGTCTATGACATGCTCTGCCGGGCGGACAGTATCGGTGTTTTCCAGGTCGAGAGCCGCGCGCAGATGAACTTTCTGCCACGGATGAAGCCGCGCAATTTCTACGATCTGGTGATTGAGGTGGCGATCATCCGGCCAGGTCCCATCCAGGGCGATATGGTGCATCCCTATATCCGGCGCCGCAACGGGGAGGAGCCGGTCAGTTTCCCGTCAGACGAGCTGGGTGAGGTGCTGGGCAAGACCCTGGGTGTGCCGCTCTTTCAGGAGCAGGCGATGCAGATTGCGATTGTGGGGGCGGGATTCACACCCGATCAGGCGGACCGGCTGCGCCGCTCGCTGGCGACCTTCAAGAAACATGGCAATGTCAGCGAATTCCGGACGCTGTTCCTGCGCGGCATGAAGCGTAAGGGGTACGAAGAGGATTTTGCTGAGCGCTGTTTTTCCCAGATCGAAGGGTTCGGATCCTATGGGTTTCCGGAGAGTCACGCGGCGAGTTTTGCCCTGCTGGTCTATGCCTCTGCCTGGATCAAATGCCACCACCCGGGAGTTTTTGCCTGTGCGTTGCTGAATGCGCAGCCGATGGGGTTTTATGCGCCCGCACAGATCGTGCGGGATGCGCGCGAGCACGGGGTTGAGGTCCGGCCCATCTGTGTGAATGCAAGTTTCTGGGACAATACAATGGAGCCGGACGGTCAGGGCGGTCTGGCGCTGCGCCTGGGTTTCCGGCAGATCCGCGGGCTGGGGGAGGAGGATGCCAGCTGGCTGACCGCGGCGCGGGGTAATGGCTATCAGTCTGTACGGGATGTCTGGCGGCGCGCAGGTCTGCATCCCGCGATGGTGGCGCGTCTGGCGGAGGCAGATGTCTTTGCCGGTCTGGGCCTGTCGCGGCGCGATGCGCTGTGGGAGGCCAAGGCGCTGATGCCCGGCGCGCCATTGCCGCTGTTTGCGGGCGATATTGAAGGGGAGGCCATTGATGAGCCTGCGGCGCTGTTGCCGGAGATGACCAAAGGTGAGGAAGTGGTTGAGGATTATGTGTCGATGCGGCTGACGCTCCGGGCGCATCCGCTGGCACTGTTACGCCATATGCTGACGCCAGGGCCGTGTGGCGGGGCCGGGCAGATGAGTGCCTCCGGCGGGGATATTTAAAGCCAGAAGAAGCCGGCCGCCGGGAAATAGGTTCACCCGCGCCGGATCAGCCGTTACAAGGCCAGAAACACAAAACGTGGAGACGAGCAGATGAGTGCGCCAAAGCCGGTTGTCCTGTGTATTCTTGATGGCTGGGGCATCAGTGACCGTCGCGAGGGTAATGCGCCTTTGCTGGCAGAGACGCCCACTATGGACCGGCTGATGGCATCCTGTCCGCATGCGACTCTGGTGACCTACGGGCCTGATGTGGGATTGCCGCGCGGGCAGATGGGCAATTCGGAGGTGGGGCACACCAATATCGGGGCGGGCCGGGTCGTGGCGATGGATCTGGGGCAGATTGATCTGGCGATTGAAGAGGGCAGTTTTGCCGAAAACCAGCGCCTTCGGGACTTTATTGCAACTCTGAAGGAGACCGGCGGAACCGCACATCTGATGGGCGTGGTTTCAGATGGCGGTGTGCATGGGCACATTTCTCATATGATTGCCGCGGCCCGTGCGCTGGCGGATGCGGGGTTGCCGGTCGTGGTGCATGCGCTGACCGACGGACGGGATGTAGCGCCTACCTCGGCTCCGGGGTTTATCGCTGCGCTGGAGGCATCCCTGCCGCCCGGCGTGAGCATCGCCACCGTTACCGGGCGCTATTACGCGATGGACCGGGACAACCGCTGGGACCGGGTTGGAAAGGCCTATGCGGCAATTGTCAGCGGTGAGGGTGCACAGGTGGCAACAGCAGCCAGCGCCGTTGAGGCCGCACATGCGCGCGGAGAAACAGATGAATTCATCGTGCCGTCTGTCATCGGTGGCTATACCGGCGCGCAGGATGGTGACGGTGTTTTCTGTCTGAATTTCCGGGCGGACCGGGCGCGCGAGATCATGGCGGCTGTTGGTGCGGCGGAGTTTGACGGGTTTGACCGTGGCGCGCGCGTTTCCTGGGCGGCGCTGATGGGCATGGCGCAGTATTCCGAAGCGCATTCTGAATACATGACGGTGATGTATCCCAAGCCGGAAATCAAAAACACGCTGGGCGACTGGGTGGCGCAGAAAGGTCTGCGGCAATACCGTCTCGCGGAGACGGAAAAGTACCCGCATGTGACCTTCTTCCTGAATGGGGGCGAGGAGGTTTCCTTTGACGGTGAAGACAGGAAAATGCCCAAATCACCCGATGTGGCGACGTATGATCTGCAGCCTGAGATGTCAGCGGGTGAAGTGACGGATGCACTGGTTGGCGCGATCCGGGAGGGTTACGATCTGATTGTCGTGAACTACGCCAACCCGGACATGGTCGGTCATACCGGCGATCTGGAAGCGGCGATGCGTGCCTGTGAAGCTGTGGATGCCGGTCTGGGCCGGGCGCTTGAGGCGCTTGAGGCGGCGGGTGGTGCGATGATCGTTTGTGCGGATCATGGCAACTGTGACGTGATGATCGATCCTGAGACCGGTGGGCCACATACGGCGCACACGCTGAACCCGGTGCCGGTTGTTGTGGTGGGCGCGCCCGATGGTGCGCAGCTGTCAGACGGACGTCTGGCCGATCTGGCACCGACGCTGCTGCACCTGATGCAGATTGAAAAACCAGATGAGATGACCGGTACATGCCTGCTGTCCTGAGGGGTCTCGTTGTTGCGTTTTGTCTGTTCCCCTTTGTGGGTGCGGCAGACCCGGTCAGTGAGGCGCGGGCTGCGATGGCACGTCTTGAGGCGGCGTCAGATGCGCTGGATGCGGCGGGATCCGGCAGAGAGCGGGTGCGCGCGCTGACCGAGACCATCCGCGCTTTTGAGGATGGGCTTGCTGCTGTGCGCACCGGTCTGAGGGCCGCCACGTCGCGCGAGCAGGCGCTTGGCAGTGATCTGCGCCGTCGCGACAGTGAAATCGCCGCCCTTCTGGTAACATTACGCGGGGTGTCCGCCGGACCGTCGCCTGTGCTGCTGCTGCATCCGGAAGGGCCTGCTGGCAGTGTGCGTGCGGGCATGGTGCTCTCTGGCCTTGTACCTGAACTGAATGCCCGGGCGCTGGCGCTGCGCGAAGACTTTGGCGAACTGCAGCGGTTGCAGAGCCTGCAGGCGGATGCCGAACTGCGTCTGCAGGAAGGTCTGAATGATCTGCAGGCGGCACGCACCCAGCTGAGCCAGGCGATCGCCGATCGCGGAGACCTGCCGCGGCGTTTCACCAATGATCCGGTGCGTGAGGCCATTCTGATCGCCTCGGCGGATACGCTGGACAGTTTCGCCCGGGGTCTTGAACGGATCGCCGTGGATGAAACCGACGATGCCCCGCTGCCGGCCGTTGCACAGAAAGGGGATCTGCCGCTTCCGGTGGGGGGCACGATCACGCGTCGTGCGGGGGAGCCGGATGCTGCAGGCGTTGTGCGCCCGGGGATCATTATCGCAGCGGCCGGGCAGGCCGTTGTCACCGCACCGGTTCCGGCGACCGTGCGTTATGCCGGCCCGCTGCTCGATTTCGGGAACGCGGTCATTATTGAGCCGCAATCGGATGTTCTCATCGTTCTTGCAGGCCTTGAGACGCTTTATGGCAGCGCAGGAGAGGTGGTTGCGGCAGGGGATCCGCTCGGTCTGATGGGCGGTACACCGGCAACAGGGGAAACAGAAGTTTCAACAGATGGTGATGACACTGGCGCACAGCCGCCAGAAACGCTCTATATAGAGGTAAGACAGAACAACACACCTGAGGACCCGAGCCTCTGGTTCCGAACCGATAAGGATGGATAACCGGTATGAAGAAGTTTGCCATGGCCGCGCTGGGCGGCACGCTTGCAGGGGTCCTGGCGACCACGCAGGTCGCAGGCCCGCTGCTGGCGCAGGAATCGCAACGCTCCGGCAGTGTCTATGAGCAGTTGGATCTGTTCGGCGATATTTTCGAGCGGATCCGTGCCCAATACGTCGAAGAGGTCGATCCGGGCGATCTGATTGAGGCCGCGATTGACGGTATGCTCACATCGCTGGATCCGCATTCAAGTTATCTCAGCCCGGATGATGCGGCCCAGATGCGTGTGCAGACACGCGGTGAATTCGGCGGGCTTGGTATCGAAGTGACCCAGGAAGAGGGTTTCGTCAAAGTGGTCTCGCCCATTGATGGCACGCCCGCAGACGAAGCGGGTATGGAAGCCGGCGATTTCATCACTCATGTGGATGGGGAATCGGTGCTGGGGCTGAGCCTCGATGAAGCGGTGACTATGATGCGTGGCCCGGTCGGGTCCGAGATCATCATTACCGTCGTGCGCGAAGGCGAGGCCGAGCCGTTTGATGTCTCCATCATCCGCGACACGATCAAGCTGACAGCTGTCCGGACCCGCACCGAAGGCGACACGGTTGTCCTGCGGGTGACCACCTTTAACGACCAGACCTATACCAATCTGGAATCCGGCCTGCAAAAACAGGTCGAAGAGGCCGGTGGCATGGATGCGATCAACGGCATCGTCGTCGATCTGCGTAACAACCCCGGTGGTCTGCTGACCCAGGCGATCCGCGTATCGGACGCCTTCCTTGAAAAAGGTGAGATCGTCTCCACCCGTGGACGTGAGGTTCAGGATGGTGAGCGGTTCAACGCAACGCCGGGCGACCTTGCAGAGGGCAAGCCCATTGTCGTGCTGATCAACGGTGGATCGGCCTCGGCTTCCGAGATTGTTGCCGGTGCGCTGCAGGATCACCGCCGTGCGATTGTCGTCGGCACCAAGAGTTTCGGCAAAGGGTCTGTCCAGACGGTGATGCCCCTGCGAAGTGATGGGGCGATGCGCCTGACCACCGCGCGGTATTACACGCCGTCGGGCCGGTCCATTCAGGCGCTGGGTGTCTCACCTGACATCATCGTGGAACAGCCGCGCCGCCGGCCGAACGAAGAGGCCGAAGCGGAGGACGATCGTCCGTCGCGTTCCGAGGCGGACCTGCGCGGCAGCCTGAACAACGACAGCCTGTCCGAAGACGAGATCGAACAGATCGAGGCGGACCGGGCCAAAGCAGAAGCTGCCGCGGCACTGCGCGAGGAAGATTATCAGCTCGCCTATGCTATCGACATTCTCAAAGGTCTGTCGGCGATTGGTTCACAGAACTGATCAGCCTGCCTGATGCAAATGAAAAACCCCGCCGGACATCCGGCGGGGTTTTTTGATGCGCTGTTGCGGGTTGCCCGGAAGCGATCACCCCGCGCGCAGCAGGCGCGGGGCCATCTGTTTCAGAGGTCCATGTAATCATGGCCCTCTTTTTTGCCGCCCGGGTGCGTCACGGCCCCGAGGTAAGTCGGGCCGACCAGCTGCGCGTATTTCCACAGCGCCCCGGCACCGTAGATGGTCGGGCGGGCGCCCTTCCAGTTTTCTTTCCGCGTGGCCAGTTCTTCGTCGGTCAGGTCCACGGAAATGGTGCCTTCGATGGCGTTCAGCGTGATCATGTCGCCGTTTTCCAGCAGGGCGATGGGTCCGCCGTGGGCGGCTTCAGGGCCCACGTGACCCACGCAGAAACCGCGTGTCGCGCCTGAGAAACGGCCATCGGTGATCAGCGCCACCTTTTTACCCATGCCCTGACCGGACAGGGCTGCCGTGGTGGCCAGCATTTCGCGCATGCCGGGGCCGCCTGCCGGACCTTCGTTGCGGATCACAAAGACGTCGCCCTCTTCGTAGGTGCGGTTCTGAACCGCATCAAAGGCGTCCTGTTCGCATTCGAAAACGCGTGCCGGGCCGGTAAACAGCAGGTGCTGGGGTTCCATGCCCGCGATCTTCACGATGGCGCCTTCGGGCGCGAGGTTGCCCTTGAGGCCCACGACACCGCCTGTTTTCGACAGCGGCGTTTCAACCGGATGGATCACGCGGCCATCGGCTTCGAGGCTGACCTTGTCGATCTCTTCACCAATGGAATAGCCGGTTGCAGTCATGCAGTCTTCGTGCAGCAGACCGGCCTTGCGGAGCTCTTTGAGCACCACCGGCACACCGCCGCATTCGTACATGTCCTTGGCGACATACTGGCCGCCTGGCTTCAGGTCGACGAAATAAGGTGTGTCGCGGAAAATCTCGCAGACGTCTTCGAGGAAGAAGTCGATACCCGCCTCATGTGCCATCGCCGGCAGGTGCAGACCCGCGTTGGTGGAGCCGCCCGTGCAGGCCACGATACGCGCCGCGTTTTCCAGCGATTTGCGCGTTACGATATCGCGGGCACGGATGTTTTTCTCGATGAGGTTCATGACCGCGGCACCGGAGGCTTCGGCGTAAGCATCACGGCTCTCATAGGGCGCAGGGGCACCCGCAGAGTTCGGCAGCGCGAGACCAATGGCCTCAGAAACACAGGCCATGGTATTGGCCGTGAACTGGCCACCACAGGCACCGGCCGACGGGCAGGCCACGCGTTCCAGGATTTCCAGCTCGGCTTCGCTGAGCGTGCCGTTCTGCTGACGGCCGACCGCCTCGAACATGTCTTGAACGGTCAGATCGCGATCCGCGAAATCTTCTGGCACGGGGGCGCCAGTGGGCGCGCGGCCCGGCAGGATCGACCCGCCATAAAGGAACACCGACGGCACGTTGAGGCGGATCATCGCCATCATCATACCCGGCAGGGACTTGTCGCAACCTGCCAGACCCACAATCGCGTCATAGCAGTGGCCGCGCATGGTCAGTTCAACCGTGTCGGCAATCGCCTCGCGGGACGCAAGCGAGGAGCGCATGCCCTCATGGCCCATGGCGATACCGTCGGTCACAGTGATCGTCGTGAATTCCCGCGGAGTTCCGTCTTCGCGTTTCACACCCATTTTCACGGCCTGAGCCTGGCGGTTGAGCGCGATATTACACGGAGCGGCTTCGTTCCAGCAGGTGGCCACGCCCACCAACGGCTGGTGAATTTCCTCGTCAGTCATGCCCATCGCATAATAGTAGGAACGGTGTGGCGCGCGCGCCGGCCCTTCGGTCACGTGACGGCTGGGCAGTTTCGATTTGTCAAAACGCGGTGTGGACATGGATAAGCCTCTCCCTCAGATGAGTCCCGCCCGGAATAGCCATCCGTCCGCGCTGCTGCAAGGCTCCAGCGTTTATTCCTGCACAGGGCTGCACGCGTCTGCGCGCTTGTATTGGCCTGACTGCGCGCCTAAGTTGTCCTTCAGGCAAAACCCGGCTGCTCCTCTGGCGGTCGCGCGCGGCCCGCGAAGCGGACCCTTCTGAAAGCCGGTTTATGGAACCATCTCTTTTTTCATTCATCTGGAAGTTCTCCAAAAAAGAGCAGCTGTTTCTGCTGTTCTTCACGATTTTCACCTTTCCGTTTCTCTACGCGACGCTTGAGCTGCCAAAGCGGATCATCAACGATGCGATCGGTGCCGACAAAGACGTCGTCATGGTCTGGGGTATTGAATTCAGTCAGACGCAGTTTCTGCTGACGCTCTGCGGTCTGTATCTGGGTGCCGTTCTGGTCCACGGGCTGCTGAAGATGCGCCTGAATACGATGAAGGGTGTGCTGGCCGAGCGACTGCTGCGGCGGTTCCGGTACCAGCTGATCGGGCGGATGATGCGCTTCCCGCGCGCCTATTTCCGGTCAACCAGCCAGGGTGAGCTGGTCTCTATGGTAACCTCCGAGGCAGAGCCGATGGGCGGGCTGATGGGGGATGCTGTGGCTCAGCCGGTTTTCCAGGCCGGTCAGATGCTGATTATTGTGGTGTTTCTTTTTGCGCAGAGCATCTGGTTCGGCCTCGCAGGGATCGCGCTCATACCGCTGCAGGCCTGGCTTATTCCGATGCTCCAGCGGCAGATCAACCTGCTGAACAAAAAACGCATCGTGGAAGTGCGTCAGCTGGCGGCCGAAATCGGCGAAACGGCGGCCGGCATCACTGATCTTCGCACAAACGGCGGCTGGCGGTTCCGGCTGGCCGGGTTCACCAGCCGGCTGGGCAAGCTTTTTGAGATCCGGTTCCAGATCTACCAGAAGAAATTCTTCATGAAGTTTCTCAATAACTTCATCACCCAGCTGACGCCTTTTTTCTTCTATTCGGTGGGCGGCATTCTGGCCATCCGCGGAGAGATCACAGTGGGTGCGCTGGTCGCGGCACTGGCAGCCTACAAGGATCTTTCCAGCCCGTGGAAGGAGCTGCTGACCTACTACAACCAGGTGCAGGATATGTCTCTGCGCTGGGAGATCGTCACGGAACGGTTTGCGCCATCGGGCATGATTGACGAGGGCCTGTTTGAAGGTGAGCCCGCAGAGATGCCGCACCTGGATGGTGCAATCTCGATCCACAATGTCACCGTCCGGAATGCGGACGGCAACGCGGTCCTTGAGAATATCGATCTTGAGATTCCCGCCGGCGCGCGCGTGGCAATTAAAGCCTCAAGTCAGGTCGAGCGCACTGCCATGGCAGAACTGCTGACGCGGGAAGTGATGCCGGCGCGTGGCAGCGTGACCATCGCGGGACATGAACTTTCAGAGTTGCACCAGGCCGTGGTGGCAGCGCGGATCGGATATGCCCACTCGCGACCCTACCTCTTTGACGGCACGCTGGGTGACAACCTGCTGATGCCGCTGAAATCCAGCCCGAAAACGGTGTTGTGGGACCCCGACAGAAAAGACCGGCATGCCATGGAAGCCGCCCGCTCCGGCAACAGCCCCGACAGCCTGAAGGCCGAATGGCTTGATCCGGGGATCGCAGGTCTGAATTCGGCAGAGGAAATCCGGGGCTGGTGGTTCCAGCTGGTTGAGGCGATGGGCCTTGATGAGTTTATGTTCCGCCGGATGCTTGGTGCGCGCATGGATCCGGTCGACCATCCTGATCTGGCGTCCCGTCTTGTTGCACTGCGCGACGAGGTTCATGAGCTGCTCGTGGAGCGTGGCCTCGATTCAGTTGTGCACCGCTTTCATCCTGATGAATTCAACCCGTCGATCCCGCTTGGCGGTAACCTGATGTTTGCTGCACCCAAGCGCGACATCAGTCAGGAAGGTCTGGCTGCCGAGCATGATTTCCTGTCGCTGATCATTGAACTGGGGCTTGCCGAACAGGGTATCGCGATCTCGCAGACCCTCATCGAGACACTGCACCAGACCTTTGGCATGGACGGCACGGGACATCCGCTGTTCACCGCACTTGGTATCGAAGACACCCTTTACGAACGTCTCGTCGATATCGCGGCACGCCGCCAGGACAAGGGTGATCAGGCGCTGACCGAAGAGGAGTTTGCGCTGCTATTGACGGTGCCTTTCGCGTTCAGTGCAGAACAGATCGGACCAGCCTTCCCCGAGGCATTCAAACAGGAAATTCTCGAAATCCGCCGTGCCAAGAGCGATGAAATGCGCGCGCGGGCGCAAAGCCTGTTTGTCCCGATCACGCCGGACAACTACCTGCCGCGCCTGTCGATTATGGAAAACGTGCTTTACGGCAAAATCTCTGCCGTGGCCGGTGTTCAGGGAGAGCTCGTCGAGGACGTGGTGGCCGAAGTGCTCACCCGACACGAGCTCAAACGCTTTGTTGCGGAGACAATCCTGGACGTGCCGACAGGCCTTGGAGGGGCAAACCTGGCGTCAGTCTTCCAGGAGCGTGCTGCGTTCAGCCGTGCCGGGATCAAACGTCCGGACATTCTGATTCTGGATACCGTGCTGGCCAGTCATGACGCCGAAACGCGCAGCAAAACACGCAGCCGTCTGCAGGAACTGCTGCCGAAGACCACGCTGATCTTCCTTGAGGAAAAATTTGCCAACCCGCAGGCTTATGACATCTACGTCGAAATCCAGAACGGCCGCATTGATGGTGATACGTCGATGGAAACCCGCGAAGAAAGCGACACCGGTTCCGATGACCTGCGTCGCAAAATCCGCGCGATTTCACGGACCGAACTCTTTGCCAGTCTGGATGCCCGCAGCCAGCGTCTGCTCGCTTTCTCTGCGACCTGGTACAATGCCAAAGAAGGCAAACGTATTTTCGCGATGGGTGAAAAACCGGATGCTGCGTATCTGTGTCTCTCCGGTCGCGGGATGATGAGCTACCGCGATGACGATGGCGTTTCACGGGATGTGACGGCGGTGGAGCCCGGGCGGCTGATCGGGGACCTCGCGATTATCCTCAATGAGCCGCGGCAGCTGGACCTGACGGCCACCGAGGATTCGCAGTTCCTGCGCATCGGCGCAAAAGAATTCCGCTCGGTCATAGAGAATGACACAGGTGTTCTGATGCAGCTGCTGCATACCGTGGCCGAACACCTGACCGGTGCTGCCGAGCTGCTGCGCGAAGCGCGCGTCAATGTGCGGGATCGTGCCGTCGAACTGACCGCCGAAGCCGAAGAAGAGGCGAGACAGGCATCCGAAACTGAGAAGGCGGGCGACTGAACGTGCTGAACCGCCAGGATTACCGCGCGTATGATGCGCTGATCGAGCCTGTGCGCCGGACCGCCCAGGTGTGGCGCCTTCTGATGGGGCTCATTCTGGTCGCCGGAGTGTATCTGCTGTGCAATCAGATGTTCTTTCAGTTCCTCGGCACCATGCTGGGCCCGGGTGCCCTTGATTTCTTTGTCTCGGCGTCCGGCGGGAATTCCCCGGTGCGTATGCTCGTTCTGCTGGGCACATTTGGTTTTATGACGCTGGGCGTCGCCGTGGCTGTCCGGGTTGCCCACAGCCGCGGCATCACCAGCGTGTTCGGCGATTTTCGTGAAACCAGGCGGCAGTTTCTTGATGTGCTGATCGTTCTGGTGGTGCTGAATGCTGCGATTTTCGTGCTGCCGCCGTGGGGCATGGGCGGCGATCTCGTACCCAATCTGGATTTCGGCACCTGGATGCTCTTGCTGCCGCTGTCAGCAGGCGCGGTGCTGGTGCAGGTCAGCGCCGAGGAAATCCTCTTTCGCGGCTATATCCAGCAACAGCTGGCTGCCCGGTTCCGCGCACGGGCCATCTGGCTTCTGGTGCCTGCGCTGTTGTTTGGTCTGGGGCACTACATGCCGCTCGAAGCGGGGCCTAATGCGACGCTGATTGCGCTTTGGGCGGTGATGTTCGGCGTGCTTATGGCGGATCTCACCGCACGCTCGGGCACTCTGGGTCCGGCGATTGCGGTGCATTTTATCAACAACTTTGCAGCACTTCTGCTGATTTCGCTGCCGGACACTCTGTCGGGTCTGTCGCTTTACGTGACACCCTTTTCGATGGAGGATTCCGATACGCTGCGGGCATGGCTGCCGGTGGATTTTGCCCTGATGTTTATCAGCTGGCTCGGCGCACGCCTTGCGCTTCGCCGCTGATTGCACTTTCTGCGGCGCGGTCTTATTTAGGGGTCTGAGAGTAACAGGGGTGGCCGTATGAACTGGATCACGAACTATGTCCGGCCGAGGATCAATTCGATCTTCTCGCGCCGCGAAACGCCGGACAATCTGTGGACCAAGTGCCCTGAGTGCGGAACGATGCTGTTTCACCGCGAAGTGGCAGACAATCTGAACGTCTGTTCCAACTGTGATCACCACATGCACATCACAGCGCGTGACCGGTTTACCGCGCTTTTTGACGGCGGGGTCTTTACGGAGGTTGAGGTCACAGCACCCGTTGCCGACCCGCTGAGTTTCCGTGACCAGAAACGTTACCCGGACCGGCTGAAGGCCGCACAGAAGCAGACTTCTGAGAAAGAGGCGATGCTGGTTGCGCGTGGTGAAATCGGCCGGACGCCGATTGTCGCTGCCGCGCAGGACTTTTCCTTCATGGCCGGATCGATGGGCATGTATGTCGGCAATGCGATCATTGCCGCAGCCGAAGAAGCGGTGAAGCTCAAACGTCCGCTGATCCTGTTTTCCGCGGCAGGTGGTGCCCGCATGCAGGAGGGCATTCTGTCCCTGATGCAGATGCCGCGCACCACAGTGGCGGTGCAGATGCTCAAGGAAGCCGGTCTGCCGTACATCGTCGTGCTGACCCATCCGACGACCGGCGGCGTGACGGCCAGCTATGCGATGCTGGGTGATGTGCATATTGCCGAACCCAATGCCCTGATCTGTTTCGCCGGGCCACGGGTGATCGAACAGACGATCCGTGAAAAACTGCCCGAAGGGTTCCAGCGCGCGGAATATCTGCTGGATCATGGCATGCTGGACCGGGTCACGCACCGCGGAAAGATGCGTGAAGAGCTGATCACCATCACCCGCATGCTGCTGGGCATGCCGCCCCCTGTCCGGGGTGATCTGCCGGCGCCTGATCCGGATCAGGAAGCCGCTGCCGAAGCCGCAGAAGCAGTTATTGCGGAGGCTGAAGCAGAGCCGCAGGACCCGCCAAAGAAATGACCGCGCTGACATCGGATGTCATCCTTGAGAGGATGATGGCGCTGCATCCCAAAGTGATTGATCTGACGCTGGACCGTGTCTGGCGACTGCTTGATGCGCTTGGAAATCCGCAAAACGATCTGCCCCCGGTCATTCACCTTGCCGGGACCAATGGCAAAGGATCCACCCAGGCCATGATCCGTGCGGGGCTTGAGGCTGCGGGGCATCGGGTCCACGCCTACACAAGCCCGCATCTTGCCCGGTTCCATGAACGTATCCGCGTTGCCGGAGATCTGATCCCCGAAGAGGATCTGACAGCAGTTCTGGATGAATGCTATGCGGCGAACGGTGGCGCCGACATTACTTATTTCGAGATCACAACCTGTGCGGCGATCCTCGCGTTTGCGCGGAAGCCTGCGAACTACACCCTGCTGGAGGTTGGCCTCGGCGGCAGGCTGGACGCGACAAACGTTGTGGACAAACCGGTGATGACGGTGATCACACCGGTGTCTCTGGATCATCAGCAGTTTCTGGGGGACACGGTCGGTCAGATTGCCGGTGAAAAGGCGGGCATCATCAAACGGGGTGTGCCCTGTGTTGTCTCACGCCAGGCCGACGACGGCATGGATGTGATTGAGGCGACTGCGAACCGGCTGGGTGCGCCGCTTCTGGCTTACGGTCAGCACTGGCATGCGGCCCCCGAACGCGACGGGATGGTTTTCCAGGATGAAAGTGGTTTGCTTGATCTGCCGCTGCCGGTTCTGCACTGGCGCACATCAGATCATGAATGCGGGTGCTGCACTCGCCGTTCTCAGGCACCTTGAGATACCGGCTGCTGCCTGCGAGGCTGCGGTGACGAAAGCCACCTGGCCCGCGCGGTTGCAGCGACTCAGACACGGGCCGCTGATCGAGGCTGCCGGGGCTGCGGAGCTCTGGCTGGATGGTGGACATAACCCCGCGGCTGGCGAGGCGTTGGCAGAGCATCTGGGAACACTGCCGGAGCGCCCCACGTGGCTCATCTGCGGCATGCTCAACACAAAGGATATCGGCGGGTATATGCGCCCGGTTGCGCGCGCCGCCGACGGGCTGGTGGCCGTATCGATCCCGGGCGAGGCGAACACGCTGCCCGCGGAAACCACGGCCGATGCGGCACAGGCGGCGGGTCTGACGGCCGGTGTGGCAGCTGATGTGCACGCAGCTGTAGAGCAAATTACAGCACATACACCACATGCGCGAATACTGATCTGCGGGTCCCTCTATCTGGCCGGAAATGTCCTGCGCGACAACGGCTGAGTGAGTCCTTTTAGCCACAAAATGTAGTTCCCGCATGGCGATATTGACCCTGTGCGAGATCAGGCGTCTATATCTTGCTCGCCTGGGTCTGCGGCATTTCTCGCAGGGCGGGAAATGTGCCTGTGGGGGGTACCATTCATGTGGTCTGAAAGCCGGACATTTCGGTCGGCGCGCGGTTTTTCGCGCGGGTCGTTTCGGCCTGCTGTATCGCGGCGGCGCTGGTTTGCCGGGCTGGCGCTGGCTGCCGGTCTGACACTGGTCGCAGGCGCAGGCGTGATCGCTCTGCCGGATGCGCAGGGTGGGGCGGCTGTGACGCGCGCGGATGTATCGCTCCTGACAATTGAAGCGCCGCCTGCGCTTGCCGCGCCACAACTGTCACCGGTGAGCCACCGGATGTCGCGCCCTCTGCGGCTGACGGACAGGGATGCCGGGGCACATGATCTGAACACCCGCGTGCGCAATGTACTTTCGAGCTTTGGCCATGTCGCTGCTGCGGACGACCGTCTGCATACTCTTCTGGTGCGCATGCTCGCGGCCCGGCAGAGTGACGCATACATCCATGCGGCTGTAGCCGGGGGGTACCGGGACGGTGCCTTTACCCTGCCGGAATCACTTCTGATGCCTGATGGTCAGCCGGACACAACGCGTCTGCTGGCCGCGTTTCTGGATGACGCGCGCGGTTAGCGACCCCAGCCTTCGGACTGCATTTCCCGCAGACGCGATGCCGTGCGTTCAAATTCGAAGGTTCCCTCGCCCTCGACATAGAGCATTTCGGGTTTTGCCGCCGCCGAGCAGATCAGTCGTACGCGCGCCTCATACAGGGCATCGATCAGCGTAACGAAACGCTTTGCTTCGTTGAAATTGTTGCGCGACAGCGTCGGGATATCATCCAGCACCAGAACCCGGATGGCATCAGCCAGCGCGAGATAGTCCGCGGGGCCAAGATGCCGTCCACACAAATCGTGAAACCGGGCGCGGGCCACACCGTTGCGAAAGCCGGGTATTTCCACCTCACGCCCTTTGACGCGCAGGATCAGCGGTGCCGCGGGTCCGCCGGTCAGGTCTTCCCACACGGCGTTCATGGCGGCGCGGCTCTCACTGTTGACCGGTGTGAAATAGACCTGCTGCCCGCCCAGCCTGTCCTGGCGGTAGTCTGTCGGACTGACCAGTTCGTGGATCACCATTTTCTCGCCGATCAGGGCAATAAAGGGCAAAAAGAGGTCCCGGTTCAGGCCGTCCTTGTACAGGTCATCGGGAATGCGGTTCGAGGTTGTCACAACAACCACGCCGGCCGCAAACAGCGCTTCGAAGAGGCGTCCCACGATCATGGCGTCGGTGATGTCCGTGATCTGCATTTCGTCAAAGGCAAGCAGACGCACCGATGCAGAAACTTCTGCGGCTACCGGTGCAATGGCATCCTCGACACCCGTTTTCCGGGCCTCGTGCATGGCGGCATGGATTTCCTGCATGAAAGCGTGGAAATGCACGCGGCGCGCAGGCACGTCGCCCAGATGATCCACAAAGAAATCCATCAGCATGGATTTTCCGCGACCCACACCGCCCCAGAGGTAGAGCCCCTTTGGCGGCTCCGGTGCCTTGCGGAAGAAACCTTTTTTCACCGGGGCTGCGAGTGCTGTCCGGATCCGTTCGAACTCGGGCAGCACGGCGATCTGTGCCGGATCCGGCTGCAGCGAACCGTCGTCTGTCATGCGCGTGTAAATGTCGAGCAGGGTATCCATATCTCCGGCATATCCTGCGCGCCGCGCCGGGAAAAGAGGCAGGCCGCATAACGGTTTGTGATGGATGCGTAAAAACTCCTGAATTGACCCCGCAGTTGCTTTGGCTACGGTCGCCCTGAGCAGGAGAAAACATATGTCCGCGCGTGCGCCCCTTTTTACCCCGGTTCTGATTGTCGGCATCGTCATCATCTTGATGAGTTTTGCGATCCGGTCGACGTTTGGCGTATTCCAGATTCCGATTGCAGACGAATTTGGGTGGCTGCGCGCTGAATTCTCTCTGGCGATTGCGATCCAGAACCTCGCCTGGGGCGTCGGTCAGCCATTATTCGGGGCGCTGGCCGAAAAAATCGGTGACCGGAAAGCAATTATTCTGGGGGCCGTGGTCTATGCGCTTGGGCTCGTTTTGACGGCAAATTCGGTCTCACCGCTGGAGCATCAGCTCTACGCCTGGCTGCTTGGCTTTGGCATCGCGGGCACGGGCTTTGGCGTGATCCTGGCCGTTGTTGGACGTGCGGCATCTGACGAGAACCGCTCTATGTCGCTGGCAATCGTTTCCGCGGCAGGCAGCGGCGGGCAAATATTCGGACCGCCGGTTGCAGAATGGCTGCTGTCGGTGATGTCCTGGCAGAGCGTCTTTGTCCTGTTTGCTGCGGCAATCCTGGCGGTGCTGCTGACCCTGCCGCTGATGCGCGCCCCCGCGATGGCCAGCAAATCAGAACTCGACGAAAGCCTCGGTGAAATTCTGGTCAAGGCGTTCCGCGACCCGTCGTACACGCTGATCTGGCTGGGCTTTTTTCCTGCGGCTATCAGATTGCCTTTATCACAGCGCACTTCCCGGCCTTCGTGACAGAGCTGTGCGGCCCCATCATGCTGGGCGGTATGCTGGACAACATGGGGATCAGCACAACCTCCGCACTGGGCGCTGTGGCGATATCGCTGATCGGATTTGCCAATATCGGCGGTACGCTGATGGCCGGCTGGCTGGGCAAACGGTATTCCAAAAAGTACCTGCTTGCGGGCATCTATACCGGCCGGACGGTCGTTGCCGCCCTGTTCATCATGTTCCCGATTACACCGGAATCCGTGATCCTTTTCTCGATTGCGATGGGGTCGCTCTGGCTGGCCACTATTCCGCTGACCTCGGGTCTGGTTGCGCATATCTATGGCCTGCGCTACATGGGCACGCTCTATGGAATAGTCTTTCTCAGCCACCAGCTGGGCAGTTTTCTGGGCGTCTGGCTGGGCGGCCGGATGTACGACATATACGGCGACTATACGCTGGTCTGGTGGATCGGCGTCGGTGTCGGTGCCTTCAGCGCCATCATCCACCTGCCGATCCGGGAACGTCGCCTTGAAGGGCTCAGAACAGCCTAACCGCTCTGGTGGGTAAATTCGTGGATGTGGTCCAGCACCGTGGTGACGTGGGTATAGGTGAGCCCGTGTCCCGCATCATCAAAGATCACCGTCTGCACCGTAGGGTTCCATTCCACCAGACGGTCGGCTGCCGTAATGGGAATGACATCATCCTGCCGGCCCCAGATGGCCATCACCGGAACACCTTCGGTCTGCAGGGTTTCATGCGCGGGACGCAGATCCTCGCGCAGAATGCCGCGCAGGCTGGCTGCAACGGCCGTCACAAAACCGCGCCAGTTCAGTTCTGCCTCCTGCAGATCGGCGATGCGTTGGCTTGCCCCGGGAAGCTTTCGTTCGGCGGCGATGCCCTTGCGCAGAATGTTCGGGTAGAATTCAAGCGCCAGCCAGGTGCCGATCACCGGCCAGGTCATCATCCGGCGGAACAGGTTACCCGACAGATCCGTCATTCCGGCGGGTGCCAGCAACACAACCTGCCGGATCGCGACGGCCTCTGCGGCAGCAAAGGCTGCTGCTATTGAACCACCCATCGAATAACCTACAACAGTGATATCGTCGTCGATACGTTCATGGTCCAACAGTTCACTCAGCTGTCTGCGGAAGAAGGCGACGTCCTGTGTTCCTTTGGGCCGGTCGGAATAACCCCGGCCGTAAAGATCATAGGTCAGGACCCTGAAACCGATCTGGCTCAGCCCCTTTGCGATGCCTTCGTAGACAAAAGAGGGTGTGGTCAGCCCGTGAATACAGACAGCGACAGGCCCGCTTTCGGGGCCCCACCACCGGTAGTGTGTCACGCCGTCGGACAGCTGTGCGAACTGTCCGGGTGCCTCTTGGCGCGCGGCGTCAGTCATCTTTTTGCGCGTGGCCTCGATGATCAGCGGTGTGGCGATCACGGCGGCCAGGATCAGATATGCCCACATCATTGGTGCGCCCTCCACTGGTCGAGAATGTAGCGGCTGGTCATGAGGTCCAGATGAGCGCCACCGCCGTTTTTGAAGAGCGTGATTTCGTCGTCGGAGCCGCGTCTGAATTTTTCGGGCGTGTAGTAATCGCTGACAATATCCGCCGCTGCGAATGTGCCCGCTTCAATGGGTATCTTCAGCTCGCCGATGTGCCCCACCGTCGTCTCAAGGCTGTCGACAAAGACGCGCGCGCGGCGCAGTGCGGTATCATCCGTTTCGCGCATGTCCGGGCGATAAGCGCCGATCAGATCGATGTGCTGACCAGGCTGCAGCCAGTCGCCGCGCAGCACCGGCTCCGTGGTCATTGTGGCGCTGGTCACGATGTCGGCGGCTGAAACGGCCGTCTCAAGGTCCTCTGCGACCGCAACATTCCCGAGGTCTGCGGCAAGCGCTTCCGCCCTGCTGCGGGTGCGGTTCCAGATCGTGAACCCGGCGTCGGGAAAGGCCGCGGCATAGGCGGCATGCAGGCCTCTTGCCTGTGTGCCCGCGCCGAGGATGAGGATTTTTTGCTGTCAGGCCGCGCCAGACGCCGTGCGGCCAGCAGGCTGTCACCGGCGGTTTTCCACTTTGTGACCAGGTGAAAGTCGATCACCGCGTCAAGCACACCGGTCGCATCCGCATAAAGCGTGACGCCGCCGTTGATGGTCGAGACGTCTGTGCCATCATTGCCGGGAAACACAGTCGCGGATTTCACCGCAAGACCGAGCCCGTCAATCCATGCCGCCCGGTTCAGCAGTGTGTCGTCTCCGCGATACAGAAACGTATCCGCTATCTCTGCGCGTGGCATCCGGTGACCAGCGGCCAGCGCGTCGGTCAGGCCGATCCAGTCGAGCAGGGCATCCCCCTGATCAAAGGAAATGAACGGCGGTGTCATGCGGCTTCGGCATCTGTCAGAAGACCCGCGGCAACAAGGCGGTCTGCCCAGCCCTGTGGCCCTTCGAACAGATGTGTCTGCCAGCCAAACTGCTGTGCCGCGGCGATATTGTCGGTCCGGTCATCTGCAAACAGCAGCGCGTTGCCGGACAGGCCCGACGTTGCCTCGACGCTGGTGTAGATCGCCGGATCGGGTTTGGTCATGCGCATGTGCCCGGAGATGAAATCGCGGTCAAAGTCGCGCAGAAAAGGATAGTGCGTCGCAGCATAATCATAGCTTTCCACACCAAAATTCGTCAGCGAAAAGACAGGAACGCCCTTGTTCTGCAGCGCTTTCATCAGGCGTACGGAATGGTCGATGACCGGCGTGGCGAGCTCAATCCAGCGGTCATGCCACATGCGGATCTCGTTGCGCCAGTCAGGGTTTTTGTCTGCGGCCGCATAGATGGTTTCTGTGAACGGATGCCCAAGATCGACCAGTTCGTTCATGCCGTGCAGATCCACCGCGTCAAACATCGCGCGGCGGCGGTCCTCGCCGATCGTGGCGTCGTAAAACCGCTCGGGCTGCCATTCGATCAGAACGTTCCCGATGTCAAAAATGACGGCTTCCGGCTTTGGACTGCTCATATCCGCTCTCCTTTTCTGCAACAGCTAACGCAGCGTCCGGGCTTTGCGCAAGCTCTGCTCAAGCGCATTCAGAAACCGGCTCCTGTCCGATTTGGTGAAACCCTTGCCGCCGCCCTGCCGGAACGGGTCTGCAGCCCGCAGGTCGGCCATCAGATCGCGCGTCGCCAGAACGTTCCCGATGTTGGCCTGGGTCAGCGCCTCGCCATTGTGTTTGAGGACCTGGGCACCCGCTTCAACGCATCTCGCGGCCAGCGGAATATCACCGGTGACAACCACGTCACCCGGCCCGCAGCGTTCTGCGATCCACATATCCGCGACATCCGGGCCGTCAGGCACAATGACCGTCTCGACAAGCGGGTTCTGCGACATGCGCAGCCCGCCATTGGAGACCACGTACATCTTTACGCCGTGACGGGTGGCGACTTTCTCCGCTTCCGCTTTGACCGGACAGGCATCCGCATCAATGTAGAGCGCAGTCATGCCCAGAGTGCGTCTGCGTGAAAGGCGACGTGTTCTTCCATGAAGGTCGAAATGAAAAAGTAGCTGTGATCGTAGCCGGGCTGCAGCCGCAGGGTGGCCTGTTGCCGCCGCGTGTTCACGGCCTCTGCGAAGGCCTCGGGTTTCAGCAGGTCAATGAACTGATCACTGGTACCGGTGTCGATCAGCATGGGCCCGTCGAAGCCTTTTTCGCGCATCAGAACCGTTGCATCATGGGCGGCCCAGGACGCCTCATCGGCGCCGAGATAGGCGGTGAACTGTTTGCGGCCCCAGTCACTGGCTGTCGGATTGGAAATCGGCGCAAAAGCAGAGACGGAGCGGAAGCGTCCGGGCAGCGACATCGCCATGGTCAGCGCGCCGTGTCCGCCCATCGAATGCCCGGTGATGGCCTGGCGCTCCATATCGAGCGCAAATTCTGATCCCAACAGCGCGGGCAGCTCTTCGGTGATGTAATCCCACATGCGGAAATGCGGAGCCCAGGGCGTTTCGGTGGCGTTCACATAAAATCCGGCCCCCTGGCCGAGATCATAGGCATCGTCATTGGCAACATCATCGCCGCGCGGGGAGGTGTCCGGGAATATCAGCGCGATCCCCTGTTCCGCAGCCCAGGCCTGAGCCCCGGCTTTGGTCATGGCGTTTTCGTGTGTGCAGGTCAGCCCGGACAGAAACCACAGCAGCGGGACGGGGCCGTCCTTTGCTTCGGCGGGCAGGAAAAGCGCAAAGGTCATCTCGCAGGCGCAGCTTTCGGACGCATGGCTGTAGACGCCCTGGGTGCCGCCAAAGCAGGCATTTTCCGAGATGGTTTTCATAGTGGCTCTCCCTGATCGCATGTCTCATCCGTGGCTAATGCCTCAGCGGCCCTGCGGCAAGCCCCGTTGCTCAGGCGGCTGTGAACCACGCGATCACCGCGCTGACGGTCACGATGCTGATGATGGTTGAAACAAGTATCGCGGTGGAGACCCGCTGTGGCGCCACGCCGTAGTGCTGTGCCAGGATGTAAACGTTCCCGGCCACCGGCAGTGCTGCGGCCGATATGACCACCGTGGCGGTGTAGCGATCAACCGGAAACAGCCACAAAACGCCAACGGCAACCATGACCGGATGCAACCCCAGTTTGCAGAACGTCAGCCACAGAGCGGTCTGCAGGCGTTCAGCGGATTTGCCCGCAAGCGAGGCACCAATAGCAAACAGCGCGCCCGGCGTGGCTGCGGCTCCGAGGATTGTCAGAAAATCGTTCATCGGGGCCGGTATGGGCAGTTCCAGCGCAGCCCAGGTAAGCCCGGCAATGACAGAAACGATCATCGGGTTGCGGACCAGTCCCAGCCCGACCGTGCGGAAGGTCCGCAGGCTCAGACGCCCTTCGCGCGACAGGGTGATCAGGATAACGATCAGGCCGGAGAACACGATCAGGTCAATGCTGACGGTCATCACGACCGGTCCGATGGCCGCTTCACCCAGCAGCAGAGTGAGCATCGGAATGCCCAGAAACCCGACATTGCCAATGACGGCGCATTGGGCCTCAACGGCAGATACCTCCATGCTCTGTCCCCGCATCACGGCGACGGCTGTTGCGATCAGGTAAACGGCAACCGTGCCCGCCAGATAACCCAGTACAAGGTTCGTATCCCAGACATCGGACAGTTCCAGATTCGATGTGAACCGGAAGATCATCGCTGACAGCGCAAAGTAGAAAACGAATTTCGTCAGATAGGCGGTGGCTTCTGCCGTGAAAAAACGGGTGTAGCCCGCCCAGTATCCCAGCCCGATCAGCGCGAAAAAGGGCAGGGTCTTGAGGAAAATGTCGATCATGTTCCCGGTCTGCCCGGAACGGGGGGTGATATCAACCCGACCCGATCAGAACACCCGCTGCAAAGACCAGTGCACCGCCGATGACGACCTGAAATGCAGCACGGAAGAAGGGCGTTTCCATAAACCGGTTCTGGATCCATGCAATCGCCCAGAGTTCTACGAACACCACGATGATAGCGATGACAGTCGCCGTCCAGAAATCGGTAATCAGGTAAGGCAGCGCGTGGCCCAGCCCGCCCACAGTCGTCATGACGCCGGAGGCAACCCCCGTTTCACCGGAGAGCCGCGGCCCGACAGCTGACCATCGTCAGAGGCGGCTTCGGTAAAGCCCATGGAAATGCCGGCGCCCACCGAAGCCGCCAGACCAACCAGAAAGGTCGTCCAGGTGTCCTGCGTGGCGAAAGCGGTGGCAAATATCGGTGCGAGGGTCGACACCGATCCGTCCATCAATCCCGCGAGGCCCGGTTGTACCCAGGTCAGGATGAACTGTCTTTTAGCGGCGTTTTCCTCGCGATCACGGGCGTCGTCGCTCAGATGCTGTTCCTCGAGCTCCTCTGCTGTGGTCTGATGACCGGCCTCTGCGGCGGCGAGATCGCCCAGCAGTTTGCGGGTCGCGGCATCGGTCGTATTGGCGGCGGCCCGCAGGTAGAACTGTTCTGCGTCCCGCTCCATCGCTTCCGCTTCGGTGCGGATGCGCTCCAGACCGAGGTTTTCAACCAGCCAGACCGGACGCCGGTTGTAGTAGCCCGCGACATGCTCACGACGGATCAGTGGGATGACAGTGCCAAAGCGCTCCGTATGCAGGTCAATCAGACGCTGGCGGTGCTGGTCTTCTTCGGCAGCCATGCCCTCAAAGACCTTTGCGCTGCCCGGGAAATCCGCACGCAGAGTCTCTGCATAACCGCGGTAAATGCGGGCGTCGTCTTCTTCCGAAGAGATCGCGAGTGCCAGGATTTCCTGTTCTGTAAGGTCGGAAAACCGTTTTCGGGACAACGAGAAACGCATAGAGATCTCCGGATACTTTAGAATGATTCTAAGGTTATTCGGTTCCATGTTCAATGAACAATTCAGGTATTTTTCCGCTTTCCTCTTGGATATGAACCGATCGGTTTATATTGTGGACTGGCAATTCCGGAGGCAGAATGACCGAAACAGCAGAACTCATCCGCAAGGGCCGGAAGTTTGACCAGGTGCTGGAAGGCGCGCGTCAGGTCTTTATGGCGGATGGTTTTGAGGGCGCGAGCGTTGATGAAATTGCGCGGGTGGCCAGCGTTTCCAAGGCCACGCTCTACAGCTATTTCCCGGACAAGAGACTGCTCTTTCTGGAAGTTGCGCGCAGTGAGTGCCAGCGCCAGTCCCGGAATGCGCTGGACCGCATCAATATGGATGGTGAGCCACAGGACGTTCTGACCCAGACCGGGCGGCATTTTCTGACGTTCATTACATCGCGGTTCGGTCAACAGATTTTCCGGATCTGTGTGGCGGAATCCGACAGGTTCCCGGAGCTTGGGCAACGGTTCTACGATTCCGGACCTGCGGTGTTCCGTGCAGAGATGGCCGCGTATTTTGAACGGGCGCAGGCCCGTGGGGAGCTGCGGATTGATGACTGTATCCTTGCAGCCGATCAGTTTGGAGAGCTGTGCAAAGCCGATGTCTGGCCACGGTTGATTTTCGGTGTGATCCGGACGGTGTCCGCGGACGAGATTGACCGTGTTGTGGCGGCGGCAGTCGAGACGTTTCTGGCGCGTTACGGAACCTGATCCGCAGACTCGACAGGGCCTGATCTGAGGGATAGATATATTAAGAACAAAATATGAACAATAAGGTGATTCCGGGGTCCTTGCTGCCACAATGACTGATCGGCGAATTCTGTCTTTATGGTTCCCGCGACTGGGGGCTGACCGGCTGATGCGGCTGGATCCGCAGCTGCAGGATATACCTCTTGCTGTGGTGCAGGAGGTCAGTAATGCGCAGCTTGTGACTTCTGTGAATGCTTCTGCCGCCGTCAGGGGGATCAGGCCGGGACAGCCCGTCCGGGATGCGCATGCCATGTGCGACGGGCTGGTGACACGGGCCCGTAACGACCAGGCCGAGGCGGCTTTTCTGACCGTTCTGCAGCGCTGGGCCGGCAAGTTCAGTCCCTGGGTGGCCACCGAAGGTGACGACGCGCTGGTGGTGGATCTGACCGGATGTGCACATCTTTTCGGAGGTGAGGCGTCTTTGCTGAGCGTTGTACGTCAGGACTGCAGTGATTTGGGTCTTGCTGTGCGCATGGGGCTTGCGGATACACGCGGTGCCGCATGGGCGCTGGCGCGCTTTGCCGGCCGGACCGCCGGGTCGCACAGATCCGGTGATGCAATCGACCAGGAAGCGCGGGCAACCCGGTCCCGCGCGGGCAAACGGCGGCACTGGACAAAGGGGGGCGCTGCACCTGTGCATACCCCGGGCGGGCAGGACCAGGTGCATCCGATTGCTGCCCCCGGGCAGAACTATTCGGCGCTCAGCCCGCTCCCGGTTGCAGCGCTGCGCCTTGAAGAGGGTGTCGCAGAACAGCTTGCCCGGCTGGGCCTGCGCCGTGTGGGAGACCTGCTGGGCCAGCCGCGTGCGTCCCTGGCGCGCCGCTTCGGACGTGGGCTTGTGATGCGGATGGACCAGGCGATGGGGTCCGCACCCGAACCGGTCTCTCCGGCAAAGCCGCCGGATCATTTCGCGGTGCGCCTGACGCTGCCGGAACCTATTGGGCTTGAAGCAGATATTCTGGCCGGCATCGACCGCCTTTTACCGTGTCTTTGCAAACAGTTACGGGACAGGGGGCGGGGCGCGCGCCGGGTGCGTCTGCAGGCATTCCGCAGCGATCATGACATTCAGTCAGCGGAGGCGGGCCTTGCGCGGCCAACCCATGACCCGGAGCGCATCCGCCCGCTGCTGGCCATGAAGCTGGAGGACATCGACGCAGGCTTTGGCATCGACATGCTGCGGCTGGAAGCGGTGCAGTCAGAGCCGCTGCACACCCGCCGGGCTGTGGGGCATCTGGATGCAGGTCAGGCGGTCAACCGGCGGCTGGCCAGCAACACCGCGATGGATGACCTGATTGGCCGGATCGGCGCGCGTGTGGGGCTGGATGCGGTGGCACGCCTGCACCCGGCGGAAAGCCATATTCCGGAAAAAACAAGCAAGGTCATGGCCGCGGCCTGGTCGGCCCCGCATGAGGGGGAATGGCGCCGCCCGCCGACGCCGCGCCCGCTGCTGATGTGGCGGCCGGAACCGGTGGGGGCGCCGGATACTCCGCAGGTACCACAGACGTTCCGCTGGCGGGGGCAGACGCTCCGGCGACGGCGGGCGACAGGCCCGGAACGGCTGGCCCCGGAATGGTGGCTGGATGACCCAGACTGGCGCACGGGCGTGCGCGACTACTGGGTCACCGATACCGAGGACGGCCAGCGGCTGTGGCTCTTTTACGGACACGGGGGAACGATGTCGTCAGGCTGGTTCTGTCACGGCGCATTTGCGTAAACGCAGCGCACGGTGCCGGGTGGGGCCCCGGGGCCGCATGCGCGGGTTAACCCATAAAAACAAGGGAAATGCCACGTCGGTATAACGTCGGTATTTTGTCGGTATTCCGTCGGTGGATCACACCGATCAGAGCCTGGTTAACAAACCGTACGGGGACGGATGTTAACCAATTGGCGGGGGTATGTGGCAGGCGGGCGCAGGACGGAAATCGCTGCAGAACTCTTAAGCGGACAGGGCGAGCACACTTTGGCCACATCCTGAAAGCCAGAGGGTTTGGAGGCTGCTGGGACTCCGGGCGGGTCTGAGTGTGGCGTTAACAATTTTTTGGCAAAATTTAACGACTGAGACTTGTGGCACAGTCGGCGCCGAGGCAACAGGCATGACCCTTGTCAAACCCGCCAGCGCGGATAGGGTCGGATCCGACTTATCTCATTCTCGCATGATTTTTCGAAAAGCTGCAAAAGAACATGCGCTATTGAAATCAGAGAAACCCATAAGCGGAGACAGAAAATGAAAAAGTCCCGTGGTCAGATTTTTCGAGAGGCGTTCTGGTTTTTCTTATTTGCTGGCTTCCGATCGCGTGCGTTGGGGTTTTCATAGTTGGTCCCCGCTTTGACTATCCCTGGGCCGTATTCGTCAACATTGGTACTTATCTTTACTGGCCTGTCCTGGTGCCGATTGGCGTGGAAACTTCGTACCGTCATCCCAGGAACAGGTGATCGTGGCGTCAGGTTCGCAAAGATGCTGCGTTCGCAAAGCAACTGATTTTATTTCTGAACGTCGTATTCGATGAACTATGACAGTTGAGATCAAAGACGGCTGTCTGATCCGGGGACGGCATCAGGCATTGCGCCAGCGAAGGGCGAAGATCCCACATCCTCTGCCCTGATACCAGAGACATCCGACCGTTCGGCTGAAGCGCCGTTCCTGGGGGTGGCGCAATCGCGCCGCCCCGTGGGGGCGGAACGGCGCGGCACGACAGTGCCTGTCGCGCGGCCGCTTTGATCTGCGCGGTGTATGTCAGATCAAAGGCCGGAGGCAGAAAACCTGCTTTGTCCGCACCCCATCGCAGCAAAGAAGCCGGGCCAGATCAGGCCCGCCGGGACAGGCCCCATGTTGGACCGGCACCTTCGGCTTGATCCCGGTCCTTTCAGTGAATCGCGTAAACGGCGACTTTAGCCCGTCATACCATAGGTCACCTGCGGTTCCGGGGCAGGCCATCCGCGATGTCGTAGTAGTCGCCCTTGTCGTCCACAAAGATGTGCCGTTCCAGTGAGGTGCCCGTGGGACCGTCGAAGGCGCCCATGGCGACGGCGGTCCAGTCGTGGTGCAGCGGGTCCCAGAACAGTGTCGAGCCGCAGGTGCGGCAGAAGCCCCGGCGGACTTTTTCAGACGAATGATACCAGGCCACGTGATCCCCGCCCGTGATGCTGAGTGCACTGCGCGGGATGTCGATGGAGGCCTCAAAATGACCGGTCTGTTTGCGGCAGGCGGTGCAGTGACAGGCGGTCGGGCGCGGCAGCTCGCCGGTGACGGTGATGCGGACGGCACCGCAGAGGCAGGATCCTTTATGCATGTCCGGCTCCCTGACCCTCTGCCGGGCGGGCACGGCGGCGCGCGGTCAGGGCGCGGATAAGGGCGGTGGCCTCGGCAGGCGGTTTCTGTTCCAGCCGCTGGTAATCGGTGCCGTCCTTTTTCCGGGTCATCAGGCCACTGGCGATCATCGTGCGGCGCAGGGTTGCCGGGTCGTCAAAGCAATGCTCGCGGCGCAGGATGTCGTTCACGTCATGCTCGCGAAGGCAGATGCCCGGGGGCAGCGCCGCCCACAGCGCCCAGAGCGCAAGGGTCTGTACCGCGCGCCGGGAGGGCCAGCGGATCAGCCGGCCACCGGCGTCAAACTGGTGCAGGGCCCGTTCCACAAGGCGCGCATCCGCCGGGTGGGTATCGTCCGGCCGGTCCAGACGTTTTGCAGCCGCCGTGGCCCCGCGCATGTGCTGCAGGTTCTGGAACCCGGCGGCACGGGCAAGCATGTTCATCAGGGTCAGGTGAGAGGGGCTGGTATCCCCCAGCTGGCGGGCGAGGGCGCGCGCAAAATGGGTCATGTCATCCGCGCGCAGCGGTATCGGTGTTTTGGTCATCATTCATCCGTTTCGGGCAGAATGCTGGTTCGCCGGTCGCTGTCTTAACGAAACGGTGCCCTTGTCAGATGCGATGCCGTTTTCGATGATATGGCAGGTTTAGCGCTCCGGGGTGGAGCAGCGACGCCTCGGTGTCTGCCGACCGTGGTCTGTGCATACACAAAAACCTGTGGTGCTGCAATTGCCCGGTGGTGTCAGTTTACGCGGCGCCGTCGCGCGCGCCGCCTTGCGTTCATTTTCCGCAGCCGGGCATAGTTTTCCACACCCAGGATCCTCCACAGCACGGACCGCGGTTCTATCATTTTGCTCAGGGAAAAACCTGACAGACTCAGAAACTGTCTGGCCCGGACAGTAGGAAATGCGCCGGTTCCCAGTCCGGCCTGTATACCTTGCAACAGAGCCCTGCGACGTTCAAAGAAGACATTGTCCGGTTCTTTAGTGGTGCGGCCTTTGCGAAGATGGACAAAGAATTCATGTCCGATTGTGCAGGAGACCTCCAGCACTTCGAGATCCAGTTCCCCGAGATAGATCAGGTCACGCACCATCAACTCGAAGGTTTCGCCAAACATCGCACTGAAATGGGAATCAACGTACTCGAAAGATCCATCGAGGCGTTCCAGATAGGCGCTATATTGTTCTTTCAGATCGGTCGTGGGTTCAAATTTCTCTGGCCGTACTCGGTTCATATTGTACGCTAGGTGTTTGCCGTCAAAATCAGAGTATTCCGCGTAAACACAGCGCGTTTCGAAAATGCGTGACGACAGAGGCAAAGGTGTCGGGCGGTGATACGCATCCAGCCAGTCAGACAGTCTCGTGGGAAACCGGAAATGATCAAAACACGTGCGGTAATCCGGAACAGCCATGCTGAGAACACCACCATCCTTGAGAACTTCGGAACAGTCTTTGAGGAATTTCAGAGGATTGGGCAGATGTTCAAAGTTGTGAGATGATACGATGTAGCCGATCTTATGTTTTGTCCGCAGTTCCCGGGTCAGCGCGGCAAGTTCGCTTGCATCCCCGACAATGTCGATCTCCTCGATCCGCTCAAGCTCGGAAGGGCCGACGAATTTGTCACCGGATGCGCGCGCCAGAATCGCGTCCGTGTCGAAAACGTCCATGTTTACGGTTCTGAAGCCGTCCCGTCTGGCGGCGATCGGCGTACAATAGGGCGCGATTTCTATGCCAGTTTCGCTGATGTCGATGTACCGGCGCAGTTCTTCGATACGATCTAATTGTTTTGCCATAGAACCCGTTCCAGATGATGATTTCGCGCGCGCCGCAATATTCTGTCAGCGCAGTCAGAGGGTCAATACACGGACGTTGAGCTTTACCGGACACTCAGAGCAGATTATGAAGTGCCGTCTCTGAGATCGACGATGCGCACGGCTTTTCCCTGGGACCGGGCCACGGAGCCGGGTGGGCCGACGCTGACCTCTACTGATATGCCGACGGATTGTTTGATCCGGTCTGTCAAGGCGCGGGCGGCGCTGGTATCGGCGCTAGTCTGAGCTTCGCAGAGGATGCGCATCTGGTCCATCCGGTCGGGGCGCGTGAGCTCGATCTGGAAATGCGGGGCGAGGCCGGGGGTGGCCATGATCGCCTCTTCGATCTGGGTTGGAAAGACGTTCACGCCGCGCAGGATGATCATGTCGTCGGACCGGCCTGTGACCTTTTCCATCCGGCGCATGGAGCGGGCCGTGCCCGGCAGCAGGCGTGTGAGATCGCGGGTGCGGTAGCGGATGATCGGGAAGGCCTCTTTGGTGAGCGAGGTAAAGACCAGCTCGCCCTGTTCGCCTTCGGCCACCGGTGCGCCGGTCACAGGGTCGACGATTTCAGGATAGAAGTGATCTTCCCAGATGTGCAGGCCGTCCTTGGTTTCCACGCATTCATTGGCGACACCCGGCCCCATGACCTCGGAGAGGCCATAGATATCGACGGCATGCATGTCGAAGGCGTCCTCGATCTCGCGCCGCATGGCGTTGGTCCATGGTTCAGCACCAAAGATCCCTACCTGCATGGAGGACTGCCGCGGGTCGAGGCCCGTGGCGTTGTATTCATCCAGCACGGACAGGGCATAGGAGGGCGTGACCGTGATCCCGTCGGGACGGAAATCTTCGATCAGGCGGACCTGCCGCTGTGTCATCCCGCCCGAGACGGGCACGGTGGTCAGGCCCAGGGCGTCGGCACCGAGGTGGATGCCCAGCCCGCCGGTAAAGAGCCCGTAGCCATAGGCGTTGTGCAAAAGGTCGCCGGGCCGCAGACCGGAAGCGCGCAGAGAACGGGCGACCACAGCGCCCCAGTTTGCCAGGTCGTTCTGCGTGTAGCCCACAACGGTCGGCTGGCCCGTGGTGCCGGAGGAGGCGTGGATGCGCGCGACTTGGTTGCGGGGCACGGCGAACATGCCAAAGGGGTAGTTCGCGCGCAGATCGGCCTTTTGCGTGAAGGGAAAGCGCGCAAGGTCGGACAGATCCCGGAGATCTGACGGGTGCACACCCGCCGCATCAAAGCTCTGGCGGTAGTGGGGCACGTGGTCATAGGCATGCGTGAGAGACCATTTCAGCCGTTCGGTCTGCAGGGCGGTGATTTCGTCACGGCTGGCAATCTCGATCGGGTCGAGGGAACTGCGCTCTGGTGTCAGGTCTTTCATGCGGGTTCCCCCTCTTCCGGAAAATGCTGGCCGCGAATGGTGCGGGACAGGCCGCGGAACACGGCAATCGTTTCGTTGCTCTGGCGGGTGACGGTGACGTCATAGACGCCCGAGCGGCCGCTGCGGGAGACCTCGGTCGCAGAGGCCGTCAGCACATCACCGGCCTGGCCGGGCGCGAGATAGGTGATCTGGTTCTGCTGGGCCACTGCGACCTGGTTGTAGGAATTGCAGGCGAAGGCAAAGGCGGAATCAGCCAGCGTAAAGATAAACCCGCCATGACAGATCCCATGGCCGTTCAGCATATCCGCCGTCACGGGCATCGACAGCCGCGCGCGGCCGGGGGCTACATCATCTATCGTCATGCCGAGCGCCCGGCTCGCCGCATCTTTTTCCAGCATCAGGCGGGCACAGGCCCGGGCGCGCTCTTCAGGCGTCATCTGCTCTGGCATATGTGTTTCCGATTTCACTCCCTGTTACTCAATCGGTAACATATCACCTGCGACCTGTATATCCTTTCGTACGGGGCTTGATTTGCAGGCCGAAGGGCGCAAGTCTGGGGTATGAATTATCAGGTGCCGCCTCAGGGCAATCTTCATCATCTGCCGCCGCAACAGGTTGCGTTTCACCGTACCGAACTGTCGGTCATTCTGTCTCTGTATGGCCGCTTTGTCGCTGCAGGCGAATGGCGCGACTATGGTATTTCGTGCCTGAAAGAAGTGGCCGTGTTTTCGGTGTTCCGCCGCACGGCGGAAAACCCGCTTTACCGGATCGAAAAGCGCCCGCGTCTGCGCGACAAACAGGGCATGTATGCGGTGGTGGGCATGGACGGTCAGATCATGCGCCGCGGCCACGACCTGCGCACGGTGCTGCGGGTTCTGGAACGCAAGCTGATCCGCGCGGTCGAGTAACCGGGCTCACGCCGGGACGGGCAGCCGTTTGTGCGCGGTCACGGGGCCACCGTCCTGCGCCATGATCCGCGCAATTGCGTCATCTGTCGGCTCGAACCGGACCCGCATGTGCCCGGCGTTGGCATGGATCAGCGTCGCATCATCCGTGACCAGCGCCACATGCCCCTTCCAGAACAACAGATCATTGCGCTGCGGCGGCGTGCCCTCTGGCAGGAGGGTGCCCAGGTGTGCCTGCTGCTGGTCGCTGTCTCCGGGGCAGTCAATGCCGCAGGACAGGCAGGCGGCCTGCACAAGGCCGGAACAGTCAATGCCACTGCCGGTGTTTCCACCCCAGAGATAGGGCGTGCCCTCGAAGATCGCGGCAACGCAGGCCGGATCGCTGGCCAGAACACCGGCTTGATGAACCTGCTGGCGGGGCACAAACCCGTGTGATGTTTCGATGAAAACGGCGGTTTCGCTGAGCGCGGTCAGCCGGGACCCGAAACTCAGCACCATGGTTTCCGGTGATTTGATATCCGGGCGCGCATAAGCGTGGGCCAGCCGTGTGGTCACCTGGTGGGTGGGCGTCGTGGCGGGGCCAATGGCCGCGTCGGGCAGGTAGCCGCAGTATCCGTCGGCCGTGGCGCGCACCAGAACATGGCCGCCCGCACGGTGTAGTATGGTGACACCAGCCCCAAGTGTCAGCTGCCTGTCGCGGGGCCCGCCGGGCGCGCGCAGGAGGTCAACCACCGGCACGGCGACGGCCGCCGGTTCATTCAGCGTGACAAGGCCTGCGTCCGGTGTCGTGCGCGGGTCGCTCATGTGCCGGTGAGGCCGGTGATCGTGTCGAGCAGTGCCCGGATGCCCTGGCCGGTACCGCCTTTTGTCCGGGCCGGCGCATCAGAGGGGTTCCAGCCGTAGATATCGAAATGCGCATAGGTGCTGTCGCCGACGAAGCGGCGCAGAAAGAGGGCGGCTGTGATCGAGCCTGCGAACCCGCCTTTGGGCGCATTGTCCAGATCGGCAATGCCGGGTTCGATCATCGCCTCATAGGGCGCGTGAAACGGCATGCGCCAGACCGGATCGTCCGTTGCCGCCGCTTTGGCCTCAAAGGCGGAGACGAACCCGGTGTCGTCGCAATAATAGGGGGCCAGATCCGGACCAACGGCGACCCGGGCAGCCCCGGTCAGTGTCGCCATAGAAACGATCAGGTCGGGGTTTTCCTCCTGTGCCAGGGCCAGTGCATCGGCCAGGACCAGGCGGCCTTCGGCGTCGGTGTTGTTGATTTCAACGGTCAGACCCTTGCGCGATAGCAGGATATCGCCGGGCCGGAAAGCATTGCCGGAGACCGCGTTTTCGACTGCCGGAATCAGCACCCGGAGACGGATTCCGGCCGCCGTCGCCATGAGCATATGTGCCAGACCCAGCACATTGGCAGCACCACCCATGTCCTTTTTCATCAGGGCCATCGACCCGCCCGGTTTGAGGTTCAGGCCACCGGTGTCAAAACAGACGCCTTTGCCGACCAGGGTGATCTGTGGGCCACTGTCGCCCCAGCGCATATCAATCAGGCGCGGGGTGCGGTCAGAAGCGCGGCCAACGGTGTGGATAAGCGGGAAATTCCCGGCCAGCAGGTCATCACCGTGGGTGACACTGATGGCAGCGCCGTGTCGCCCGGCCAGATCGCGGCCCGCTTCCTCCAGCTCTGACGGTCCCATGTCGTTTGCGGGTGTGTTGATCAGGTCGCGGGCCAGAACCTCGCCCTCGGCAATCGCCAACAGTCTGGGGACGTCAAGTGATGCATCAGGTGCCAGCCGTGCGTCCGGGGCCCGGGCGGTGGCGTAGCGGTCAAAGCGGTATCCGGCCAGCAGCCAGCCCAGCGTTTCCGTTTCCATGCGGTCAGCGGGCAGGCCTGAGGCAATCCGGTATGCGCCCGCAGGCAGCCGGGGCACTGCGGCGGCAAGATGGAAGCGCGCGCGGCTGCGTGTTGTGCTGTTGCCATATCCCGCCAGAGCCATTGAGACTGTGCCATCCGCCCCTGGCACCGCAACGGCCTGACCGATGGCGCCGGTAAAGCCGCTTGCCGTGACCCAGGAGGTGATGTCAGAGGATTTGTCTGCCAGCCAGTCATCGATCCCGCCCTGCTCAATGATGTGCAGTGGGACGGGATCGGTATCGGGGTCAGCGAAAGAGACGGACATGACAAAAGGCCTTTCAGGAGAGTTCTCCTGTAAGCCTAGACAGATCGCAGGGCGGTGCAAGCGATCAGATGGTGATGTCCTGGAGGTCCCAGATTGCGGTCAGGGACTGTTCCCCGATGCGCAGCAGCCGCGCCAGAGTTGCGGCGATGGCCGGTTCGTCACCGGAATCCACGGCGGAGATTACATCCCCCGCCACCCGGGCCAGGACATGCATGCCGATCTGATCCGCGATGGCGATCAGCGATCTGGCGCATTTGCGCAGATCCTGGCGGCTTCCGTTTTTGTGCAGCCGTCCACAATGTGACAGACGCAGCGCCAGCTCTTCCATCGCGCGACAGACGACATCTTCGGCACCTGCCTCGCCCAGCTCAACATAAAGCGCGCTCAGCCGGTCCTGATCGACGTGCACTTTCTCATTCAGCCTGATTTTCAGGACTTGATCCATTTCACTCACCTTAATACGCACCCACCGCGTGTGATGGATATGGCACGCCATTTGTATCCAAAGGGTTGAGACGGCCCCATATTTTCGCTCGAATTTGTCGCGAATTCGGGTTAGTCGGGTACGACAGTTGCGCAAATCGGACGAATTATGGATCAGGCAAAACCGCTGCCAGGCTATCTGGTGCAACGGTATCACGGCTGGAAAGCGACCGGATACGCAGAAAATCAGGCCTGGTACAGGCATCTGGCCGCGGATGGCCAGCACCCCCGCGCGATGGTCATTTCGTGCTGCGACAGCCGCGTTCATGTGACGTCGATATTCGGCGCCGACCAGGGTGAATTTTTCATTCACCGTAACATCGCAAACCTGGTGCCGCCCTTTGCGCCGGACGGGGACCATCATGGCACGTCGGCGGCGGTAGAATATGCGGTGACGGTCCTGAAGGTCACGCATCTGATCGTGCTGGGCCACTCGGGCTGCGGCGGGGTGAAGGGCTGCATTGATATGTGCTGTGGCAATGCGCCGGAGCTGGAAGAAGAGCAGAGCTTTGTCGGGCGCTGGATGGATATCCTGCGGCCCAAATATGAGCTGGTTGCGGCTGAAAACGATCCGGCCAAACAGGCGCAGCAACTTGAAAAATATGCGGTTGTGGCGAGCCTCGAAAACCTGATGACCTTCCCGTTTATCAGCGAGCGCGTGGAAAAGGGCCGGCTGACGCTGCACGGTCTGTGGACGGATATCGGTGAGGGCGGTCTGGAGTGCTTTTTGCCCGAGCATAATGCGTTCCGGCCTGTTTAACTCTATGGGGTGAGTGTGCTACCGGGTGCCCGGGCAGAACGCGCTGAAAGGGCAGACCGTGGAGCAGATACTGACACTGGCAGGTAATAACCTGCTGTCGCCGATCATTCTTTCCTTTGCGCTGGGCGTGGCTGCGTCGCTGGCGCGTTCGGACCTGACGGTCCCTGAAGCAGCGGCCAAGGCGCTGTCGATCTATCTGCTTTTCGCCATCGGGTTCAAAGGCGGCGTGAGCGTTGCTGCCCATGGTATCGACCTGAAACTCGGTCTGTCGCTGGTGGCCGGGATTGTGCTTTCGGCGCTGCTGCCGCTGATCGCTTTTGCGCTGCTGAATATCCTGACAGGTCTCAGTCGTCTTGATGCGGCAGCGGTGGCTGCCCACTACGGGTCAATCTCGATTGTAACCTTTGTGGCTGCGACGTCGGTGCTGGAAAGCAGCGGGATTTCCTCCGAAGGGTACATGGTGGCCGTGGCGGCCGCGATGGAAGCGCCGGCGATTCTGTCGGCTCTCTGGCTCATTTCGCGCGGGGGCGATGGCCGGCGGATGGACAGCGATCTGTGGCGGGAAATCCTGCTGAACGGGTCGATTGTGCTGCTGGTCGGATCATTTCTGATTGGCTGGGTCACGGGCGAGGACGGGCTGGCGGAGATTTCCAGCTTTATCGTGGCGCCTTTCAAAGGTGTGCTGTGTCTCTTCCTGCTGGATATGGGGCTGGTGGCCGGGCGTGGCCTGCGCGGTGGCAGTGGCGTTCTGCGCCCCGGCGTGCTGGCGTTTGGCGTTCTGATGCCGGTTATCGGCAGTGCTTTTGGTCTTGCGGCGGGCCTGCTTCTGGGGCTCTCGCCGGGCGGTGTTGCCCTGCTCATGGTGCTGTCGGCATCCGCATCTTATATCGCGGTGCCCGCAGCGATGCGGGTGGCCCTGCCGGAAGCAAATCCGTCCATCTATCTGACACTGTCGCTTGGCGTGACATTTCCGTTTAATCTGACACTTGGTATTCCGCTCTACGTGGCGGTTGCCACAACATTTGCGGGAGGCTGAGGCATGCAAACTCACCAGGCCAAACGGGTCGAAATCACAATCGAGGCAATCATGCAGTCGCGTCTGACCGATGCGCTGACGGGTGCCGGTGTGACCGGGTTTACGATTCTCCCGGTGCTGGGGGGCTCGGGGCGGTCCGGTTCATGGACACGATCCGGTGAAATCGGCCGCGCTGCGGGCATGGTTCAGGTCATCTGTATCATTCGCCCCGAGCGGCTAAGTGCTTTGCTTGACGCAGCTTTTGAGGTTGTGGAGCGCCATATCGGGGTGGTCAGCGTGGTTGACTGTGAAATCCTGCGCGCCGAACGATTTTAACCATTTATAAACTATAATTAAGCAAATCTGCCGGTATGAATAAACGTACCGTTACCGTGCAGCTTCCTGCTGACCTGGCGCTTGCCGTGCATGACCTGGCCACCGAAAAGGAAGGCACGGTCGGCAAGATTGTCGAAGACCTGCTGCAGGCTCATATCGTCAGCAAAAGATCGCCCCGCAAGCCCCGCGAGGAGCTGAACGAACGGCTGATCTTTGCGCTTCAGAAACTGCTGTTCCGCGATATGGCGGAGGCGTCCAGCTGGCCGGATCTCGACGCGCGGCTGCGCAAACACGGGTATTATCTGAAGGTGGCCTGGGGTGGTCTGTCACTGCACACGGAAACCAGCGGATACAAGCTGTGCAATACCCATGATCTGGGCTTTTCCTATGCGACATTCCTGCGCCGGTTCGGCCCGGGTAAGCCCAAGAACCCACGGGAAAACTGAGCGCTTTGTATCTGGTTTGAGCCGCGGCACGCTGTAAAAAAACCCGCCCGGGCGCACAAGGCGGGTTTTTCTGTTCCATTGCGTGCTGATCAGCCCTTTTTGAGAACCTCACGGCCCAGCAGTTCGGCGATCTGGACCGCGTTCAGGGCGGCGCCCTTGCGCAGGTTGTCCGACACGCACCACAGGTTCAGACCGTTTTCGATCGTGCTGTCCTGGCGGATGCGGCTGATGAACGTGGCGAAATCACCGACGCATTCAACCGGCGTGACATAGCCGCCGTCTTCGCGTTTATCGATCACCATGACGCCCGGCGCCTCGCGCAGGATGTCGCGTGCCTCATCTTCGTCGAGGAAGTCCTCAAATTCGATGTTCACGGCCTCGGAGTGACCGACAAAGACCGGCACCCGCACGCAGGTCGCTGTGACCTTAATCGCGGGATCCACGATCTTTTTGGTCTCCGCCACCATTTTCCACTCTTCCTTGGTCTCGCCTGAGTCCATGAAGACGTCGATATGCGGAATCACGTTGAACGCGATCTGCTTGGTGAACTTGTTCGCCGGTTTGTCATCGGTCGGGTTGTAGATCGATTTGGTCTGATCCCAGAGCTCGTCGATCCCCTCTTTGCCTGCACCGGACACGGACTGATATGTGCTCACAACCACCCGTTTGATCTTCGCGCGGTCATGCAGCGGCTTGAGCGCCACGACCATCTGCGCGGTTGAGCAGTTCGGGTTCGCGATGATGTTCTTTTTCGCGTACCCGTGGACGGCCTCCGGGTTCACCTCTGGTACAATGAGCGGAATATCCGGGTCATAGCGATAGAGCGACGAGTTATCGATTACGACACAGCCCGCAGCGGCTGCCTTGGGCGCGTATTTCTTGGTCGCGTCAGAGCCTACTGCAAAGAGCGCGATGTCCTGGCCGGTAAAGTCAAACGTGTCCAGGTCCTTCGTCTTGAGCGTCGTGTCGCCAAAGCTGACTTCCGTGCCGAGCGACTTGCGGGATGCAAGCACCGTGAGCTCGTCCACCGGGAAGTGGCGTTCGGAAAGAATGTTCAGCATTTCGCGGCCCACATTGCCTGTGGCACCCGCAATAACGACGCGGTAACCCATCTGTTTGACTCCAATATATGTGTGATGGTGCGCGCCTCTTATACCCGCGCGCCGCCGGTGGAAAGAGGGTGATGGCCGGAATGACGGTTGTGTGACGTCTGAACGCAGCCAGCGGCCGGGTCAGGTGCCGCCGTTTTTCCATTTCGCTGCGGTTTCTTTGCCGGTGTTGAGCAGCAGCGCGATATCCATGGCCACGGCGACAAAGCGCGCCCCGGCATCAAGAGAGTCGCGGATCATGCGATCGTCCGTGGTCAGAATACCCGGCGCTTTGCCTGCATCTGCGATCCGCTTCAGCGCGCCCAGGATCGTTTCCACCATATCCGGGTGCATGGTCTGGCCCAGGTATCCCATGCTGGCGGACAGATCTGCGGGGCCGATAAAGACACCATCGACGCCTTCCACCGCGAGGATTTCATCAAGGTTGTCGAGGCCGGTTTTGTTTTCCACCTGCACCAGCAGACAGATCTGGTCGTCTGCGGTGGGGCCATAGTTTTCCATCTGTCCGAAATTAGACACCCGGCCGACGGCATAGCCGACACCACGCGTACCGGCAGGCGGATAGCGACAGGCCCGCACCAGTTCGCGCGCCTGATCGGCGGTTTCGACCATGGGAACCAGCACAGACTGGGCGCCCACATCCAGCACCTGTTTGATGATCCAGGTCTCGCCGATGGGCACGCGGACAACCGGATGGCTGTCGCTGCCTTTGAGCGCCATCATCTGGTCCCGGATGGAGCGGATGTCATTGGGCGAATGCTCGCCATCGATCAGCAGCCAGTCAAACCCGGCGCCGCCCATGATTTCCGCAGTATAGCCCTCGGCGATGCTCATCCAGCAGCCGAAAAGCGTTTCCCCTTCTGCGAGGGCTTTTTTGAAGGTGTTCAGGGGGGCGGGCATGGCTTTTCCTTATGTCGTCCTGCCGGTGCAGACTAATCCTGTGCGGCGCGGGATGGCCAGCGGTAATCCGCAGCAATGCCGCAGGAGCCCGGGCCGGGGCAAAAGAAAAGGGCCGCCCCGCAGGCGGCCCTTTGTGATACGTCCATGTGACGGATTTCAGCCGTTGACGCTGTCTTTCAGCGCTTTGGCGATGGTCATTTTCACGACCTTGTCCGCTTCTTTTTTGAACTGCTCGCCGGTCGCAGGGTTGCGGACCATGCGCTCGGGGCGCTCGCGGCAGTAGATTTTGCCAACACCGGGGAGCGTCACGGCACCGCCGCCGGATACTTCGCGGGTGATCAGGTTGCAGACTGAGTCAAGTGCCGCGCCTGCGGATTTCTTGTCGGTGCCCATTTCCTCGGCCAGTGCGGCGACGAGTTGGGTTTTCGTCATTGGTTTCGTAGCCATTTTATTTTTCTCCTTCGCTGCCCGAACAGTTGGGCCTCATGCGGGAAACCTAGCCCTATGTTGTGATCAAACACAACGATTAGTAGTGAAAATTAACGAAAAACATCGCAATTTTCGCCGAATTTTGGGGAAATCCGCCGTCAGAGGAAGGCAGTTTCCTCGAAAGAGCGCAATTTCCTGCTGTGGATGCGTTCCAGCGGCATCCCGCGCAGCTGTTCCATGGCCCGAATTCCGATCATCAGATGGCGTGCGACCTGTGTTTTATAGAAGTCTGAGGCCATTCCCGGCAGCTTCAGCTCGCCATGCAGCGGCTTGTCCGACACACAGAGCAGCGTGCCGTAGGGCACCCGGAAACGGTAGCCGTTTGCGGCGATCGTGGCGCTTTCCATATCGAGCGCCACAGCGCGCGACTGGCTCAGGCGCTGCACGGGGCCGGACTGGTCACGCAGTTCCCAGTTCCGGTTGTCGATGGTGGCAACGGTGCCGGTGCGCATGATGCGTTTCAGCTCGTAGCCTTCGAAGGCGGTCACCTGTGCCACGGCCTGTTCGAGCGCAATCTGGATCTCCGCCAGCGCCGGGATCGGCACCCAGACCGGCAGGTCGTCGTCCAGGACGTGATCTTCGCGCAGGTACGCATGGGCCAGAACAAAATCGCCCAGGGCCTGGCTGTTGCGCAGGCCTGCACAGTGGCCAACCATCAGCCAGGCATGCGGGCGCAGCACCGCGATGTGGTCGGTGGCCGTTTTCGCGTTGGATGGCCCAACGCCGATGTTCACCAGCGTGATGCCGGAGCCATCTTCGCGTTTGAGGTGATAGGTCGGCATCTGCGGGGTTTTGTCAGCCGGTGCCAGCGGTTCATCACCGCGTGTGATGATGGCATTGCCGGTGGAGACAAAGGCTGTATAGCCCGAGCCTGGATCATCCAGCTGCGCGCGTGCATAGGCCTCGAATTCGGAGACATAGAACTGGTAGTTCGTGAACAGAACATGGTTCTGGAAATGGTCCGCATCGGTCGCTGTATAATGGGACAGCCGGGCCAGCGAATAATCCACCCGCTGCGCGGTGAAGGGGGCAAGTGCGCCCACGCCGTCCGCCGGTTTGTAGGTGCCGTTGACGATATCGTCGTTGGTCGTGGCGAGGTCCGGCACGTCAAAGACATCCCGCAGGGTGAAATCCGCGGCACCTTCCTGGGGCACGGTGATGTTCGGATCGCTCGCAACGGCGAAATGCACGGGGATCGGTGTTGTCGACGGGCCGATGATCACCGGCTGGTCATGGTTGCAGATCAGCAGATCAATCTGCTGGGTCAGATAGGCGCGAAACAGATCGGGCCTCGTGATCGTGGCCGCATAACTGCCGGGCGTGGAGACATGGCCAAAGCTGAGCCGGGTGTCGACCTGGGCATAGCTTGAGGTGCTGAAGGCGACCTGCGGGTAAAAGGCCCGGACCCGTGCGCCGGGCGCGCCGGAAGCCATTGTCTCAACAAAGTGGCGGCACAGGAATTCAGTGGCTTGAGTGTAAAGTTCTTCGAGACGGGCCACGGCGGCCTTTGCGTCACGGAATTCTTCTGCGGGCGGTGCCGCGGGGGTGAGTATGTCGTTCATGATACGGGTTCCAGTACAGGAATGAATTCAAAGGTGCGCACATCGACCAGTCCAAGGTCAGAGATGCGCAGTTCGGGGATGACCACGAGGGCCAGCAGCGAATGCTGCATGTAAGCGTTGTTCAGGGTGCAGCCGCAGGCACGCATCGCATCCATCATCCGGTCTGCTTTAGCGGCGACGTCGGCCGCCGGGCTGTCGGACATCAGGCCGGCAATGGGCAGGTCAACCAGGGCCAGTTCGTGGCCGTCTTTGTAAATGACGATACCGCCGCCGACCTCGCCCAGACGATTGGCCGCCAGAGCCATGTTGTCCGCGTCTGTGCCGACAACGATCATATGGTGACTGTCATGCGCCACGGTCGAGGCCATGGCCATCGGCCCCTCGTAGCCGAAGCCGGAGACAAAGGCGTTGGTGACCTGTCCCGTGGCGCGGTGGCGTTCCACCAGCGCGATCTGACAGACCTCTCCGGTGGCCTGAACGCGGCCTTCGGTGACCGGCAGTTCGAATTTCAGCGCGCGGGTCGGCGCCTGGTTTTCAACGACGCCGATCACATTGGCGGTGACGGCATTGGCACCTTTGGGCGCTGTGATGGCAAAGTCATCTGCTGACAGTTCTTTGCCCATATGTACCGTCTGGCGCGCGCGCTGCGGCCAGTCATAGTGCGGGCAGTCCACCAGACAGGTACCGTTTTCGGCGACCAGCTTTCCACGGACGAATACCTGTTCAATGGGCAGTGATTTCAGATCGGATGTCAGGATCACATCGGCGCGGCGCCCCGGTGTGAGGCTGCCGATCTCGCGTTCCAGCCCGAAATGGGTGGCGGTGTTGATCGTCGCCATCTGCAGCGCCACCAGCGGATCACAGCCGCAGTCGATGGCGTGGCGCAGGACGCGGTTCATGTGCCCGTCATTGATAAGCGTGCCGGAATGGCAGTCATCGGTGCACAGGATCATGTTGCGCGGATCGAGGCCCTTTTCGGTGATCGCTGTGATCTGGCTTTCAACGTCATACCAGGCGGAGCCCAGCCGGATCATAGAGCGCATGCCCTGCCGCATACGGGCGATGGCATCCGCCTCGCAGGTGCCTTCGTGATCGTCCGCCGGTCCGCCCGCGACATAGCCCGCGAAGGCCGGGCCAAGGTCGGGCGAGGCATAGTGCCCGCCCACGGTTTTACCGGCGTTCTGGGTAGCAGCCATTTCGGCCAGCATTTTCGGATCGGCGTTCGAGACGCCCGGAAAGTTCATCATCTCGCCCAGACCGATGATGCCGGGCCAGGTCATCGCCTCGGCCACGTCGTCGGGGGTGATTTCATAGCCAGTGGTTTCCATACCCGGCGCGGAGGGCGCGCAGGAGGGCATCTGGGTAAAGATGTTCACCGGTTGCAGAAGCGCCTCGTCGTGCATCATCCGCACGCCATCAAGACCGAGCACATTGGCGATCTCGTGCGGGTCGGTGAACATAGATGTCGTGCCGTGCGGGATTACTGCACGGGCAAATTCCGCCGGTGTGAGCATGCCGGATTCGATATGCATATGTCCGTCGCAGAGGCCGGGGATCATATACCTGCCGGCCGCATCGACGATTTCAGTGTCTGGCCCGGTGCAGTAGCCGGCGTCCGGCACGACGCAGGCAATGCGGCCCGCTACAATGGCGATGTCGTGATTTTGAAGAATTTCGCGCGTATGGACGTTGACCCAGGCGCCGCCTTTGATGATCGTGTCCGCGGGGGACCGTCCTGCTGCAACGGCAATCAGTTCTGCAGCGGTATCGGACCAGGAGGGAAAAGGAACATGCGTCATGTCCCTGATTGACACGGGTCCGGGCGATGTTCAAGCGGGGAGCCGGCAGAATGGATTATGAAACGGTCTCGGCAGAGGATTTCGGCAAATCCCTGCGCGGCATCGGGCTGAACCTTCTGGTGCGCGATGTGCGGGCGACCAGCGGCTTTCTTGAGGCTGTCTTTGATGTGGGCGTGCATCGCCTGAGTGATGATTTTGCGATCATTACCAGCGGAACGGAGGTGTTCCAGCTGCACAGCGACGGCACTTATGCCGCAAACCCGCTTCTGAGTATCCTGCCGGAAAACCCGCCGCGCGGTGCCGGCATTGAGATCCGTTTTTACGATATTGATCCGGATCGGGCGGCGGCACGGGCCGAGGCGCTGGGCTTTATGGTGCTGCAGGCGCCAACGGACAAACCGCATGGTCTGCGCGAATGCTACATCCTGTGCGACGATGGCTATGCCTGGGTGCCCAGCCGCCCGCTGTAAAACGCGGCAACCTCGCGGCGGAGCCAGTCGGTAAAGGCGCGGGCGGCGGGCATGTCCTGTGCCCGGGGGCTCTGGATCAGATAATAGGCCTCCTGCATCACAGCGCGATGGGCAAAGGGCGTGATGAGATGGCCCCTGTCGATCAGCCCGCGCGCAATGGCATCGTGACCGAGGGCCAGCCCGCCGCCACTCATCGCAACAGACAGAGCGACGGAATAGGTTGTGGCGTAGGTCACCGGCGGATCCGGCCAGGCCAACCCCTGTTCTTCGGCCCAGACGGTCCAGGTGCCCATCATGTTGGAGCAGTCATAGAGCGGGTGCTGTACCAGATCATCCATCGAGACCGCGTAGCCTGGCGCACAGACCGGATAATAGTGATCGGTCGCCAGAAGTTCGGCATAGACCCGGTCCGACGGCCGCAGGGAATAGCGGATTTCGACATCGGCGCTTTCCACGATGTCCCTTGGTTCCCAGAGTTCGGTGGCGATGTTCAGCTGGACGCCTGGGTGCAGGGCACGGAATGCAGGCAGGCGCGGGGCGAGCCAGTGAATCGCAAAGGTCAGGTTGCACTGGATATGCAGCACGTCGTTTTCGTTGCGGGTCAGCGCGCGGGTGCCATGAGCCAGCGTCCGGAAGGCGTCGCGGACCACGGGCAGATAGCTGATCCCGGTCTGCGTCAGCTCCAGCGCCCGAACCCGGCGGTGAAAGAGCGGCCGGCCCAGAAATGCCTCCAGCGATTTGATCTGCTGGGAGACGGCGCTCTGCGTCATGTTGAGGTCCCGGGCAGCGCCGGTGAAGCTCAGGTTCCGGGCTGAGGCTTCAAATGCGCGCAGCCAGTTCAGGGGCGGTAGTTCGGACATTCATAACTCATGCATAAGTTCAGCTAATGCATAGCTTGTGTTTTTTTCGTTGGTCAAGCGGGGCGGGTGCGTGGTGAGATGTGCGCGGCTGAATGGAGGAACCGGCATGTCCGTCACAGAAATGCGCCCGAATATGGAAAACTGGCAGGAACGCGTGGATATGGCTGCGGCCTTCCGCTGGACCGTCCGGTTGAACATGCACGAGGCGGTGGCGAACCATTTCAGCCTGGCGATCAATGATGACGGTACGCGGTTTCTGATGAACCCGAACCAGATGCATTTCTCGCGGATCAAGGCGAGTGATCTTATTGTGGTCGACGCCAACGATCCCGATACGCTGGAAGGACCGGATGCGCCGGATCCGACAGCCTGGGGTCTGCACGGCGGGCTGCACCGGCACTGCCCGCACGCGCGCTGTGCGATGCATGTGCATTCGCCCTATGCCACGGCGCTTGCCTCGCTGGCGGACAGCCGCCTGCCACCGGTGGACCAGAACGCCGCGATGTTCTTTGACCGCGTCGTGATCGACGAGAACTATGGCGGGCTGGCGTTTGAAGAAGAGGGCGAGCGCTGTGCGCAGCTCTTTGATGATCCGAAAAAGAAGGTGATGGTGATGGGCAACCACGGCATCATGATCATCGGCGATACGGTGGCCGAGACTTTTAACCGGCTCTTTTATTTTGAGCGTGCCTGCCAGACCTATATGATCGCGCTGCAGACGGGCAAACCACTGCGCGTGCTGCCCGACGCGATTGCCGAGAAAACCGCGCAGGAGATCGAACAGTACCCGGAGCAGGACATCCGGCATCTGGCCGAACTGAAGGCGATCCTCGATGAGGAAGGCTCGCCCTATGCCAGCTGATTTTGATGCCGGCGGTGAGGCGGCGCGCTGGCATTACCATCCGGGCCGGGCCGTCGCGAACAACCCGCTGTTTGCCTGGCCGCCCCGCCCGCGTGCCGTTCTGAAATGGTACGCTGCCTACTGGCTGGCGATCTCGACGACCACGCTGACGGTGGTGGTGTCGGTGGCGGTCTGGTTTGCAATGCTGCCTGCGCTGGGCGAGATGCAGGCATTCGCGCCGGGCTGGATGTTCTGCGTCTGGCTGGCGAACCTGCTGCCGATGCTGATCTGTGCGGGCGGGCTGCATATGTGGCTCTATCACTGGCGGGCGCAGGACAAACGGACCAAATACGACCCGCGCGATCTGGCCCGGGACAACGGGTCTTTTACCTTCCGCAACCAGGTGCTGGACAACATGTTCTGGTCACTGGCCAGTGGCGTCACACAGTGGACCATTGCGCAATGGCTGGTGTTCTGGGCTATGGCCAACGGCTGGGCCCCGGCGTTTCTGTTTCCGGAAAACCCGGTCTGGTTTGTGCTGATGTTCCCGTTTCTGGTGATCTGGTCGAGTTTTCATTTCTACTGGGTGCACCGCCTGCTGCATGTTCCGGCGCTGTATAAAATCGCCCATGCGCTGCATCACCGGAACGTCAATGTGGGCCCCTGGTCGGGGATTTCGATGCACCCGGTTGAGCATTTTCTGTTCTACACGAACTTCCTGATCCACCTGGTGGTTCCCAGCCATCCGGTGCACGTGCTGTTTCACGGCTACATGCAGTCGGTGCACCCGGTGTTTTCCCATTCGGGTTTCGATCAGCTGGTGGTCCGGGACCGCGAACGGGCGAAGATGGGGGATTTTTTCCACCAGCTGCACCACCGGTATTTTGAATGTAACTACGGCACGGTCGAGATGCCCTGGGACCGCTGGTTCGGTTCGTTCCATGACGGTTCAGAACAGGCCACCGCACAAACCCGTGCCCGCAAAAAGCAGATGTACACATGAGCACACGACAGGAATGGAACCACCGCCCCGACGGTGCGATTGAGGTCTCGCCGCTCTGGCAATGGCCGCCCCGGCCGCTTGCGGCGCTGAAATGGTATGCCGACAGCTGGTTTTTTCTGACCATTAACATGGCCATTCTGGCGCTCGCCTTTGCCGCCTGGAAGGTGGCGAGCCCGTCGCTGGATCAGACGGCGGCGCTCCAACCGGGGTGGATCGCGATGATCTGGGTGCGGAACCTGGTGATTGTCACAGTCGTCGCAGGCACGCTGCATCTGTGGTTCCACAGGTATGCGCTGCAGGGCCAGGAGCTGAAATACGACCCGCGCCCCTTTCCGCGCAAAGGGCGGATGTTCACGCTGAACGATCAGGTGCTGGACAATATGGTCTGGACGCTGGCCTCGGGCGTGACGGTCTGGTCCGCGCTCGAGGCACTGATCTGGTGGTGTATGGCCAATGGCATTGTGCCGGTCACGACATTTGCTGAAACACCGGTCTGGTTTGTGGCCTTCTTTTTCCTGATCCCGGTCTGGGAGAGCTTCTATTTCTACTGGATTCACCGGCTGCTGCACACCGATCTGTTTTACCGTTTTCACGCGCTGCATCACCGCAACACGGATATCGGACCCTGGTCGGGGCTCTCGATGCATCCGGTGGAGCATCTCTTTTATTTCGGCACGGTGATCATCCATTTTGTGCTGCCCACGCATCCGGTGCATCTGATTTTCCATCTGATGTTTTACGGGCTGCTGGCGATCACCTCGCATACGGGCTTTGAGGGGCTTTTGTTCCGGAACAGAAAAAGGATGCATCTGGGGAATTTTCATCACCAGCTGCACCACCGTTATTTTGAGGTCAACTACGGCAATCTGGATGTGCCCTGGGACAAGCTTTTCGGTTCGTTCCATGATGGCACAGACACGGGCAAAGCGGCCATGAAGGCGCGTCTGCAGGCAAGGAAGAGATAAATGCACTACGGCCTTTCTGATGAACATCAGATGATTGCGGAGACGGTCCGCAGTTTTGTCGAGAAAGAGATCTATCCGCACGAAGAACTGGTGGAACGCACCGGCGAAGTGCCCGATGAGATCGCGCAGGACATAAAGCAAAAGACTATCGATTTAGGGTTTTATGCCTGCAATTTCCCGGAAAGCGTCAGCTGTGCGGGGCTGAACCATCTGGAATTTGCAATCGTGGAGCGCGAGCTGGGGCGGGGGTCGATGGCGCTCAATCACTTCTTCGGGCGTCCGCAGAACATTCTGATGGCCTGCGAGGGGGATCAGGTCGAACGCTATCTGATGCCTGCGGTACGGGGCGAGAAGATGGATGCGCTGGCGATGACCGAACCCGGTGCGGGATCGGACGTGCGGGGTATGAAGTGTTCGGCGGTGCGCGATGGTGGCGACTGGGTGGTGAACGGGACCAAGCATTTCATTTCGGGCGCGGAGCACGCTGATTTCATTATCGTGTTCATTGCCACCGGAGAGGATCAGACGCCGCGCGGCCCAAAAAAGCGGATCACCGCGTTTCTGGTGGATCGGGGCACACCCGGGTTCACGATCCGGGACGGTTATAAATCTGTGAGCCATCGCGGCTACAAGAACATGATCCTGGAATTTGATGACTGCCGGTTGCCGGACGCGCAGGTGCTGGGCGAGGTGGACGGTGGGTTCGAGGTGATGAACACATGGCTCTATGCCACACGCATCACCGTTGCCGCCATGTCGGTGGGCCGGGCACGGCGCGTGTTTGATTATGCGCTGAATTACGCGGCCGAGCGGGAGCAGTTCGGTCAGAAGATCGGGAAATTCCAGGGCGTGAGTTTCCAACTTGCGGATATGATCACCGAGATTGATGCGGCTGATCTGTTGACGCTGGCCTCGGCCGACCGGCTGGACAGGGACCTGCCTGCGAACCGTGAGATCGCGAGTGCCAAGCTTTTCGCTTCTGAGATGCTGGCGCGGGTCACGGATGCGGCCATTCAGGTGCATGGTGGTATGGGTCTGATGGATGACTATCCGCTGGAGCGGTTCTGGCGGGATGCGCGGGTTGAGCGGATCTGGGACGGCACCAGCGAGATTCAGCGTCATATCATCAGCCGCGATCTGTTGCGGGCGCTGGGAGCCTGAGTCTTTGTGCCTTCGGCGAGGATATTTGGGGCCAGAAGATGCAGTGTGTCATGATGCAGCGTGATCTGTCGCGTCTGCTGCGTCCGCGGTCTGTTGCCGTGATCGGCGGTGGCGGCTGGTGTCGTCAGGTTCTTCGGCAGCTGAAACGGATGGGGTTCGATGGCGACGTCTGGCGCGTTCATCCGCGTCCTGATCCCGTTGAAGGGGTACCGGCCTTTGGCGGTCTGGCGGATTTGCCCGGGGTGCCCGATGCGGTGTTCATTGGTGTAAACCGTCATCAGACCGTCGATGCGGTCCGGGCACTGTCTGCCATGGGGGCGGGGGGTGCTGTCTGTTTTGCCTCCGGGTTTTCCGAAGCCGTGAGTGAGGATGCGGCTGCGGGTGATCTGCAGGCGGCGCTGACCGAGGCAGCGGGTGGTATGCCGGTGCTGGGCCCCAATTGTTATGGGTTCATCAATGCCTTTGATGGCGCGCTTTTGTGGCCGGATCAGCATGGCTGTGAGCGCTGTGAGCGCGGTGTCGCCATCCTCACCCAGAGCTCGAACATTGCGATCAATCTGACGATGCAGAAGCGTGCCCTGCCGCTGGGCATGGTTGTGACCTGTGGAAATATGGCTCAGACGACACAGGCGGATATTGCGATGGGTCTGCTGGATGATCCGCGCGTGACAGCGATCGGGTTGCATATCGAGGGCTTTGGTGATCCTGTCGCCTGGCACCGCGTTGCACAGCGGGCGCGGGCGCAGGGTGTGCCGCTGGTTGCGCTTAAAGCGGGGGCGTCCGAGCAGGCGCGGCAGGCCACGGTGTCGCATACCGCGTCGCTTGCCGGAAGTGACGCGGGTGCGCAGGCGCTGCTGGATCATCTTGGGATTCCGAGGATCAGGGACCTGCCGACATTTCTGGAAACACTGAAAGTGCTGCACAGTGCCGGTCCGTTGCGGTCGGGCGCTTTGTCGTCGATCAGTTGTTCCGGGGTGAGGCCAGCCTGATCGCGGATACGGCTGAGGGCCGCGATGTCTTTTTTCCGCAGCTCACAGATACGCAGAGAGACGCGCTCGGTCGGGCGCTCGGTCCGATGGTCGCACTGGCCAATCCACTGGATTACCACACGTATATCTGGGGAGATGCCGGGCGGATGACGGCGGCATGGGCGCCGATGGCTGCGGGTCACATTGGTTTGTTGCTGATCATTGTGGATTACCCGCACACGGATGCGACGGACTGGGAGAGCGCAACCGAAGCAGCCATCGCGGTAGGGCAGGGCGGCGACTGCCCCGTTGCGGTTGTGGCGACACTGCCGGAGCTGATGCCGGAAGATGTAGCGGCGCGGCTGATGCAGGGTGGTGTGATCCCGCTCTTCGGCCTGACGGAGGCGGTGCAGGCGGCGGAGGCAGCAGCGGCTGTGAGGGCGCCGCAGGATGCTGCGCCATTGACTGCCGGTGTGGATCGGGCAGGTGGTGTGCTGACGGAAGCGGAGGCAAAACAGGTGCTTGCACAGCATGGGATGGCAGTGCCGCATCATGTGCGCTGTGTGCCGCAGGACGATCCCGCGCAGGTGGCCGGAGAGCTGGTCGCACCGCTGGTTCTCAAATCCGAAGGGTCGGCGCATAAATCAGACAGTGGCGGTGTGCGGCTTGGATTGCAGCATGCGGCGCTGGAAGGCGCCATGCAGGAAATGGGCGGTGCGTCCTGGCTGATCGAAGAGATGGTCAGCGGTGCGGTTGCCGAACTGCTGATCGGGGTGATGCGGGATGAGGCGCATGGGTTTGTGCTGTCGCTTGCAGCCGGCGGGGTGATGACGGAGATCCTGCAGGACCGCACCTCGCTGCTGCTGCCGGTGACCGCGCACCAGGTGCATGATGCGCTGCGTGGCCTGCGGTGCTGGCCGTTGCTGCAGGGATACCGGGGCAGGCCGGCGGCGGATGTGGATGCCGTCGTCGCGGCGGTGATGGCGCTGCAGGATGCTGTGATTGCGCTGGCGGACCGGATCAGCGAAGCTGAGATCAACCCGCTGATCTGTACGGAAACTGCTGCTGTCGCAGCGGATGCGCTGATCGTACTGGCACCGGAAAATAACGCACAGGAGTGACAATGGATCCGATCAGAACAGAAACCCGGGGGGCGATCCTGGAGGTGACCCTGGACCGGCCCAAAGCCAATGCGATTGATCTGATGACGTCACGCCGCATGGGCGAGGTGTTCGCAGCGTTCCGGGATGATCCTGAGCTGCGCGTTGCAGTGATCACCGGCGCGGGAGAGAAGTTTTTCTGCCCCGGCTGGGACCTGAAGGCGGCGGCCGATGGTGATGCGGTGGATGGGGATTACGGGGTCGGTGGTTTTGGCGGCCTGCAGGAGTTGCGCGATCTCAACAAGCCGGTGATCGCGGCGGTGAACGGGATCGCCTGTGGTGGGGGGCTGGAGCTTGCGCTGAGCGCGGATATGATCATTGCAGCCGATCATGCACAGTTTGCGCTGCCCGAAATACGCTCCGGCACTGTTGCGGATGCGGCATCTGTGAAACTGCCGAAACGCATTCCCTATCACATCGCGATGGAACTGTTGCTGACCGGCCGGTGGTTTGATGCCACGGAGGCAAAACACTGGGGGCTGGTGAATGAAATCGTGCCTGCCGCAGATCTGATGACACGGGTGCGCGCGCTGGCAGACCTGCTCGCATCGGGCCCGCCGCTGGTTTACGCGGCGATCAAGGAGATTGTGCGGGATGCAGAGGATGCGAAGTTCCAGGATGCGATGAACCGGATCACCGGACGGCAGCTGGCCACTGTTGACCGCCTTTATGCCTCCGAGGATCAGCTGGAAGGTGCGCGTGCTTTTGCAGAAAAACGTGATCCGGTCTGGAAGGGGCGCTGATCAGGGCTTGCGCAGGGCCACGGCGGGGGCCACTTTCCTGTCATGAGTAAAACGCTTCTTTCTCTCGGGCATGGGTTCAGTGCCCGCGCTCTGGCGGCCCGGCTGGTGCCGCAGGGCTGGCGCGTGATCGGCACAACGCGGTCTGAGGAAAAAGCGGATGCGATCCGGCAGACAGGTGTTGAACCGCTGATCTGGCCGGGTGCTGATCTGTCGGGATATCTCGGGGAGGCCGATGCCCTGCTGATTTCGGCAGGCCCGGGCCCGGACGGGGATCCGGTTCTGGCAGAGTGCCGCGAAGCGGTTGCGGCTGCGGCCAGTGGCTTTGAATGGGCCGGGTATCTGTCCACCACCGGTGTCTACGGGGACCATCAGGGCGGCTGGGTCGATGAGACCGCAGCCCTGACACCGGCGACCAAACGGGGTCAGGCGCGGGTCGAGGCCGAAGCAGCCTGGCAGGCCATTCCCGGTCTGCCGCTGCATATCTTCCGGCTCGCAGGCATTTATGGCCCGGGGCGTGGGCCGTTCGCAAAAGTGCGGAACGGTACTGCCCGGCGGATCATCAAAAAAGGCCAGGTTTTTTCGCGCATTCATGTTGATGACATCGCGCAGGTGCTCGAAGCGTCGATTCAACGTCCGCGTCCGGGTGCGATTTACAATGTGTGCGACAATGACCCGGCGCCGCCGCAGGATGTTCTGGCCTATGCCGCCGAACTGCTGGACGTGCCCCTGCCGCCGGCGGTGAACTTTGAAGAGGCGGACATGACGCCCATGGCGCGCAGCTTTTATGCCGAGAGCAAGAAAGTCAGCAACGACCTCATCCTCAATGAGCTGGGGGTTGAGCTGATGTATCCTGACTACCGCACCGGCCTGCAGCAGATGCTGGCGCAGGAAACCTAGGCCCGCGCTTCGCCGATCTGAGCGATCCCCAGTACAGACAGCACTTTGCTTTCGATGTCGGCGGCGTTCATGCCCGCGACCGAGTACATGTCCGCCGGGCTGGCCTGATCAATGAAGATATCCGGCAGGACCATCGAGCGGAATTTCAGGCCGCTGTCGAAAACACCCTCGTCCGCCAGAAGCTGGGAAACGTGGCTGCCGAAGCCACCGACGGCACCTTCTTCGATGGTGATCAGGGCTTCATGGTCTGCCGCCAGCTGCAGGATCAGATCGCGGTCCAGCGGTTTGGCAAAACGGGCATCGGCGATGGTCGGCGTGATACCGCGCGCGCGCAGCGCTTCGGCGGCTTTCTCCGTCTCTGACAGGCGCGTGCCAAAGGACAGAAGGGCGACGCGCGCACCGGCCGAAATGATCCGGCCTTTGCCGATTTCCAGCACCTCGCCCCGTTCGGGCATGTCGACACCGTTGCCTTCGCCGCGCGGGAAGCGGAAGGCAATCGGGCCGTCATCATGCGCGGCCGCGGTGGCCACCATGTGTTTCAGCTCCGCCTCATCGGCGGCGGCCATCACGACAAACCCGGGCAGGTTGCTCAGATAGCCGATGTCAAAGGATCCCGCGTGCGTGGCACCATCTGCCCCCACAAGTCCCGCGCGGTCGATGGCGAAGCGGACCGGCAGGCGCTGGATCGCGACGTCATGCACCACCTGGTCATACCCGCGCTGCAGGAACGTTGAATACATCGCGCAGAAGGGCTTCATCCCGCCCGCAGCAAGGGCTGCAGAGAAGGTCACGCCATGCTGTTCCGCGATGCCAACGTCAAAACACCGGCTGGGATAGCGTTCCGCAAAAAGGTTCAGCCCGGTCCCGTCGGGCATGGCCGCGGTCACAGCGCAGATTTTGTCGTCGCCTGCGGCTTCTTGCAGCAGGCTTTCGGCAAAGACTTTTGTGTAGCTCGGCGCGTTGGAGGGTGCTTTTTTCTGCTCGCCCGTGACCACATCGAATTTCGCGGTGGCGTGGCCTTTGTCACGCGCGGTTTCGGCAGGTGCGTAGCCTTTGCCCTTTTTGGTCAGCACATGGATCAGAATGGGCCCGGTGGCGCGCGATTTCACGGTGCGCAGAACCGGCAGCAGCTGGTCCATGTCGTGCCCGTCGATCGGCCCCAGATATGAAAAGCCCAGCTGTTCAAAAAGCGTATTGCCGACGGCCATGCCCTTGAGCACATCCTTGGCGCGTTTGGCCCCTTCGCGGAAGGGCTCGGGCAGCAGGCTGACCGCCCCTTTTGCGGCGGCTTTCAGGTCCTGGAACGGCTCCTCGGCATAAAGTCGGCTGAGGTAGGAGGACATGGCACCGACGGGCGGCGCAATCGACATCTCGTTGTCGTTCAGAATGACAATAAGGCGTTTTTTAAGGTGGCCCGCGTTGTTCATGGCCTCGTAGGCCATGCCGGCAGACATCGAGCCATCGCCGATCACCGCAATAGCGTCCCCCAGACCTTCGGGCACGACGCCGCCCAGATCGCGCGCTGTGGCAAAGCCCAGAGCAGCAGAGATCGACGTTGAACTGTGTGCCGCGCCAAAGGGGTCATAGGGGCTTTCGCTGCGTTTGGTAAAACCGCTCAGACCATCTTTCATGCGCAGCGTCCGGATGCGGTCGCGGCGACCTGTCAGGATTTTATGCGGGTAACACTGATGCCCCACATCCCAGATCACCTTGTCCCGGGGGGTATCAAACACCGCGTGCAGCGCCACGGTCAGCTCGACAACGCCCAGACCGGCGCCCAGATGGCCACCGGTGACGGACACCGCAGAGATCGTCTCAGACCGCAGTTCATCCGCGACCTGCCGCAATTCGCGGTCGCTCAGACCTTTCAGATCGGCAGGGCGCGCGATCCTGTCCAGCATCGGTGTGTCGGGTCTGTCGGCCATGTCCGGTTCCTCAGTGTTTCCGCGTCACGACAAAGCGGGCAGCCTCTTTTAGGGTGTCCGCGCGGTCGGCGTAACCTGCCAGGCTGTCGCAGGCCTCGTCCACCAGCGCGGCGGCCCGTGTGCGCGCACCGTCCACACCCAGCAGCGAGACAAATGTTGCCTTGCCTGCATCGGCGTCTTTGCCAACCGCCTTGCCGACGGTAGCGCTGTCGCCGGTCACGTCCAGCAGATCATCGGCGATCTGAAAGGCCAGACCCAGCGCGCGGGCGTAGAGGTGCAGCGGGCCCGTATCGGCTCGGGCCAGCCGCGCACCGGCCATGGCCGACCATTCGATCAGGGCCCCGGTTTTGCCGCGCTGCAGGTTGGTGATTTCATCCAGTGTCAGGGGTGTGGCGCTTGTTTCAGCGGCAATGTCGAGCGCCTGGCCCAGCACCATGCCCTGCGCGCCACTGGCCTGCGCCAGCGTCAGGGCAAGATCCGCACGGACGCTTGCATCGGAGCTGCAATCCGGTCGGCTGACCAGTTCAAAGGCGAGTGTCTGCAGCGCATCACCCGCCAGCACGGCGGTGGCCTCGTCCCACTTTTTGTGAACGGTCGGCTGCCCGCGCCTCAGGTCGTCATCATCCATGCAGGGCAGATCGTCGTGCACCAGGCTGTAGGCATGCAGCGCCTCGATGGCGGTGGCGGGCCAGATGGCCTGTTCGGCTGGAATGTCGTGCAGGCGGGCGCTTTCCAGCACCAGAAACCCGCGCAGCCTTTTGCCACCGTTTACGGCATGCGCCATCGCATCCACGACCGGAACCTTGGGCAGCCTGGTCAGAACATCGTCAAATGACGCCTGCACTGCCTGCGCGGCAGCGCTCAGCCGGGTCTCAAACACCTCAGAGCCCTTCGACAGGTTTTGTCCCGGTGGGCTGGCCCTCGCCGTCCAGCGTGATGGCCGCGACCTTTTCCTCGGCCTCTTTCAGCTTGGTCTCGCACCGCGCTTTGAGGGCCGCGCCACGCTCGTAGAGCGCGATGCTCTCGTCCAGTGCCACATCCCCGCGTTCAAGCTGGCCCAGCACTTTCTCAAGCTCGGCCATCGCGTCCTCAAAACTCATTTCTGCAACGGGGGTGTCTGCCATGGTGAATATCCGGATGTCGTTTCTGCCGCACATATACCGGGGAATGCGGGGGCGCGCCAGAGCACTGGCCTGGCGTTATTCCGGCGCGAGCATGTAGCCTGCGCCACGTACGGTCTGCAGATAGCGTGGCTGTTTCGGGTCGGCCTCAATCTTGCGGCGCAGGCGGGTGATCTGTACGTCAACCGCGCGTTCCTGAGCCTGGCCCCGATCCCGACCGAGTTCCTCGACGAGACGTGCGCGGCTGATCGGCTCGTTACAGTTGCCGGAGAAAATCTTCATCAGCAGCACTTCGGTTGCGGTCAGGCGCACAAGCTCTTCGCCGCGCCACATCTCGCCGCGTTCCATGTCATAGCGGATCGGGCCGAGTGTCAGGACCTTGGGCGTGGCCTCGTCTGCGGGTGCATCGGGCACGCGGCGCAGGATGGCATTGATCCGCAACAGCAGTTCGCGTGGTTCAAAGGGTTTGGGCAGGTAGTCGTCCGCGCCTGCCTCCAGCCCTTCGATCCGGTTGCCGGTTTCACCCTTGGCCGTGAGCAGCAGGATGGGCACCGCATTGTCTTCGCGGATCGCGCGGGTCAGGGCCAGACCGTCCTCGCCCGGCATCATCACATCCATGACGATCAGATCAAAGTCGAGACCGGACAGAATACGCCGCGCGTGGGCCGCATCCCGCGCGGAGGTCACGAGGAACCCATTCCGGATCAGGAACTTCTGCAGCAGCGTCCGGATGCGTTCGTCGTCATCAATGATCAGCAGATGGGCGTCAAAGTCGCTCATGGGGTGTTATCTTTCAGTCTTGTGTACGCGAACCGCATTTCTTTATCCATCATGGCCTCCAGCACCCGGCGGAAACCCGCAACTGCGTCAGGGCCCGCGTCACGGAAGGCCATGCGCATCCTGGCGCGCTGAGCATCTGACAGTTTCTGTTCCAGCGCTTTGCCTTCGTCTGTCAGAAACAGGTGCCGTTCGCGTTTGTCGGCCTTGCCAACTCTGCTTTCCACCAGACCATCCTCGATCAGCGTGCGCAAGACACGGTTCAGAGACTGCTTTGTGACACCAAGGATGTTGAGCAGATTATTGACGGTCGTGCCGGGCGCACGATTGATAAAGTGCACCGCGCGGTGATGCGCCCGCCCATAGGCCATGTCAGACAGGATGCGGTCCGGATCAGCTGTGAAACCACGGTAGGCAAAGAACATTGCCTCGATCCCCTGGCGCAGCTGCTCATCTGTCAGAAACAGAAGGTTTTCATTGCGATAGCCGGCTGGTGCCTGTCCCTCAGCCATGATGTCGTCCCCGCTTTGACGTATCAGGTTTGTTACAGCATACGTCAGTCTTGTTGACATTCCAAGTGTGAAGGGCTATCGAATCGCAGGTTTTGCGCAATTTTATGTCCGTATCGGACGTATATTGCGCAACAATCGAAAAATTTGAGCGAACCGTGGGAAGGAAATGAGATGGCGGGTGCATACAACGACCGTGACGGAACGATCTGGATGGACGGCCAGATGATCGACTGGCGCGAGGCGAACGTCCACATTCTGACTCATGCTATGCACTATGCTTCTTCGGTGTTTGAGGGCGAGCGGGCCTATAACGGCAAAATCTTCAAAAGCCGCGAGCATTCGGAACGCCTGAAGCGCTCGGCAGAGATGATTGACTTTGAGATCCCCTGGACTGTGGACGAGATCGAAGCCGCCAAAGTCGAGGTTCTGGCCGCCTCCGGTCTTCAGGATGCGTATGTGCGGGCCATCGCCTGGCGCGGTGCGGGTGAGGACATGGGTGTCGCCTCCGCGCGTAATCCTGTTCGTCTGGCGATCGCGGCCTGGGAATGGGGCGCTTACTACGGTGACGCCAAGATGAAGGGCGCAAAGCTCGACATCTCGAAGTGGAAACGCCCCAGCCCGGAAACGATCCCCAGCCACGCCAAGGCGGCAGGCCTTTACATGATCTGCACCATGTCGAAACACGCGGCCGAGGCCAAAGGCTGTTCTGATGCCATGATGTTTGACTATCGCGGCTATGTGGCAGAGGCGACCGGCGCCAATATTTTCTTTGTCAAAGATGGTGAAGTGCACACGCCTGATCCGGACTGCTTCCTCAACGGCATCACCCGTCAGACCGTGATCGGCATGCTGAAAGACCGCCAGATCAAGGTGCACGAACGCCACATCATGCCCGAAGAACTCGAAGGATTTGAACAGTGCTGGCTAACCGGAACAGCGGCCGAGGTCACGCCGGTGGGGCAGATCGGCGACTATAACTTTGAGGTTGGCAGCCTGACACGCGACATCGCGGAAGGGTACGAAAAACTGGTCCGCGCGTAACCGCGTGGACTATTCCGCCTTTGCAGAAGAATGGGAGGCCGGCTGGAACTCCCATGACCTGGACCGCATCCTCGCCCATTACAGCGCGGATGTGGTCTTTCGCTCTCAGAAGGCAATGCGCCTCACCGGGCGTGGAGAGGTCTTTGGGCGTGATGCGCTGCGGGCTTATTGGGCTGCGGCCCTGGAACAACAGCCGGATCTGTCATTCGTTGTCGTTGATGTGCTGCACGGGCACGGGATGATGGTGATCACCTACCGCAACCAGAAAGATGTCCTCGCTGCGGAAACCCTGCGCTTTGGTCCGGACGGGTTGATTGTTGAGGCGTCGGCCTGCCACGCGCGCTGAATCCGGATGTCACAGGTCCAGATCTGACCGTTCATAGACATGCCGTCCAGTGTCTGACGGCAGCGCTTTTTTCAGCGCCCAGAAATGGCGTACTTCTTTCATGCCCATCTGCGGATTGTCGGCCAGAAAATCGCGCGTGTACTGATTGAACTGATTGTGGTGCGCAATCTCTGACTGAAACCCCGGCTGCGCTTCTTCGGCCTTCATGCGGTGGTACTCAACAACCGCATCAGCCAGCGTTTTGCCGGTATTGGTCTTCATCCAGTTCATGAAGGCGATGTTGAACTTAAACCCCGGATCCGCGTGCTTCCTGAAAAACCGGCGCACATTCTGTGAGTTCCGGTAGCTGTCTGTAATAATGGTTTCAGGAGTCAGATCGGCACTGTGCCAGTCGAATTTCGACTTTGGAGCCGTGCGGTTATCACCGGGCCAGAGTGTCTCGCCGGTGTCCAGAAAATGCGCCAGCCTGTCCAGAATTGTGAATTTACCGCCGGTGTGCCGTAGGCCACAGGCTCTGGCGTGCTCTTCCAGTTCCGGCTTCAGCCAGTACCACCGGCGCAGCTCGGTGCCTGTCGTGATGTCTGCAATTGCAGGTCGCTGGTCCGGCGTCTTTCCCATACGCCGGAAATAGCCGTGGCAAGGCCGTGTTCAAGGCGCGCCGGTCGGTGTCTGGTTGGGCTTTGACTTGCTCCGGTCGAGGCCCAACTGCCGTTCGCGCCAGATGATCAGGACACCGCCCGCGATCACCAGGGCCGCACCAATGATGATCGGGCCTGTGGGGATTTCATCAAAGACCACATACCCAATGATGCCCGCGAAGATCATGGAGGCGTAGTCAAACGGTGCCAGCATCGATGCGCCGCCAAAACGATAGGATGAGGTGACCATGATCTGGGCCACACCGCCCACAAGACCCGCCGAGATCAGCAGGCCAATGACCCAGCCCGGCGGCACCACCCACAGCAGCGCGGGGTGGCCGAAAACAAGACCAACAGGCATGCTGAGCAGCGCGATGCAGCTGGCGGTCACAGAGAAATAAAAGACAATAGCAGCGGTATGATCCGTCTGAACCAGCCTGCGTACGTGGATCTGCACCAGTGCCCGCAGCACAGAGGCGGCCAGAACCATCAGCGCGCCCGCCGTGGCTGCGGCCGAGAGCGAGTCCGGGCCGACACTCAGGCGCGGGGCGATCACGATGAGCACCCCGATCAGGCCAAGCCCGACAGCAGACAATCTGAACACCCGGATGCGTTCCCCGAGAAAGAGTGCTGCGAAAATCACCGCAAAGATCGGTGTTGCATATCCGATTGCCGTCACTTCGGGCAGGGGCAGCAGGCCGAGTCCGGCAAAGGTGAGGCCCATTGCTGTTGTGCCGAAGAGGCCGCGCCAGACGTGCCCCATCAGGTTTGACGGGATCAGACCGTAGCGCAGCTGGCCCCTTTGCCAGAGCCAGAGCGTGATCACGGGGATTGCAAAAAACGATCTGAAGAAGACGGCCTGGCCCGGCGGAACTTCGTCCGAGATGGCCTTGATGATGGCGGCCATCACCATAAAAAGAAAAACCGCTGCCAGCTTGAGAGCAATGGCGCGGCCGGGTCTGTTCTGGGTCAGGTCAGAGGGCATAGAGGCTCTTTGCGCCTCTGCCGGGCAAAGATCAAGCGCCGCCAGGGACTACGGCGCCCAATCTGTTGAAACATTAATTCAGTGCGGCAACACCAAGCGGCACGGAAAACTTCAGGCACCAGATGTAAATCTCGTTGTAATCATCGAGGTTTACAGAGGCCGGGACGATGTAGGTCTGTGTTCCTGCGAGTTTCTGCAGTGCGCCAAGATCTGTCCCGGTTGCATATTCGCCGTCCCTGCCGAAGCCGACCCGCGGATCGGGCGCGCCATCCAGGGAAAAGTCTTCGTGCAGGGTGACAGTCGCTGTGCCGTCATCGTTGCGTTCAATGGTGACCTTGCCGGTTGTGATGTGGTCGCTTGCTCCGGTGAAAGTACCGGATGGCCCGGCCTGTGCGCCGAAAGTGGCCAGAGCAGTGAGGCCTGCGACAAGTATAGCAGTGATGAGGTTTTTCATTTTACTGTCCTTCCGAGTGGTTCCGATGGACCCCAGATAGGATTCGGAACTGACCGGTACAATACACAAAACTGTGATTGTGTATCGATCAGTTCCGAATTATGTATGCGCTGACATCTGAAATGAGGTTGCAATGGCACGCCCCAGGGAATTCGACACAGAGGACGCAATCCGGAAAGCCGCCGGCGTGTTCTGGACAAAAGGCTATGAGGAAGCGTCGCTGCCTGATCTGCTGGAAGGGATGGAGCTGACCCGTGGCAGTCTTTACAAGGCATTCGGTGACAAAAAGTCTCTCTATCTGCGGGTGCTCGATTATTATGGCAAGGTTGCGGTCGACAAAGCTGTTGCCCAGCTGACGGATCCCAGTGTGCCGGATGGGCGCCGCCGTATTCTTGGGCTGTTTAAGGGTATTGTTCAGGCTGTCCGGGATGGGGACCGGCGCGGTTGTCTGCTGTGCACCGCTGCGGCGGGCAGTGAGATGTCGGATCCGGAAATTGCGGCGGCCGTGAATAATGGCCTGCGCCGGATCCGCGATGCGATGGCCGTCGCCCTGTCGGTGTCACCGCTGCACGATACACTGCAGACCGATGCCCGCGCGACGCTCGCCAATGTTCTGCTGACGCAATACATCGGTTTAAGGGTTCTGGCGCGATCATGCCTGCCACTGGGTATTGTCGAGCAGAGTGGTCGCGGCATCGAAGAGCTGCTCAGGGCGCGCTGATCCTGTTCAGCCGATGTGACCCTGGTTTTCACCGACCTGACCACGGTGCAGCAGCAGGTGATCCAGCAGGACACAGGCCATCATTGCCTCACCAACGGGCACGGCCCGGATGCCGACACAGGGATCGTGGCGGCCTTTTGTGATGATCTCGGTGTCCTCACCCTGTCTGGTGATCGTTTTCCGTGTGGTCAGGATGCTGGAGGTCGGTTTGACCGCGAAACGGACTACGATGTCCTGACCCGTACTGATGCCACCCAGAATCCCACCCGCATGGTTGGAAGAATAGACCGGCCCGTCCGGACCCATCGAAATCTCATCAGCGTTCAGTTCACCCGTCAGCATGGCAGCTGACATGCCCTCGCCAATTTCCACGCCCTTGACGGCGTTGATGCTCATCATGGCCGCGGCAAGATCAGTGTCCAGCTTGCCGTAGACCGGCGCGCCGAGGCCTGCGGGCACGCCTCGTGCGACAACTTCAATGACCGCGCCGACCGAACTGCCGGATTTGCGCAGCCCATCCAGATACGCCGCCCAGTCTGTTGCGGCCTGCGCGTCCGGCACCCAGAACGGGTTTTCGTCAATCTGCGCCCAGTCGAACCGGTCCCGGTCTATCCCGTGGGCACCCATGCGGGTCATATACCCTTTGATCTCCAGCGCGGGTACGAGTGAGCGGAGCGCTGCGCGCGCGAGACCACCTGCCGCCACGCGGGCAGCGGTCTCGCGCGCGCTCGACCGCCCGCCGCCGCGATAATCGCGGATGCCGTATTTCTGGAAATAGGTGATATCCGCATGTCCCGGACGGAATTTGTCTTTGATGTCGCCGTAATCCTTGGACCGCTGGTCGGTATTCTCGATCATCAGCTGAACCGGCGTGCCGGTCGTTTTTCCCTCAAAGGTCCCGGACAGGATTTTCACCTCATCGGCTTCGCGGCGCTGTGTCGTGTATTTGTTCTGACCCGGTTTGCGCTTGTCCAGCCAGTGCTGGATCGACGTTTCGTCGATCTCCACGCCCGGAGGGCAGCCATCCACGGTCGCACCCAGAGCCGGCCCGTGGCTTTCACCCCAGGTCGTGACACGGAAAAGGTGGCCAAAACTGTTCATCGACATGCATTCGCTCCTCTGGCCCCGCTGCTTACCGGCGCAGGCGGCGCGCCTCAAGACCTTATCGCTTGCCAATCCCGGGGCGGCGCATTACGTCTGACCACACCTCGGGGGGCCAACCTGGCTGAGATGCGTTTCACGCGGACCCGTAGAACCTGAACCGGTTAAGACCGGCGGAGGGAAGGTTGACCTGATCATCCTCTTTCGCCGTCTGACGCATTTGAAAAGGAATGATCATGCGTAAGACTACAGCAATTGCAGCTACCCTGCTCTGTGCCAGCCAGGCCTGGGCGGACACACCCGTCCTCACCGTATATGCGGGCGACTATTTCACATCCGAATGGGGCCCCGGCCCGATGATTGAGGAAGGCTTTGAGGCTTTCTGCGAGTGTGATCTGGAGTGGTCCACCGGCGACCTGCTGCCGCGTCTGCTGCTGGAAGGCGAGCGTACGAAGGCGGATGTTGTGATTGGCCTGACTTCTGACGTCACGGCCAAAGCCCGCGCAACGGGTCTTTTCGGAACCCACGGCCAGGACAACAGCGCGCTGACCCTGCCGGTTGACTGGACGGATGATACCTTCCTGCCGTTCAACTACGGCCACACAGCTTTCATCTATAATGAAACCCTGATGGACAATCCGCCGGCCAGCTTCGAAGAGATGCTGGCGCTGCCCGATGATGTGAAGATCGTCATTCAGGACCCGCGTACTTCTATTTCGGGCCTGGCACTCGTGCTCTGGGTGCAGGCCGTTTACGGCGACAGAGCTGATGAAGCCTGGGCGCAGCTGGCGCCGAAGATCCTGACGGTCACCAAGGACTGGTCCACCAGCTATGGCATGTTTACCGACGGTGAAGCCGACATGGTGCTGAGCTACACCACGTCGCCCGCGTATCATATGTTCGCTGAAGAGGATTTCACCAAAAAGGCGGCAATCTTCCCGGAAGGTCATTACTTTATGGTCGAAACGGTGGGCAAAGTGGCCAGGACCGAAGAGCCCGAGCTGGCGGATGCGTTCATGGCTTACGTGATGTCCGGTGATTTCCAGTCGATGATCCCGACGGCCAACTGGTCCCTCCCGGCAGCACTGCCCAAAGACAAATGGCCCGAAGGGTGGTCGCAGCTGAACCTGCCGGAAAACGTTCTTTTCTACAGCGAAGCCGAGGCCACTGAGCTTCAGGCACAGGCCATTGAAACATGGCGCTCAGCGCTCAGCCAGTAACAGGACGATCCGGAATGATTGCCGCGGCGCTGGTCGTCGCGGCGGTTGTTCTGGCCTTTGTGGGCATCGGTCTGCGCGCGGAGCCTGGCGGTGGTTTCGGCCCCGCCGACTGGGCGGCGATACGGTTTACCCTTTTTCAGGCGACGCTGTCTGCTGTCTTTTCGGTTGTGCTTGCGGTGCCGCTCGCCCGTGCGCTGGCCAGGCGCGACATGCCGGGCAAAGGTCTGCTGATTACCCTTCTGGGGGCACCATTCATTCTGCCGGTTATCGTCGCGGTGCTCGGTCTGCTGGCAATCTTCGGACGCAACGGGCTGCTCAACCAGGCGCTGGGCGCTGTCGGTCTGCCGGAAGTGTCCATTTACGGTCTGCACGGTGTCGTGCTGGCCCATGTGTTTTTCAATCTGCCCCTGGCGACGCGTTTGCTGCTGCAGGGCTGGCAGAGCATTCCGTCTGAGCATTTCCGTCTGGCCGCACAGCTCGATCTGCCGCCCCGGATGGTGTTTCATACCCTGGAATGGCCGATGATCCGGCGCATTCTGCCGGGTGCCGCGGCCCTGATCTTTGTCATCTGTCTGACCAGTTTTGCAGTGGCGCTCACACTGGGCGGCGGCCCGCGCGCCACAACGATTGAGCTCGCCATCTATCAGGCCTTCCGTTTCGAGTTTGACCTGTCACGGGCCGCTTTTCTGTCTGTGGTGCAGCTCTTTCTGGCCGGGAGTGCCGCGGTGCTGGCCCTGCGGATTATCCCCGATATCCCCATGGGCGCAGGCATGGACCGCAGCATCACCCGTTATGATGCGCGCCCTGGTGTGCAAAGATGGCTTGATGGCCTTGCGATTATGCTGGGCGCGCTTTTCCTGCTTGGCCCTTTGACCGCAGTGACCCTGTCCGGGCTCGCCGGATTGGTGCACGTGCCGGCCACTGCATGGTCTGCTGCTTTCACATCCCTCTGGGTCGCGGCGCTGAGTGTCGTGGTCATGCTGGCGCTGGCGCTACCACTGGCCGGGTGGATCGCGATCCGCGAAAAGGGGAGTGCAGAGGCCATTGGGCTGATCGGTCTGTCGGCCTCGCCGCTGATGCTGGGCGTTGGCTGGTTCATTCTGATCAACCCCATCGCGGATCCGGTGGCGCTGTCATTGCCCGTGACGGCGGTGGTCAATGCGCTGATGGCCCTGCCGTTTGCTCTGCGCATAATCGTGCCGGGCGTTCGCGATGCGCTGCAGGGCTACGGACGGCTCTGCGTCACGCTGGGTATCCGTGGCATACAGGCCTGGCACTGGCTGGTTCTGCCACGCGCGCGCCGGCAGATCGGATTTGCCGCTGGGCTGACCGGGGCGCTGTCGGTCGGGGATCTGGGTGTGATTGCGCTCTTTTCCGATCCGGACCGCACGACTCTGCCACTGCAGATGTACCGCCTGATGGGGGCTTACCGCACAGAGGCCGCTGCCGGCGCGGCGCTGTTGCTGCTGGTGATGGCGCTTGGTGTGTTCTGGATATGTGACCGCGGAGGACGCTGGCATGCTGAAACTTGAAGCCCTGCGGATTGAGCAGGGGTCCTTTGCCCTGACGGCAGATATGACTGTCCCGGCAGGTCACCGTGTGGCGGTGATCGGGCCATCAGGCGCGGGCAAGTCCACGCTGCTTGGTGCGGTCAGCGGTTTTGTTCCGCTGGCAGCCGGACGGATCACACTGGATGGTGCGGATATCACCGGCGCAGCCCCAGGGGCGCGGGCCATTTCCATGCTGTTTCAGGACAACAATCTCTTTCCGCATCTGACGCTGACGCAGAATGTTGGTCTGGGGCTGCGCCCGGCCCTGCGGCTCACAGCCGAGGAACATACACGGATTGCGCTGGCGCTCGACCGGGTTGGTCTTGCGGGTATGGAGGCGCGCAGACCCGGGGCGCTCTCAGGTGGACAGCAGAGCCGCGCAGCACTTGCGCGCATTCTGGTGCAACAGCGACCGCTGGTACTGCTGGATGAGCCCTTTGCGGCGCTGGGCCCCGCGCTGCGGCGCGAGATGCTCGATCTGGTGCGTGACCTGGCCACGGAAACCGGGGCGACCATGATGATGGTCACCCACGCGCCGGAAGACGTCGCGCGTATCGCAGATGACGTTGTGTTTGTCGAAGGCGGTGTGGCGCATCCGCCCGAACCGGCAGCAGCGTTGATGAACAACCCACCGCCGGCCCTGCGCGCCTATCTCGGCTAGGCCGCTCTGACTGTCAGCGCCTCGCGCGCGCGCAGGATTCCAAGTGCCGCCTGTGCCGCCTCACGCCCCTTTGTGACAAAGTGCTCGCGGTAGATCGCATTGTGGTGGTCAGTCTCCTGGTAATGATGCGGTGTCAGCGACACCGACAGCACCGGCACCCCGGTGTCCAGCCCGGCCCGCATCAGCCCGTCGACCACCGATTGCGCCACAAAATCATGACGATAGATGCCGCCATCAACGACAAATGCCGCGCAGACTACGGCGGCATAGCGCCCGGATGCTGCCAGGTCGCGGGCCATCAGGGGCATTTCAAACGCGCCTGGCACGTCGAAGACATCGACCTGTCCGGCGGGTATCGTTTCCAGAAAACCATCAAGCGCGCGGTCCACGATGTCAGCGTGCCACTGCGCTTTGACGAAGGCATAACGGGTGTGTGTCATATCGATCTCCTTGTGTTCAGACACGTCCACCCAAGGCGATCACGGCCACGCGCAGGCGCTTTTGCCCCGCGGTAAGCCGCATTCTCTTTCATCCGGACTGTAACCGTCGGCTCCGGCGTCTCACCGGATCTGCTGACACCTCTCTCGTGAAAGGCCGCTCGCGGGCTCGCGGGTCCAGCCCGCATACCGCCGGTGGGGAATTCCACCCCGCCCTGAGAATGCGCCCAGCTTGTCAGCCGCTCAAAAACCCTGCAAGAGCAAATGCGACACTTTCAGAGAGCAGAGCGATGCACCCTAATCCGGTTTTCCACACACAGGACGCGCAGACCAACCTCGACTGGGCCCGTGAGCGTGCATTCGGTGTGATTGCAGTGGGCGGCGCGGATGGCCCATGGATGTCGCATATTCCGTTTCTGCTGGATGAGGATGGCGGATACGTCTGGCTGCATCTTCTGCGGTCCAACCCGATCGCGCGCGCGCTTAGACATGAACCTCTGGCCGCCCGTCTCGCTGTTTCCGGCCCGGACAGTTATGTGTCGCCTGACTGGTACGATGTGCCGGATCAGGTGCCGACGTGGAATTATGTGGCCGTGCATCTGACCGGGATGCTGGAAATGCTGCCGCAGGACCAGTTGCATGCTCTGCTGGATCGTCAGTCCGCACTGTTTGAAGAAAGGCTGCTGCCGAAACCCCCGTGGACGACCGGCAAAATGTCCGACGGGGTGATGGAGCGGATGATGCGCGCCATTGTGCCCTGCCGGATGCAGGTCACCGGTGTTGATGGCACATGGAAGCTCAACCAGAACAAACCGGATGACGTCCGGCTGCGGGCCGCCGATCATGTTGAGGCCTATGGACAGGGCACGGACCTGTCCGTTCTGGCGGCGCTGATGCGCGCGGCCGATGGACAGGGCTGAACGGTCTGCTAGGGTCGCGACGCAAACAAAGGGTACCGTCATGAAGCTTTTTCACTCACCGCTTTCTCCGTATGTGCGCAAAGTCGTCGTGCTGCTGCATGAACTCGACAGCGTTGACCGGGTGACACTGGAAACCATCGCGACCACGGCGTTTGCGTCCGATCAGGGGCTGGCTGCCGCGAACCCACTGGCAAAAATCCCCGCGCTCCAGCGTGATGACGGTGTGACGCTCTATGACAGCCGGGTCATCTGCGGTTATCTCAACGAACTGTTTGACGGATCGCTGTATCCGTCAGGGGCCGGCGTCTGGGAAAACCGAACGCTTGAGGCAACCGGAGACGGCATCATGGATTGCGCCGTTTCAATGGCTTACGAGCGCAAACTGCGCCCCGAAAACGAACAGTCGGATGACTGGGTCGAGGCACAGTGGACCAAAGTCAGCCGCGCTCTTCAGGCGCTGAACGGCCGCTGGATGGGTCATCTTGAGGGCCCGGTCAGCATGGCGCATATTTCCGTGGCCTGTGCGCTGTCTTATGTCGATTTCCGCCATGGTGCCCGGAACTGGCGCAATGGCAACGAAGCTCTGGCGTCCTGGCACGCCGCTTTTGATTCGCGCCCATCGATGCAGGCGACCCGCCCGCCGGCTGCCTGAATTCACACTAAATAAGGATTTGGCCTTTAGGCAGCGCCGAAATCGCGTATTCGGGGCCAGACTGCGACGGTTTGCGCGTCTAAGGTTACTGGACGAGTGGCCGCCACACGGCTACATACCCGGATCAGCAGGCTACGTGCGCGTGGCCGGTCGTGTACACAGGCCGCTAAAGGCCCATGAAATGGAGTGAACCCGTGTCGCATGCAGATGATCAGGAAGGCACCCGCAGGGATTTCCTTTACTACGCCACAGCCGGAGCGGGCGCAGTAACCGCAGGCGCTGCCATCTGGCCGCTTGTGAACCAGATGAACCCCTCTGCGGATGTTCTGGCGCTGTCGTCTATCCGCGTTGATGTGAGCGGTGTCGAACCAGGCACGCAGCTGACGGTAAAATGGCTTGGAAAACCTGTGTTTATCCGCCGCCGCACACCGGAAGAGATCGCCGAGGCGCGTGACGTTGATGTCGCCGATCTGCCTGATCCGCTGGCCGACAACGCAAACGTGCGGGCCGATGCCGATGCCGCTGATGAAAACCGCTCGCTCGATGAGGCCGGTGAATGGCTGGTGATGATGGGCGTCTGTACACACCTTGGCTGCGTTCCGCTGGGCGACGCCGGCGATTTCGACGGCTGGTTCTGCCCGTGCCACGGTTCGCACTACGATATTTCCGGCCGGATCCGTAAGGGCCCTGCGCCCCGGAACCTGCCCGTTCCTGTCGCCGAATTCGTCGACGAAACAACGATCAAACTGGGTTAAGGGAGAAACCTCATGGCTGGAATTCCTCACGACCATTACGAACCCAAGGCGAACTGGGAAAAGAGCCTGGCGAAGCGTCTGCCGATTATCGGCCTGATGTACGACACGCTGATGATCCCCACGCCCAAAAACCTCAACTGGATGTGGATCTGGGGCATCGTTCTGACGTTTGTTCTCGTTCTTCAGATTGTCACAGGCATTGTCCTGGTGATGCACTACACACCGCATGTCGATCACGCCTTTGCATCGGTCGAGCACATCATGCGTAACGTCAACGGCGGCTATATGCTCCGGTACATGCACCAGAACGGCGCGTCGCTGTTCTTTGTGGCGGTGTACGCACATATTTTCCGCGGTCTTTACTACGGTTCTTACAAGGCGCCGCGCGAGATCACGTGGATTATCGGCATGCTGATCTATCTGCTGATGATGGGTACGGCCTTTATGGGCTACGTGCTGCCCTGGGGTCAGATGTCCTTCTGGGGCGCGACCGTAATCACCGGCCTCTTTGGCGCTATTCCGTTCATCGGTGAAGCGCTGCAGACATGGCTGCTGGGCGGACCCGCGGTGGACAACGCAACGCTGAACCGTTTCTTCTCGCTGCACTACCTGCTGCCCTTCGTTATCCTGGGCCTCGTGATCGTGCACATCTGGGCGTTCCACACGACCGGCAACAACAACCCGACCGGGGTTGAGGTGCGCCGTACGTCCAAGGAAGAAGCAGAGAAAGACACGCTGCCTTTCTGGCCTTACTTCGTGATCAAGGACCTGTTCGCGCTGGCGGTTATCCTCGCAGTGTTCTTTGCAGTCGTCGGTTTCATGCCGAACTACCTCGGCCACCCGGACAACTACATTGAAGCGAATGCTCTGGCGACGCCCGCACACATCGTTCCGGAATGGTACTTCCTGCCGTTCTACGCGATCCTGCGCGCCTTTGATGATACCGTCTGGGTGGTGCAGATTGCATCCTTCCTGACCGGCGGCATCATCGATGCGAAGTTCTTCGGCGTGCTTGCAATGTTTGGCTCGATCGCTGTCATGGCGCTTGCGCCGTGGCTCGACACCTCTTCCGTGCGCTCTGCACGGTACCGCCCGATGCTCAAAATGTGGTTCTGGGTGTTCGTCGTGAACTTCTTCGTTCTGATGTGGGTTGGTGCGATGCCTGCCGAAGGCATCTATCCGATCATTGCTCTGATCGGTTCGGCCTACTGGTTTGCGTATTTCCTGATCATCCTGCCGCTGCTGGGTGTGATCGAAAAACCGCTGGCTCAGCCTGCAACCATCGAAGCAGACTTTGCTGCCAAGAAAGCAAAATCCGGCGCCGGTGAAACAGCCGCAACACCCGCGGAATAAAGGACACAAGAGATGTTTAAGAAACTTGCCCTTACCGCTGCTACTGTGCTCGCGCTGAGCACGGGTGCAGTTCACGCGGCCGGCAAAGCGGGTCATATCGAGGACTTTGACTTTTCGTTTGAAGGTCCCTTCGGAACATATGACCAAAACCAGCTGCAGCGTGGTCTTCAGATTTACACGGAAGTCTGCGCCGCCTGCCACGGTCTGAAGTTTGTGCCGATCCGGACGCTGTCTGACGAAGGTGGCCCGAATATGCCTGCTGATCAGGTGCGCGCCTATGCAGAGAACTATGAAGTTTTCGATGCAGAGCTGGACGATTTCCGCCCGGCACGCCCGGCAGACCATTTTCCGGAATCCGGTCTGGAGAACGCACCCGACCTGAGCCTCATGGCCAAGGCACGCGCTGGTTTCCACGGACCATATGGACTGGGTATCAACCAGTTCTTCAAGGGGATCGGTGGGCCGGAATACATTGCTTCGCTGCTGACCGGGTATACCGGAAAGGAGAAAGAGGAAGCCGGTGTTACTCTTTATGAGAACACAGCGTTCCCGGGTGGCTACATTTCCATGGCGCCGCCGCTTTATGACGAACAGGTTGAGTTCTCGGATGGCCACGCCAACGACATCCATCACATGGCAGAAGACGTTTCCGCATTTCTGATGTGGACCGCTGAACCCAAAATGATGGCGCGCAAGCAGGCTGGTTTTGCTGGTGTGCTGTTCCTGACAATTCTGTCGGTGCTGCTGTACCTGACAAACAAGCGTCTCTGGGCGCCGGTCAAGGGCAAGAAGTCCGCCTGATACACCGTCAGGACCTGAGTTAAAAAAACCCCCCGGCAGAAACTGCGCGGGGGGTTTTCCGTCTGTACCTTCAAAAAGAAGGCTAATTACAGACCCTGGGGAGAGTACAATTCAACCGGGAAACGTGCCTGCGTGCAATTGGCAGAAAATACTTGATAAACACGCATGTCCCACTCGGCTGTCTACTTAAATCCTTGTTACCACTGACACCTGAAATAAGGCGTCTACCCCTCACTCTCACTGACAATAACTAATTCTTAACCTCTGATAGAATCGCTGTATGTGATCCAGTTCACATTTGCGGCTGATAGTTTCCTTTTTCTTCCGAATTCCGTTCATTTCTCAGATGGATCCGGGGCGTTTGCGGATGTCGAAACCGCCGTCTCACCGGAGGGCGGTTTCTGTTCTTCAGCGGCGAAAGTAGGTGTCGTCGACCATTGCCTGCGCTGCGCGAAACTCACGGTCCGTTTCGATCAGCCAGCTGATCATGGCCCGGACGGGGGACTTCCTGCTGACTGAATTTTCCGGCTTTGGCGGGCTTTTTCCGGGGCGATGCATTTTGCAATCCTCTGTGTGCTGTGTTCCCTCGGGGAACCGAATCTACTGACTGCACCCAGAATGCCTCAAAGACAGAATCGCAGTATGTGAAACGCATCACATCCGATGCATTAAATCTGATGGAGATCGGCCATAATCTGCAGGGCATCGCGGTCCAGCACACGCACACCCCCTGCTGACATCAATCACGCCCGCCCGTTTCCACAACGACAACGTCTTGGATACGGCTTCGCGCGTTGCACCGACAAATTCAGCCAGTTCCGACTGCGACAACGCGAGCGTAGCCAGCTGTTCGGACCCGTCCAGCGTGAGATACAGGATCTTGCGCGCCAGCCGGGCCGGCATCGGCAGAAAAACCTGTTCATTAAGCTGACTGCTCATCCAGCGCATGCGTTCGCCGGCCAGCTGGATCATATCAATGCCAAGATCAGGCTTTTTGCGGATCGCAGCAATGACATCGGCGTTCTTCACGCCCCGGACACGCGATTTTTCCAGCGCAGTCACCGTCGCGGTGCGGGTGCCGGGGTCAAAAAGTGCGATCTCGCCAAACAAGGCACCTGGACGCATCACATCCAAGGAAAGCTTGCGGCCTTCCCGGGACAGGATGCTGAATTCCAGCGACCCGGAAACAATGGCGTAAAGCGCATCACCTGCGTCGCCCTGTTCAAAGAGCACTTCGCCTTCTGACAGGTCCACAACCGTGGACAACAGAATCCAGAAGCTCAGAAAGGTCTGAGGATGCGTTGGCCAGAAACCCGGTTTTGGGCAGTGATTTATTATCCATTGCGAACTCTGTGCTTCCCTGTGCAGGTGGAGCCGGCGACTGTTTCAGATGCAATGTGACGTCCCCCAAAAACCAGCAATACAGGCCGGTTCACAGGAAAAGGGAGAACACAGACCGTGTTGGTCTGAACTCTCAGATCTGCCATTCGCACTGATACAACTACCGGTACTCCCCACCAGTACCTAAAGACTAGCGAGGCGTGTAGAGCTTTGTCACGATATTTCTTGATATCCGGGCAGCGGATCAGGCGCGCAGCACACCGCTCTCTGTTTCTGCAATGTCGAGGGTGACAATGCTGCCCGTCGTCTGCGCCTGCTGCGTATGGACTTCGGCAAACTGTTCCGTGCGGCCCATGTTGGGGCCTTCCATAAGAACCTGGTGCTGCCGTCCAACCTGTGCCGCGAGATGCCGTGAAACCCTGGCCACGCCCGCCTCACGCAGTCTTGCCGCTCTTTCACGGATCGCCGTGCCATCTACAGCAGGCATCCGTGCTGCAGGCGTTCCTTTGCGCGGGGAATACGGAAAAACATGCAGCCATGTCAGGTCGCAGTCCTCAACCAGCGCCAGGCTGTTTTCAAACATGGGTTCCGTTTCCGTCGGAAAACCTGCGATTATATCGGCGCCGAAGGTCATGTCAGGCCGCAGCCGGCGGGCTTCCTCGGTGAACCGGATCGCGTCATCGCGCAGGTGACGGCGTTTCATTCTCTTGAGAATCAGATCATCACCGTGCTGCAAAGAGAGATGCAGATGTGGCATCAGGCGTGGTTCCGTGGCGATGGCCTGCATCAGGTTCTCGTCGGCCTCGATGCTGTCAATGGAACTGATCCTCAGGCGCGGCAGATCGGGCACCAGTCGCAGAATGCGCATGACCAGGTCACCCAGCCTCGGGTTCCCGGGAAGATCACCACCCCAGCTCGTCAGGTCGACACCTGTCAGAACGACTTCGTTGTACCCGCGGTCCACAAGCCGTTTGATCTGGTCCACCACGACACCTGCCGGAACCGATCTCGAATTTCCCCGTCCGTAGGGAATGATGCAGAACGTGCACCTGTGGTCACAACCGTTCTGGACCTGAACATAAGCGCGGCTGCGGGACCCGAAGCCATCGATCAGGTGCCCGGCGGTTTCCGTCACCGACATGATGTCATCCACCTGCAGCGCTTCTGTCTCGCCGATGAAATCCGCGGCCAGCCCCTGCCAGGTGCTGCTTTGCATCTTCTCCGTGTTGCCGATGACCGCGTCCACTTCCGGCATGGCGGTGAAGGTTTCGGGCTCGGTTTGCGCGGCGCACCCCGTGACAATCAGCCGGGCTTGCGGATTTTCACGCCGCAGCCGGCGGATATCCTTGCGCGCCTTTCGCACGGCTTCGGCGGTGACCGCACAGGTGTTGATGACAACGGCATTTTTCAGACCGGCTTCTTCTGCCAGTTCCTGCATGGCCGCCGTCTCATAGGCATTCAGGCGGCAGCCCATTGTCGAAAATACCGGCGCGTTCATACCAGGCTGTCCAGAAAGTCCCGGGTCAGATGACCGGAGAACACATGCATGGTGGGTCCTGTCATCCAGACACCGTCATTGCGCCAGTCGACATGAAGGGTACCGCCATCAAGGTCGATCTGAACCCTGCGCCCGGTCAGCCCGCGCCGTGCGGCGGCAACGGCTGTTGCACAGCTGGAGGAACCTGAGGCCAGGGTAATGCCGACGCCCCGTTCCCAGACCCGCATGCGCAGGTGATCTTGTCCCACAAGTGATGCCACCTGAACATTTGTGCGTTCCGGAAAAAGCGGATGATGCTCGTGTGCGGCACCAAACGCGGCCAGATCAATGGTATCTGCATCATCCACAAAGAACGTGCAGTGCGGATTGCCCATCCCTGTGGCTACAGGCGCGCCATCAACCGGAAGGCTGAGCGTGTCTATTTCGCGGGCGAGGGGGATATCTGACCACTCTGTCTGCGGTTGCCCCATGTTGACCGACGTGAGGCCATTGCCGGCATCAACGGCGTGCAGTGCGCCCCTGTCTGTGCTGAGTTCCAGAGTGTCCGCGCCGGTTTCCTGCATGACATAGCGTGCAATGCAGCGGGTTGCGTTTCCGCAGGCCGCCGACAGCGAACCATCCGCATTGTAGAAGGTCAGGTGCAGTCCGGAAGCACCTTTCGACATCACAGCAAGCTGATCAAAACCCACCCCGCGATGACGGTCACCCAGTGCCCGTGCCAGGGCTGCTGAAACGGGGATTTCATGCGCGCGTGCGTCCAGGACGACAAAGTCGTTTCCAAGCCCGTGCATCTTCATGAAGGGCAAACCGATATCATCTGCATCACGCATGGCGGCCATATAAGCCGCTGCGGCGAAACTATCCAGTATGTCCTTGCGAAAAGGCCGATTTGGGGCTTGACCCGGTCCCGGCACCTTTCTAAGTAGACCGCCTAGTGGGGCCGTTAGCTCAGTTGGTAGAGCAGCTGACTTTTAATCAGCGGGTCGCAGGTTCGAATCCTGCACGGCTCACCACTTTTCCCTTCAGAATAAGAACTTCAGCGCCGGCGGGGTTGAGCAGCGTTTGTGCCGGATGTCCTGTTGTCCGGGTTCCGGGACGGCAGCATTCCGGCTTCCCAGCGCGGTACGAAATTCATTCTGGTGCGCGACACTTCTACAAAGGGGCTTTTGTGCGCCGGCAACCCCGGAAAATCCGCTCTCTATCAGAAAGGGTTGACGCATTAATTTTTTCGCGCAACGGTAGAGCCCCATTTTTTTGATGACTTTTTGATTTTTGTTTTTTGGAGACAGCGCCGCTGTTTTTTCTGGTCGGCAATGGATTTATTGAGTGTTGCAAGCGTTAAGCGCAAGCTGAGCCACATTGAAGATACGTTTGGTCTGGAACAGGCCAGGGAAGCGGATACTGACCGTGTCAGCGGGGTCGACCGCTTTTTCTGGCTGAGGGCGTCAAAACGCCCCAGCGGAAGCCATCCGCGGTACGCATTCCGCTCCGGTCTTTCGCCGGACACTCCGGAAAGCTCCGGTCAGATCCGTGTCTGCAACCTGGTTCTGCAGGGCGGCGGTACACTTGGGTTGGCACACGCCGGTTTTGTGGCCGGCCTGGAACAGGCTGGTGTGCGGTTCCTGGGTCTTGCGGGAACCTCTGCGGGGTCAATCATTGCCATGGGTCTTGCCGCGATACGCGGACCGGATCTGGACAGGAAAACCTCTGAGGAACTGGCACGGCTTTCCAGTTCTGTGCCGATGGACAGTTTCATCGACGGGCCCCGACCGATCCGGATTTTCATCAAACGCGCGCTGAAACGCACGGGTATGTTCTCGCCCGGTTTCTGGCTTGCCGCTCTCGCGGCGGTGAAGAGACTGCGGGATCGCCGTGGACTGAATTATGGCGATGTTTTCGAGGCCTGGCTCGAAGAAGTGATGAGTGAGATGGATTTCGGGTCCATCGAGCAGCTAGACAGTGCATTGAAAGCGATCTGGGACGACATAGAAGAACTCACGGAACCTGACCTGGGAGATGGCATCCCTGCACCTATCTCTAGGAACGGCACTGGCGGCTCAAACGGCAGAAACGCACGCCACAGAGACCTGCTGCAGCTTGTCACTACGGCGATGCCCGTTGGCCTGAAGCTCACTCTCCCTCAGGATCTGAGCTACCTCGATCCGGAGTATCAGCGCGTCTCGCCTGCCCGTCTTGTGCGGACATCCATGTCGATCCCTGCGTTCTTCGAGCCCGTGACGATGCGGACCAACAAGTCCACCTGGCCCACCCAGGCGGGAGATTCGCTGGGTCATCTGTTGCCCGAGAACAGGCTGAATTTTTTCAAGGATCTGGACGAGCTGGTGTTTCTGGACGGTGGGCTGGTGTCAAACCTGCCCAGCGATTCTTTCCGTGAAGTTATGCGTGATGTGCCAACAATTGTTGTGCCGCTTTACGGGGACCAGAAAAACCCCGCCGTGACGGGGCGGCGCGCGTACAGGGATCTGCTGGGTGATGCTCTGTCATGCATTTCTGCAATCCGGCTGCAGCGTGACCGTGAGGTCTGGCAGCAGAACAAAGATCTCGGGGTTGAGTTCGAGCGCCTTGAGGAAGTGCGTGTCGAGCGACATGGAGGAGTAGCCCGGGTGTATCCGACACGGATGGCCGAAGTGAATACAGCCGACAAGGACTGGCTGAATTTTGTGATGACGGACAATGACAAGGCCGAACTCTTCCAGTCGGGGCTGGATGCGGCGCAGGAGTTCCTCGAAGAGCTCGACCGTCAGTCAGTTAAAAGGGATACGTGAAGATGATTTATGAAGACCGGATTACTGATCTCCTGAATGCCGCGCAGGCGGGAAAACTGTCGGCCGACAGAGCCCTGCGGGAGGCATCGGACGAGAAAGTCACTCAGTTGTTCAAAGAAATCCGCGATGATTTCGTGAACAAGCGAAAGAGCATAGATACGATAAACGTTTCGCTGGAAAAAGACCGTGCCCGGGAGGAGGGGCTTGCCGGCGAGATAAAGCAGCTGGCCGAAGAAAAGGAAGAACTGGAGAAGAGCCTTGGCGCTCTGGAAAGGGCCGCCGACAACGCGGGTGCGCAGATAGAAACGTTGCAGACGCGGTTGTCTTCCTCTCCTGGGGATGAAGAAAAATCCGAACTTGAGAAGTCGCTTCAGAAGGCTGAGGCAGCTCTGGCTGAGGCGGTTGCCGGGCAGGAACCACGGCGGGAAAGACTGCGCGCGATTCCAAAGGACGCCGAAGCGGCCATTGCACAGAGGAGCACCCTGACTGAGCGCCTCAGAGAAAAAGCTGAAAACCGTTCCGCTAATATCTGGAGTTTTCTCGAGCTGGCTGACGAATTCGCAGCCGGTCTGTCAGAAAGGATCACGTCGGGACTGGACAGGATTATCCCGGACGACGGTGTTGACAGGGAATACCTTATTGAAAGCGACACGGAAAACCTGCTCGGCAAAGAAGAGCTGATCAACCGGCTGAAGCAGCCGGACACCGGGCTGGAAGGCGATGATACCTCATCAGGTTATCAGCTTCGTCTGAACAGCGCCGAACTGGAAAACCGCGTGCAGCTTCTGCTCGACCACATGACGGGTCAGCGGATCGTCGAAGAGCAGGACACAGATACCTACGTGCACCGGCTCAAAAACGCTTATTCGCGGGTTGCCAAGAGCTCTGAAATTCAAAGCCGGGCCCTGCGTGAAGGACGTGCAGCTGACGCAGCCGAAATGCAGGCGAGGCTGGAGCAGATTGTCCGTTTGGCTGAACTTCTTGCCACGGAAACGGAGCAGGTCGGAAATCCGGAGCATCCGTACGCCGGCAGAGACGAAGTGGAAATGTCAGAGGAGAAAATCCGCAACGGCGTCAGTCAGACAAAACTGTTTGCGGGCAATGCGGAAAACTTTGCAAAGCAGGCAGAAATCTTCCTTGGCCGCTCGGCGGATAATCTCGAAAAGCTTGTGCGGGAGTTCTGCCACAAAAGGATGATCAAGGGCGCGGTTGATCAATCCATGTCCGTGTCCCGCGCCGCAGAAGTACAGACATTCTATCGTCCGCTGCCTTTTGTCTGGGCGGTTCTGGTTACGCTGCTGACCAAGGCGGTTTTTGCAGGCAACACAGCACTGATACTGCATGACAACGCAGGAATTTTCCTGACTCTGACGTTTGTTTCGACCTGGACGTTTTCTATTTTCATCGGGATCCGCAACCGGGCCAAGCGTATGCAGCGGCTACAGCTGAGAACCCGCGAATCCTTCGAACGGATGACCGACCCATCCTTTGTCGAGCCGGAAAAAATGTCTCGCTTCATGAGGATCATGTTCTGGAGCGGTCTCTATGTACCGGAATTCGAAAGCCGGGCAGTCCGGTTTGCACCCGAACCGTTTTCGAAGATCGTAACCAACAGGATGTCAGTGAAAAAGTTCCGTCCTTTTGATTTCGCGCGGTCTGCACGAAACGGCAAGCTGCGCATGGCTCGGAATAATGCGGCAGCTTTGCTGATACCCGGTGCCTTTCTGGTGCTTATTCAGCTGATGTTGCCGGATCCTGAGCCAAGGGCATATGTGTCGGTTCTGGAGAACGGGCAGACCTGTTTTATGGAAGAAGGCACACTGACATCAGCGACGCCGTCTACGTATTATGTGAAACCTGTCAGGCTGAGTTTCGAGACGGTCGGTGAGGACGCGGGCAAAGCTGAACCGGACGCACCGGGTCTTTTGTTCGCGCGGTGGTTTTTCCCTGAGTTGCTTTCGGAAACCGTGGCGCGGGAAAAGGTTACCGGCATTCTTCCGGTGGGAGATGTCCGCCTGACGAGGATGCCTGACTGTGAAGATGGCGTTTTCTTTGCAAAGGACATAGGCATCGACGCCCCGGACAAACTTTTCCCGCTTGCCCTGCGCGAGGACGTCGTGAGCGCGCAGAAGATGTTGTTCGCAATAATGGCCGAAGGGAGTGCAAGCGAGGAGGAACAGAAGGAGTTTTCCGAGGTCTTCCGGTCGATCAGAGAGAGCTTCGGGCCTTCGATGACCAAAGCTCAGACACTGGAGCTGATCCTGAAGGGGGACCTGACAGCTGTTCCAGAGGTGCAGGAAACTGGCGAGCCCGGAACGGTCACGCAGAATTTTCAGACCCGGCTGGAGGGTGTTGGCGAGATTGCCGCGGCGATCCGCGAAGCAGGGGTGACCTCCGGAGAGGTGATGGCCCGCCTGATCCGGAACAACACCGACGCACTGGAACAGCTGGCGGCGCTGCGCCCGCAAGCCAGTCATTCGGTCATACCGCTGATCATTGAACGGGGCGCACCTCAGATCCTTCCTCAGACGCCGGCGGCTTCGTTTGTGGTGTCTCCGACCGTGCGTCTTGATGAAACCCGGCGGGTTGCGCCTTTCGTGACCCATGTGACCCTGCCCGGTGCTCATCAGGAACGGGTGACAATACAGAACAGTCTGTTCATGCCGTTTTTTCCGGATCCGATCAGGGAAAAGGAAATCAGGGTGCCTTTGGATGCCTACCGTTTCGGGGTTTCAAATGCCGGCTTCAAACCGCCGATGGTGTCGGCCGGCGATGACAGCAAAACCTACTTCGAAGTCGTTGTGGATGCGATCCGCTCCTGCCTCCGCACTGATGAAACGGCCCGGATTGCGATCGGTGTACAGGGTCATGCCAGCAGTCTGTGGCTCGGTGCCATTCCGCAGGGATACACCAAGGATGATTTCAATCACGCACTCGCCGAGGGGCGCCGCATGGGGGCACTCGTGCTGCTTCGGGAAAAGCTGAATGCCGAAGAAGCGTCAAGAGTGTGGGTTGCTGGCAGAGGCGAGAGTTCACCGCTCACCGGTTTTGAAATTCTTAGTGGTCAATCAGAGGAGCAAGAACTCCGGGAGGCATTTGAGGCCAAAAGGCTGTTCGACACACATGCGTCCATGTCAGAGGAGCAGAGGACGTGGATGTCTTCTGTGCAGCTTGAAACCGAGGACAAACTCAACGCGTTCGAAGAGCTTTTCGCGCGCACCGTTATCATCGAGGTGAAAAGTGTCGAAGGAACGTCCTGCACACTGAACTGACCGGGCAGGGCATATCAGCGTCACGCGGCGTTTGTCATCCGGGTCGCAGCGCCGAACGCCCTGCGACCGGATGGGTGCACTAAGCGCTCCGGAGCAGAGCTTCGCTGATGTCCCACAGCTTTTCGGCGGCCTCATCGTCACAGGCATGCGGGTCAACGCCATAGTATCGGGACATCGGGCTGTCAGGATCAGTGAGACCTGCGATATCCGTGTCCTCGCAGTACACACCGGGTTTTCCGTCCAGCGCGTCTGAAGTCGCAGCCCACAGGGTCGTCGATGCGCCCTGCTCGGGTGTTTTAAAGCCGGCCTTCGCCAGTTCAGAGGGCTCTCCGTCTTCGTCCAGCCACCCGAGTGCGATCATTTCCTCTTTGGGGAGGTGGCGTTGCAGAGGTGTAAAAATTCCACCCGGGTGCACAGAAAACGCAAGCCCGCCCGTGTCGTGGAGCCTGCGGGAAAGACCATTTGCGAACAAGGCATTGGCCGTTTTTGCCTGACCGTATGCCTGCCATTTGTTGTACTCTGTGCGCTCAAAGTGGATGTCTTCCCACAGAACGTCGCTCACTTTGTGTGCAGTCGAAGACAATGCAACGACACGTGAGCCGGGCGTATTCTGCAACAGCGGCAGAAGCGCTTTTGTCAGGGCAAAGTGCCCCATGTGACAGATCCCGAACTGCGATTCCCAGCCCGGACCTACTTTTGCAAAAGGGCAGGCCATGATGCCCGCATTGTTGATCAGAAAATCGAGCGTGCCTGTTTCGCCGGAGATATCATCCGAAAATTTTCTGACCGACTGCAGATCTGCAAGATCCATTGCCGCCGTTCTGATCGAGCCGCTCAGCCCGTTCAGATTTTCCTGTGCCTTCGTCTCTGAGCGGACGGGCACTATGACCGAAGCGCCATGTCCGGCGAGTGCCCGAACGGTTTCAAGTCCGATGCCGCTGTATCCTCCTGTTACAATTGCGGTTTTGCCGGAGAGGTCGATACCCGCGAGCACCTCAGCCGGTGTGCTTTTTGCGTGAAATCCTGATTGAAGTGGTACCTGATCTGTCTGAGCCATAGTGTTCCTCATGTCTGCGGGCCTCATGACCCGTTTCCTTCAGAGAAAATCTATGATCCGGCAGCAATTCGGCACACCAGGTTTTTTCCGGAAGACTTGCGCGATTCTCCGGAATGCCGGAAATTTGGTAGGATCAGCCGGATGGGTCCGCGGAAACAGCACGTGGCGGTGTGCCGAACTTTTTGGCAAACTCGCGGCTGAACTGGGCCGCGCTCTGATACCCCACACTGTATGCGATGTCAGATATCGGTCGTGTGGTCTGCCGGAGCAGGTTGTGCGCCTCTGTGAGGCGCAGGTCTTTCTGGAACTGCAATGGGCTGTTCGCCGTGATCCGTTTGAACGTGTCATAAAAAACCGAAGCGCTCATGCCCGAAATCTCGGCAAGGTCCGACGCCCGGATCGTGTTGCGGTATTCCTGGCGGATATAGGATATTGCCTTCGCGACCTGATTGGCTTTGCCGTCTGCTTGGATCACCCTGCGCAATACCTCCCCGCCGTCACTGCGTAAAACGCGGAAATAGACCTCGCGCAGCGCGGCCGCGCCCAGGGTCGTCTCCTCCACCGGATCGCGCCGCAGACGAAACAGACGCGCAAAGGAATCAATGACTTCCCCGCTGGCGGCACCGGTCATAAGCGCGCGTCCCGCTGCATCATCCGGCGTCCCACCCATGTCGCTGTAAACGCTGCGCAAAATGTGCATATCGACGCCGACGTAGAGCGCAACATAGGGGTCCCCCGGCGCCGCTTCTATCTGACCGGACAGCATGGGCAGCGCATGTCCGATCACGATCATGTCGCCGGCCCGGTAGACCACGCTTTCGGTTCCGTACTGTGCTGATTTACTCCCCTGCAGCACCAGACCGATCAGCGGCTCGACAACAGAACACGTGGAGCGCTTTGTCCGGCTGGTCCGCATGATGCCCATTGAGCGGACGCCACAGGTGTGAAAGCCGTCGGCAGCGCCAGTTTCAGCCAGGTGCCGGTTTGCGTCATCCACAAGTGCCTGAAGTTTCACCGATACTCTCCAAAATTGCCGCCAACAGCTTATTTGCGTTACCGTGACAATCAACCTTTCACGCGCGATCTTGGAGGATCAGGCAAAAATCCCGGCGATACGGGCGCGATTACGGACGCTCACTTCTCTGCGCGCGGAAAATCTTGACTGTGGGCGGGCAGCAGGTTACGCGGCCGTACGGTTGCAGGCGCCCGCCACCCGCAGACGCCAGTCATGGTAAAGCCCTGCAAAGACATTTTCTGTCGAACTCACTCCGCATATCGCGCGGATGGCAATGCGGGTCCCATCTCAAACAGCGCGATTTGGTTTGAGGAACACGGGACATGTCAGACACCTCCACAAATACTTTCACGGCCGGGCCGCTGGGCATCACTTACCTGAAGACCGCATTGCCGGTCATAATCGTCATGGGCGCCAACGGTTTTTTGTCCGTCGTGGATGCGCTGTTTCTGGGGCATTACGTCGGCGCTGGGGCACTGGCCGCGGTTACGCTGATTTTTCCGGTGTACATGCTGATCGTGGCGCTGTCGGCGCTGGTGTCCAACGGGATGTCCAGCCAGCTGGCGCGCTATCTGGGCGCGTCCGATCACGCGTCGGCCCGGGCCGTTTTTTCAGGTGCCCACGGGCTGGCCCTTGGCCTCGGTGTGCTCCTGATCCTGCTTTTTTTCTGTTTCGGTTCTGCGCTGATCGGACTTCTTTCGGATGGGTCTGACACGATCGCCGGCATGGGACTCACGTACCTGCGTATCACGGTGCTTTGCGCGCCGCTTTTCTTCGTGCTTTCGGTCAATTCTGATGCGCTCCGCAACGAAGGGCGCGTAGGCTTTATGGCGGCGATGAGCCTTCTGGTGTCCCTGTCCAACATCGGGTTCAATTATGTCCTGATCGCCCGGCTGGATATGGGGGTGGCGGGGTCCGCGTATGGCACGGCATTGGCACAGATGCTGGCCTTCGTGATCATTCTTGCTTTCCGCATTTCAGGGCGCTCGGTGCTCTCGCCCAGGGCACTTGTAATGTATTCGCCTTTCAGGCGCTGGGCCCGGATTTTCGCGCTCGGAGCGCCGCAAAGTCTTGGATTTCTGGGCCTGTCACTGGGTTCGGTCGCGATCATCTCCGCGCTCCAGTGGGTGGGCAGCACACATTACCCCGAGACGGTGACGGCCTATGGCATCATAACGCGGGTCATTACCTTCACCTTCCTGCCGTTGCTCGGGCTGTCCTTTGCGATGCAGACGATCACTGGAAACAATTTTGGCGCAGAGCTCTGGGACCGTTCCGATGCAAGTCTGCGCACGGCCCTCTGGCTTGCGTTCATTTACTGCGTGGTGGTGCAGGTCGTTGTCATGTCTTCTCCGGTTGCGATTGCAGATGCCTTCACAGACAGAGCGCTCGTCATAGAGGAGGTTGCCCGGTTGCTGCCTGTCATGAGTTGCGTGTTTTTTCTGGTGGGGCCGCTGATGATTGTTGCCTCGTATTTTCAGGCGATCGGGTCTGCGTCAGTTTCGGCTCTTCTGGGGCTCTCTAAACCCTATCTGTTCGCGATTCCGCTGACATTTGTCCTGCCATTTTTCTTTGGGGAGCCCGGCGTCTGGTATGCCGGTCCGGCCGCCGAAGTCATGTCGCTGGGTCTGACCGCACTGGTGCTGTGGCGGTTGTCGCGGGCTGGCCGTGGCGCATGGGGGTTGTTCCATGGTGGCGCGCAGGGCACCAGGCGGATCACCTGAAGCGGCCGGATGTGTTGACAGGTGGCTTGTGCTGGCCGCCTGTCATCGACAGGATGCAGTCACGCATGACCGAATACCTCCGGGGGACAGTATGGAAATTCAAAGACTGGATCACGTCAACATCAGAACAGATCAGCTCGACCGGCTGGTTTCCTGGTATTGTGAGGTTCTTGGCCTGACAAACGGATACCGCCCGGATTTCCCTTTCCCCGGCGCATGGCTTTACGCTGGTGAGACAGTTGTCCTGCACCTGGTCGGCGTGACGGACCCGCCGGGTGCCGGATCAGAAGGCGCGCTGAAAATGGAGCATTTTGCCTTCCGCGCCAGCGGTGCCGCCGCATTTGAAGCCCGGTTGAAAGAGCATGGCGAAACCTACCGCCGCAATGAGATCGAGGCGATCAATACGGTCGCTTTCAACATCTGGGATCCTGACGGGAACCACATCCACGTCGATTTTTATACTGATGAGGTCAGCACTTAGGCGCGGCGTCCCTCCAGGGTTTCCACCGTGATACCCGCATTTTCCAGTGTCTGGCGTACGGATGCGGCGATCTGAACTGCTTCGGGTGTGTCCCCGTGACAGCAGATCGTATCGATGCTGGTTTCGATCCGCTTGCCGGATTCTGTGATAATGGCCCCGGCCTGCACCATGTCGACCATGCGCTGGCCTGCCAGTTCTGCGTCATGGATCACCGCGCCCGGCAGGCTGCGGTCAACCAGCGTTGCGTCGTCATTATAAGCGCGGTCGGCAAAAATCTCGCCTGCCCAGGCACACCCAAGATCGCGTACGGCGGCTTCCTGCGCCGTGGCACACAGCACCATGACAATCAGGTCAGGATCAACAGACAGAGCGGCTTCGTAACAGTCGCGGGCCAGGCTCTCGTCCTCGGAGGTCATATTGCCCAGAGCGCCATGCAGTTTGACATGACGGACGGTCGCGCCAAGGGACCGCGCCATGCCGATGGATGCGCCAACCTGGCTGCGGATCGAGTTCTGCAGGCTCGCGCGCGGCACCGTCATACGGCGACGGCCAAACCCCTGCAGGTCCGAAAACCCGGGGTGTGCACCGATGCCGACACCATTCGCGATGGCCATTTTCATCGTCGCAGACATAACATCCGGGTCACCTGCATGCGCACCGCAGGCCACATTTGCTGATGTGACGGTTTTCAGCAGAGCAGCGTCATCGCCCATTTTCCAGGGGCCAAAGCTCTCGCCCATATCGGCGTTGATGTCTACGCGGGTCATCCTGTGTCTCCTTCAGTTTTCAAACGGGTCCGCGATGGCGGAAACAGCGCCGCTGATCAGCTGATAGCTCAGCAGATCGGCAATATCGTGTGGGTCCCGGACCAGCGGTTCGACCATGCCGGACAGGGCCTTCAGCGCCGCTCGGGCGCGGGTTTCAAGTGCAATAGCCTCTTCCAGGCTGATGAACTCGAAACGTAATGGCGCGCCGACAGCTGCCTGGGCCACTTTGGGCAGGTCACAGGGAATGACGGTTGCAATCCTGGGGTAGCCACCGGTGGTCTGGCTTTCGCACATCAGAACATACGGGGCACCGTCGCCGGTGACCTGAATGTCGCCGGTCACAATAACTTCGGACACAATAGACAGCCCGTCGCTGGCGAAAAAGCCTGCGCCGTCCTGATCCATACGCACACCCTGGCGGTTCCCGCGTGCATCGCGCCGGAAAGCCGTTTCGCCAAAACGCCGGATGGTGTCCTCGCTGAACTCTCTGGTCTGCGCGGATTCCACAACCCGGATGGTGCCACCATTCAGCCGGTCAGTATCCGGTAGCCGGTAGCCCGCGCGCCCCTGTCCGGCACCCAGTGGCAGGGTGTCTCCCGCGCCCAGCAACCCGCCAATGCCGGCTTTGAGGTGGCTGCTGCGGGCGCCCATGTTTTCTGGCACATCCAGGCCGCCTGCGACGTGCAGATACCCATAGGTTCCGGCCTGCGCCCCGCCGATGCTCAGCTTGCTGCCCGCGGGCAGGGTATGGCTCGCGTTCCAGACGGCGGGGGCACCGTCAATCTGCGCTGTCATCCGGGCGCCTGTCAGGGCAATGACCGTGTCTTCAGTGGCCTCAAAGGTGCCGCCCATACCGACCATCTCAATGGCAGCAACCTCAGCGGATTGCCCGAGCAGAGCGGCCCCTTCATAGAGCGCCAGTGTATCTGCCGCCCCGCCCGGCGTCAGGCCGGAGGCAAAAAACCCGGTGCGCCCAAGATCCTGAAGGCTCATCGCGGGACCCGCGGTCAGGATTTTCAGCTGCGCACTCATCCGATCGCCTCGCGGTCTGCCGCGCCGTACCCGTCAGGGTGTGTGGCCAGAAGTTTTTCCATTTCGGCCCGCGACACCTGCGGAAAGGTGATTTCGTCTCCGGGGGACAGGGCAAAGGGTGCGGGTCCGGTCTGGTCAAAGGTGCGGAAGGCTGTCTGGCCAATATGCCGCCAGCCGGTGGGCGTCGTATTCGTGAAGATCACCAGCTGCCGGATGGCCACCACCAGCGCACCGGCTGGAACATTCAGGGACAGATCCTTCTGGCGAGGGATGTTCCAGTTTTCAGGCAGTTCTCCGAGATAGGGCTGGCCGGGTGCAAAGCCGATCGTCAGAACTCTCACCCGGGTGCCGGAAATCTGGCGGATGGCTTCGTCCGGGTCGACGCCTGCGGCCTCTGCGGCTTCCTCAAGCTGTGGTGCAAGATCCGTGCCGTATACGGTCGGGATGTGCCAGAGAGTGCGGCCTTCGGGCAGGGGGGCCGCCAGCCAGTCCTGCGTCTCCAGCAGTGCGCGGAGCCGTTCGACCAACGCGTCCGCGTCATGTGTGACGAGATCGGTGATGATGAAAACAGATACCAGCGACATGGCGGTTTCGGAAACTTCGGGCCAGTCCTGTGCATCGACGGCGGCGCGGAAAGCGACAGAGGCCTTATTGGCTTCCTCGCTCATGGCGCCTGCGAATGTGACCAGAATGCCAGTCAGGCCCACGGTGCGGATGATGGGATAGTCGGTCATGTCAGGGCGTCCCGGGCTGATACAGTCGGCGCAGCAGAATTGGTGTCAGGTACATCGGCAGTTGCCAGCATCCGACAAAGACCATGAGCGGTCCCATGATCTCCACCGGCATAGCGACAAGAAAAAGCGCGATGTTGCGGTTGCCGGCGCCAATGGCCAGCGGGCCGGCCAGAGTATCCAGCGGGCTGCGGGACAGCAGCAGGTAGACGGCTATCTGGATGCCATAGCTGAGTACAAAGGCCAGCAGACCCCAGGCCAGAACGGCGGCCGGATCGCTGCGCAGGGCCGGATTTAGTGCGGCCATCAGCCCGATCACGATGGCCGAGAACGCAAGTACTGAAAGACCGTCCAGTGTCCGTACAGTATCCGGAGAAGGTTTCGGGAAAAAATGCGCGCGCAACGCGAAGCCGATCAGGGTGGACCCGGTAATTACGCCCAGCAGTTTCAGAGCAGAGATTGCCACGTCCTGCGCCGCGCCTGCCTGTGGCATCAGCGCCAATATGGGTAGCATAGTAAGGGGAAAGCATGCCGTCCCAAGCACGAGGATCTGCATCATGCGACCGGCATCCTGACCCAGCAGGAGGGCCAGATTGGGTGAACCTGAAAGCGCCGGTGCTGCAGTTGCCAGAACCATGGCAAGGGCGGCCGGTGTCTGGTCTATTCCGGCGAGTCGGCACGCCGCAAAAAGGCCAACAGGCAGTACCATCTGCAGCAGGGCGACCGATCCCAGCCCCCAGCGCAGGTCTGACAATGCGCCGTTGGCCGCCCGGTGTCCGATCCGCAGCGCAGTGATCACCAGCAGGCCCGCAACCATCTGAGGCAGCCAGGGCGCCATAGCTGCTGCGAGCCCGGGAAGCCCGAGGCCCAGCAGCAACCCGATGATCAGGCAGGCGCGCGCATTGTCCGATATCAGCCAAAGAACCCGCTCCACCGTCAGCCGGGTGTCTGCCGGAGATTATCCGGCAGCCACGTCGCGATTTCCGGGAACCAGATCAGCACAAAGACCATCAGGACCATGATCAGGAACATGGGCAGGGCCGCCTTGGTGATATAGCCCATCTCGTGGTCGGTCATGCCCTGCAGGACGAACAGATTGAACCCGATGGGCGGCGTGATCTGCGCCATTTCGACGACGACGACCACAAAGATGCCAAACCAGATCAGGTCAATGCCCGCCTCGCGTACCATTGGTTCCACAATGGCCATGGTCAGCACGACGGCTGAGATGCCGTCGAGGAACATGCCGAGGATGATATAGAATACCAGAAGGGCCATGAGCAGTTCGAACCGGGCCAGTTCCATTGCGGCAATGCCATCCGCCAGAGCGCGCGGGAGCCCGGTAAAGCCCATAGACAGTTTCAGGAACGCAGCACCCGCGAGAATGAGCGCAATCATAGCGGAGGTGCGCATCGCGCCCATCAGGCTGTCGCGGAAGGACGACAGGGTCAGAGACCCCTGTGCCGCCGCAAGTGACAGCGCGCCGATGACGCCGATGGCTGCGGCCTCTGTCGCTGTGGCCCAGCCGCCGTACATCGAACCGATCACGACGGTGATCAGCGCCAGTACCGGCAACAGGAACCGCGAATTCTGCAGTTTTTCGGCAAAGCTCATGCCGGTTTCCATGACCGGATTCCAGCGGGACGACGTTTTTGACACGATGGCCACATAGGCCATGAACATCCCGGCAAGGATCAGGCCAGGAAAGACGCCCGCGAAGAAGAGTTTGGTGATGCTCTCATTCACGGTCACGCCGTAAACGATCAGCGCGATGGAAGGCGGGATCATCAGGCCGAGTGTCGCAGCACCTGCGAGCGTGCCGATCACCATCTCTTCGGGGTATTTGCGTGCACGCAGTTCCGGGATCGCCATTTTGCCGACGGTGGTCAGGGTGGCGGCCGATGATCCGGAAACCGCCGCAAAGATCGTGCAGGAAACAATGTTTGTATGCACCAGCCCGCCGGGCATGCGTGCAAGCCAGGGTGAAAGACCCCTGAACATGTCCTCGCTCAATCGTGTGCGATAAAGGATTTCGCCCATCCAGATAAAGAGCGGCAGGGCCGTGAGTGTCCAGCTGGACGAGGAGGCCCAGATGGTCGTGATCATCGTGTCCCCGACCGGACGGGTGGTGAAAAGCTCCATACCGACCCAGGCCACGCCCATGAGCGCCAGGCCAACCCAGACACCGGTGCCCAGCAGCAGGAACAGAACGACCAGAAAGAGGACTATCGCATAAATCTCGGTCATCTGATTACACCTCGGAGTTTTCGTCGACGGTGTCCCGGACAATCCGGTGTTCACCTTTGAAGATGACGTGGAACAGGTTGTCGGTCAGCGCGATGGCCAGCAGCCCGCCGCCGATCACCATCACGGACTGAGGTATCCACAGGGCTGCCGCATCCTGACCCTGGCTGACCTCGTTGAATTTCCAGGACCAGTAGACAAACCAGTAGGCATAATAGGTGAAATACCAGGCCACAGCGGCGCCCAGTGCAAAACACCAGACCTCAAGAAACCGTTTCGGGCCCGGCGCCACCGCGTTCAGCAGAATTGACACGCGGATGTGGGCGCCGTGGTTCAGCGCATTGGCAAATGCCAGAAAACTGGCCGCGGCCATGGCATAGCCTGCGTAATTAGGCGCGCCCGGGAATATTTCGCCGGTCCAGCGCGCCACCATCTGAGCCACGATCAGCAGCAGAATGGACACCAGACACAGGGCGGCCATAATGCCGGCGGCTGTGTACAGGAAATCAAGTATCTTGCGGATCGCTGACATGGCGCCACTCCGGGAGGTTCAGAATTCTGGGAGACAGGCGGCCCCCGGTACCGGAGGCCGCCGCTGTCTGTTTACTGGGATGCTTTGAACGCATCGACGAGGGCCGCACCCTCATCACCGGCCGCTTCCAGCCATTCAGCGGTCATGGTTGCACCGATCTCGCGCAGTTCGGCCATCAGGGCGTCGCCCGCGGGCTGCACCGTCATGCCACCGGCCGCGAGGCCGTCCATGGTGAACTGGGTATAGGCTTTTGACGCCTCAAGGCCGCGTGCTTCGGCTTCTGCCGCACAGGCCTGGATCGCTGCTTTGTTGGCGTCGGATACGTCCGCCCAGACATCCTGGTTGACCATCACATAGTTGCGCGGCAGCCAGGCATCGACTTCGTAGAAGTGTGTCAGGCTCTCCCAGACCTTGCGGTCGTATCCGGTTGCACCGGAGGACACCATGGATTCAGCAACACCGGTTGCAAACGCCTGGCTGATCTCTGCAGCCTCAACCGTCACCGGCAGCATGCCTGTGAGCTCGGCAAGGCGGCTTGTGGTGTTGTTGTAAGAGCGGAACTTTACCCCTTCCATGTCAGCAACGCTGTTGACTTCTTTTTTGAAGTACAGGCCCTGGGGTGGCCACGGCACAGCATAAAGAAGTTCCAGGTTCTGCTCATCCAGCAGGGCTTCGATTTTTGGCTTGGCCGCTTCATACAGCTTTTCGCTGTCATCAAAGGACGGTGCGAGGAAGGGAATGCTGTCAAACCCGAAAACCGCACTTTCGTTCTGGTGACCGGACAGCAGGCGTTCGCCGATCTGGACCTGGCCAGTCTGGATTGCGCGTTTGATATCCGCGCCGGCAAAGAGCGATCCGCCCGGGTGAACTTCGATGGTGATCTCACCATTGGTGCCTGCGCCAACACACTCGGCAAAGGTCACACCGTTTTCCGAATGGAAGTTCGAGGCGGAATAGGCCATCGGCATATCCCATTTTTCGGCCGCCATCACGGGCAGCGCCGCACCGAGTGTCAGTGCAGCCGTCGCAGCACCAGCCATCAGTCTGTTTGTGAGTTTCATAGAAGTCTCCTTGTTGAGTGGTTTGTTATTTTCATGTCCGGAAACGTTCCGGCGCATAAGGTGCGAGATCCATATTTGTGGGTTGTCCCGCAATCATTCCGGCCACCAGTCGGCCCGTTTTCGGACCGCCGGTCAAGCCGATGTGGTGATGCCCGAAGGCAGTCCAGACACCTGTGGTGCCGATCTGGCCGATCAGGGGCAGACTGTCGCTGGGGGCGGGTCGATGCCCCATCCATTCGATTTCGTTTCTGGCGGTCATGTTCGGGTAGGCATCGCGGACCTGGCGCCGGATCAGGGCCAGCGGTGCATTGGAAGGGCCTGCCTCAAGCCCGCCAAGCTCGACAATTCCGGCACAGCGCACGCCCTGCGCCATAGGTGTCGCCACGAATTTCCCGGACGCGATCATCGTCGGGCGCGAGGGGCCGTTTTCTGCGTCCTCAAAGACGATGTGGTAACCGCGTTCGCTTTCGAGCGGGACCCGGATCCCCAGTTTCTGCATCATCGGGCGCGACCAGACGCCGGTTGCCAGAACGGCATGATCGCAGTCGATGCGTCCTTTGGTTGTTTCGACGGCTGTGATCTGCCCGCCGGTCAGATCGAAATCCTTCACCTCGGCCAGCACGATGCGTCCGCCTGCTTCTGCAAAATGTTCTGCCAGGCCGGCAACGTATCCGCCCGGATCGCGGATGAACCCATGATCCTTCAGCGCCGCGATCAGCCCGGTTTGCGCAAGATTGGGTTCATAGTCCTGCACGTCCCGGCCTTCGATCAGCTCGGGCAAAAAACCAGCATCCTGGCGCAAGGACCAAGTATAGGCGTCGGCATCAAACGCAGCCCGGTCTTTGTAAGCAAAGCAGTAATCGCTTTCCGTCACCCAGTGTTCGAGGTCTGTACCGGCAACCAGTGATTTATGCTGGGACACGGAATCCGTCACAATCGGTGCCAGATCACGTGCGATACGCCGGGTGTCACTGTCATTTGCATTCGCCAGGTAGCGCACCAGCCAGGGCGCCAACTTTGGCAGGTAAGACCAGCGCAGGAACAGCGGGAAGTCCCGGGACATGAGCATGCCCGGTGCCTTACGGATCAGACCCGGGGCAGTAACCGGCACCATAGAGACCGAGGCCAGAACGCCTGCATTCCCGTGTGAGGTGCCTTTCCCGGGGCCCGCGCGGTCAATAATGGTAACGTCGAGGCCAGCACGGCGCAGCCAGATGCCGGTCGAAACACCGACAATACCTGCCCCGACAATGACCACGTGTCCGGTCATTGCGGCGTCTCTGGAATGTACTGGCCTGACGGCATAGCTCCCCCGGGACATGATTCCCCGGCGTCAATACTGACTAACTTTCACAATACGTCAACAATTTGTTGACATTTTATCAGTGACAGGCACTCTGAGGACATGTCAGACAGCTTTCTCGGACCCGTCGTTTCATCTGCGCATCTCGCCAGCGGCTCATTTGCGGAGATTTCAGAGCTCGAATACGGGCTGATCCTTTGCAACCATGCGTTTCAGCGCTGGACTGTGCGGGCCATTTCCATGGCAGGCTACCCTGAACTCAGTTCTCTGGATGTGCTTGTATTGCACTCGGTTTTTCACCGGGATCGACCCAAGAAGCTTGCGGATATCTGCCTCGTTCTGAATGTCGAGGACACGCATACGGTCAATTATTCGATCAAAAAGCTGATTAAAGCGGGCCTTGTGAAGGATGGGCGACAGGGCAAGGAAAAGACCGTCGCAGTGACGGAAAAGGGTGCGGAAACCTGCGTCAGATACAAAGATATCCGCGAGGGGCTGCTGCTCAGCTCAGTTGCTGAGCTCGGGCTGGAACCGGAACAGGTCAGCCGTGCCGCGACCCTGCTGCGGCTGATGTCCGGCCAGTATGACCAGGCGGCGCGGGCGGCCACGACCTATTGATTCGCTGCAGCCTTCGGGGCACACAGCAATAATGGCGACCACCGATCCTGCTCTGCTTGGCATCCTCATGCTCGACACAAAATTCCCGCGTATCCCGGGGGATGTCGGGAACCCGGACACGTGGGATTTCCCGGTGCGCTATTCGGTCGTGCGCGGTGCCACACCGCAGGCTGTGGTCTGCCAGGACCCGGAACCATTCGTGCGGGCTTTTATTGCAGCCGGGCAGGACCTCGTCTCCTGCGGATGCCGCGGCATTGCGACGACCTGCGGATTTCTTTCGCTCATCCGCCCGCGTCTGACAAAAGAACTTGGCGTGCCGGTCGCGGCATCGGCACTGGAACAGGCCGCCCAGATTCAGGCAACGCTTGGCCCTGGTCGTCGCATCGGTATCCTCACCATCTCGGCGGCGAGCCTCACCGGACAACACCTGGCGGTAGCGGGTGTGCCCGCGAACGCTGTCGTATGTGGCGTCGAGGATACTGACTTTGCCCGCAGCATTCTGGGCAACGACACGGCGCTCGATGTCGCGCAGGCGCGTCACGACCTGTCAGAAGCATCCATGCAGATGACCGCTGATGCGCCCGACATCGGTGCCATCATTCTGGAATGCACCAACATGGTGCCCTATGCGCCTGATATCGCGCGTCTGACCGGCGTGCCTGTTTTCTCGGTGTATTCCTATCTGACGTGGTTTCACGGCAGCCTTGTACCGCGCACCTTCTAGCTGTCGTGTGTGCGCAGCCAGCCGTCTTCGAACGTGACGGTTGTCACGCCACCCAACCTGGTCAGCCGCGCAAGTTCCGCTTCGAAAGCGGCCATCCGGCCTTTGCCCCAGCGCACACCGTGCTCTGGCCACAGTGCCCGCACAACCAGCGCATCACGGTCCCGGAAAGCTTTCATATCCACGCGCCCGACCAGCCGGTCACCTTCCATGATCGGGAAAACATAATACCCGTACTGCCGTTTTGCTTCGGGCACGAAAATTTCTATCCGGTAGTTAAAACCAAACAGCCTTTCTGCGCGTTTTCTGTCGCGCAGGGCGGGATCAAACGGGCTGAGCACACGCAGTCTGGAACAGGGGGGCGTGTCCAGTGCCGGATCGTCCGCGACACCTGGACGGGCCAGACTGTCACGCGCAGTACCGTCTGCACCCGTAATGCGTATCGGCTGAAGCCGACCGGCCGCCACTTCTGTGGCGCACCAGTCCTTCGCCTCTGCCAGCGAGATGTGATCCCAGAAAGCCGCCAGTTCTGCCGGCGTTGCGAACCCTAGCCGGTCCAGAGCGCCGCTGCAGCACCAGTCGATCGTTCTGGCCGTATCTTCGGGTGACTGAAGCGGGCCACACAGCGCCTTGTCAATCACCCGTTCCGTCAGGTCGTATCGCTTTTTGAAACCGTCACGCCCCACAACGCAAAGAGCCCCGCTGCGCCACAGATACTCAAGAGCCGTTTTTGATGGGTGCCAGTCCCACCAGCCGCCGGAGCTGCGTTTCTCGCCCGCGCCAACGTCGGAAGAACACAGGGGCCCTTCCTCGCGTATCTGGTCCAGAACCGGCTGAAACTGCGCTTCAAAGCCTTCGCGCCGCCAGTCGCGCCATCTGCTGCGCAACAGCGCTGCATCACGCTCGCGCCGTAACTGCCACCACCCGTAAAAGGCCATCGGAATAACGGCGGCGTCATGGGTCCAGTGCTCAAACAGCGCCCGGTCTTTTTCATAGAGGGATTTGAGGTCTTTCGGCCGGTACCTTGGCCGCCTGGAAAACAGGATCAGATCGTGCGCGCGAGCCAGAATATTGATGCTGTCCAGCTGCACAAAACCCAAGCGTGTGATCAGGTCCAGCAATGCGTCGCCGCGCGCATCGCCTGCAGGGGTTTCCGACAGCGCGTGCCGGTCGAGAAAGAGGCGCCGGGCCTGAGTGTTTGTGAGGGTAAGGGTGTTCGTCACCGCCGGTATCGGCGCAGCGTGTCACCCCAGGAGATTTTTGAGGACAGGGTGACGTGGCCGGGATCTTCCGGCGTCTCATCCTCGGCAAGGGCGCTGCGTTCGAGAATAATTTCCGCAGCTTTGGTCCCGATTTCTTTGCGGCACGCGTCCATCGTCGCCAGCTGACGCGGCAGACCGTCGAGCAGCTCGACGCCGTTAAAGCCCGCCAACCCGATCTGCGCTGGCACATCTATGCCCTTGTCCAGCAGGTGGAGCAGACCACCCGCGCCGATCATATCATTTGAGTAATACAGGAAATCCAGGTCTGGTGAGCGTTCCAGCATCGCTTCGGTCATCTCGCGACCCTTGGCCAGCGCTGAGCCACCCGAATAGAACTCGCGGTCTTCGATTTCGACACCAGCCTTAGCGAGGGCTTCGGTGAACCCCTCGAACCGTTTGCGCGCGCGGTGGTCAAGCGGCATTTTCGTGCCCAGAAATCCGATCCGGTGATATCCTTGCTTCAGGATGGCGGCGGCCATTTCCCGACCTGCCCGCCGGTGAGAAATCCCCACCATCGCGTCAATGGGCGTGCCGTCTGTGTCCATGATCTCAACGACGGGAATGCCCGCATTCTTCAGCATCGCACGTGTCGCATCCGAGTGTTCCAGACCGGCGATGATAACGCCTGAAGGCCGCCAGGACAGCATTTCGTAGAGCACCTGTTCCTCTTTTTCCGGCAGGTAATCCGTGACGCCGACCACCGGCTGAAGCGGCGTATCCTCAAAGGCCCGGTTGATGCCAGTGAGCACTTCCGGGAATACCATGTTTGACAAAGAAGGGATCACGACCGCCACCAGGTTCACACGCTGAGACGCCAGCGAGCCTGCAATCTGGTTTGGCACGTAGCCCAGCGTTTTTGCAGCCTCCAGCACCTTGTCCCGTGTTGCGGCTGACACATCACCGCGATTGCGCAGTACCCTGCTGACCGTCATTTCCGATACGCCGCAGGCTTCTGAAACATCCCGGAGTGTAAGCGGCCGCTGTTTTGGTCTTGTCACAATGTTTTCCTGTGCTGTTGGCCGATGTTAGCGCAGGACAGACCCGGGCTTCAACCACTTGCAGCGCGACGTATATCTGATCATGACAAACATCGTCAGCTGAACTAGAACTGACGCCAGCGGTCCCGTGGCTCAACTGGATAGAGCAGCCCCCTCCTAAGGGGCAGGTTGCAGGTTCGAATCCTGCCGGGATCGCCAGCTTCCTGAAATATCTGGTCGCAGATGCGTGAGACAAGGTGACCGCAGCGCCTCTTATTGTTTCAGTGGTTCCGGCTATCTCATTACCAGACGACGCAAACTGCGCCGCGACCTTTCAGGAAAGGCAATGTAATGAACGATTTCGTCAAAAAGATTTCTCTGGCTGCGCTGGTCGTCACCGTACTCGGGACCGGCTTTTCAGGTCAGGCGAAGGCTGGTGAATTTTCCGCTGACGGTTATCTGCAGCTCGCTGGCATCAGCATCGGTGTCGTGACGGACCGCCATAAAGTGAAAAAGCATTACGGCCATTCGCTCCGGCACTACCACAAGAGCCACCGCACCTATCACCAGCAACGCAAGCACAAAAAGAAAGTGTTCAAGCGCAAGAGGCTGCACGGCAAGGGGCCGCGGCACAGCGGGTTTCACCGTCATGGTAACTTTGGCCACAGCCACAGCTATTCACGGGCACACAGGCACTGAGGCCGGGGTGAACACGCGGATGTTGAGATGAACTGGTCGGGCTGAGAGGATTCGAACCTCCGACCCCCTGCTCCCGAAGCAGGTGCGCTACCAGGCTGCGCTACAGCCCGACCGATGCGCGTGGCCTACATCTAACGCGTTACTTTGGCAAGTCGCTCCCGTCCGTTTTTCGCCAGCGCCGCGTGGGACTGAGAAACCCTGAAATCCGGGGTGCTGTTCCGGTTTCGGGTCTGGACCTTGTCCGCAAGACGGGTTGTTCGGAATCCGGGACGCGGCTTTCCCGCAGCACGATAAACAGACCACTGCCGATGATGATAGCTGATCCGACAATTGTGGCCATGTCCGGTGTCTCGTCGAAGAACAGGACACCATAAAGTGCGGCCCACATGATCTGAGAATACTGCATCGGGGCAACGAAGATGGGTTCTGCGGTATTGTAGGCTGCGATCAGAAAACGCCCTGCGATCCAGGCAAAGAGCGCAATGATCGCAAAGTACCCCAAATCCTCGATGGGCGGCGGGCTGTAGATGAGCGGCAGAAGTGCTGCCATCACGACAAGGTTGGCCATCATTGGATAAAGCATGATTACGATGGTCCGCTCTTCGCGCCCGATTTTGCGCACAATGATGGATGCAAAAGACCCGCAGACAGCCGAAACAAGTGCCGCGAGGTGCCCCAGCTCCAGTTCCGCTTCGCCGGGGCGCAGCACAACCAGAACGCCGCACAGGCCGATACCAACCGCCACCCACCTGCGCAGCCGTACCGGCTCCCCCAGCATGGGGACAGCGAGAATAGTAATGAGCAGGGGCGCTGCGAAGAGAATGGCGTAAACCTGTGCAAGTGGTAGCACCGAAAACGCATAAAAGGCACAGAACCCGGTGATCATGGCGGCTGCTGTGCGGGCTGCCATCCACCATGGATGACGCGGCAGAAGCGTTCCATGTGTTGCGTCACGCAGCAGCGCCAGCATGGCGAGCGGAATGCCGAAGAGGACCGAAAAGAAAACGATCTGGACGGGCGAGTAACCACCGCCAAGCACCTTGATGATAACATCGTGGCTGGCAAAAATCGCGAAAGCGAGGAGCGCCAGAAGCGCGCCTTTTATATTGGGGTTCATTCCGTTGCCGGGCATGGGGAGTTCCTGTCTGATGCTGACCCGGACAATGCCGGGCCATCAGGTGGTTTTGTGTTTTACCCTGCTACCGCCCACAGGCCTCCCCGGTGGCAGGGGTCGTGACTTACAGGCTGTCGTCGAGCGCTGCCAGAATGACGTCACCCATCTGCGATGTGCTGATTGGCGTGCCACCTTCTTCGCCCATCAGGTCGGCTGTGCGCGCGCCATCGGCCAGAACTTTCTCAACAGCAGCTTCGAGACGGGCAGCCTCATCGCCCTGATCAAACGAGTACCGCAGCGCCATCGCAAAGCTGAGAATACAGGCGATCGGGTTGGCTTTGCCCTGACCCGCGATGTCCGGCGCGGACCCGTGTACCGGTTCATAAAGCGCGCGGGGCGGGCCGTTTTCTGTGGGGGCGCCCAGGCTGGCCGAAGGCAGCATGCCCAGCGAGCCTGTAAGCATCGCGGCACAATCCGACAGGATGTCACCGAAAAGGTTGTCTGTGAGAATCACATCAAACTGTTTGGGGGCACGCACCAGCTGCATCGCACCGTTGTCCGCATACATATGGCTCAGTTCAACGTCCGGATAATCCTCGTCGTGTACTTTCTGCACGACTTCGCGCCACAGAATGCCGCTTTCCATCACGTTGGCCTTTTCCATGGAACACACTTTGTTGTTCCGGCGGCGGGCCAGTTCAAAGGCCGAGCGGGCGACACGGTCGATCTCGCCTTCGGTGTAACGCTGGGTGTTGACGCCAACGCGTTCGTTGCCTTCCTCAAAGATGCCGCGCGGCTCGCCGAAGTAGACACCGGAAGTCAGCTCCCGCACAATCATGATGTCGAGACCGGCCACCACGTCCTTCTTCAGTGATGAGAAATCGGCCAGCGCGTCAAAACACTGGGCCGGACGCAGGTTGGAAAACAGATCCATCTCCTTGCGCAGGCGCAGCAGGCCGCGTTCGGGCTTCACGCTGAAGTCCAGATCATCGTATTTCGGACCGCCTACGGCGCCCAGCAGCACCGCATCAACGTCCAGCGCTTTCGCCATAGTGTCGTCATGCAGAGGCGTACCGTGCGCGTCATAGGCCGCGCCGCCCACCAGGTCCTCGCTGACATCGAAGTTGAGCCCGCGGTTGTCGCCGAACCAGCCAATCACACGTTTGACCTGCTCCATGACTTCCTGGCCGATGCCATCACCGGGAAGGATAAGAAGGGAAGGGTTGGCCATGCGTCGTCTCCTGCGGAAAGTGTTCCGGTGCGGCCTAGCGCGGGCAGGGTGCAGGGTCAAGAAGTGCCATGCGGAATGACGCTGCCTCACAGCGGCTGACACCCGCAATACGTGCATTTCAGTCAGGACCTGATAAGGTCGGGTCAGGTCAGCGGAAAAGATAAGGCCCCGAAAGGATGACAACCCGTATCAGATCCGGATTGATGCTCGCAGCGGTCCTGGCGCTGGTCTGGCCGTTCGTGCGCCATGCGCTGGAGCTTGGTGCCTTGGGGCTGACGGATGCTGCTACCACGCAAAGCCGGCTTTTCACGCCGGGTGCTCAGGTGCCCAATGTAGCGATCTTTGCCCATATGGCTGCTGGTGCGGTACTGACACTGATGATAGCGGTTCAGCTTCTTGACGGGCTGCGCCAGCGCTGGATGCGGCTGCACCGGATCAACGGGTATCTGATGTTCACCTGTGCGATGCTGACGGGTGCCGGAGGTCTGGCCTATATTGCGTTTCGGGGCACCATCGGTGGTCCGTGGATGAACACCGGTTTCGCACTTTATGGTGGCCTGATGATCGGCGTGGCCATCCAGACCGTGAGGCGGGCCCAGCAGCGACGGGTGTCAGCCCACAGGCGCTGGGCACTGCGGCTTTTTGTTCTTGCCATGGGGTCGTGGCTCTACCGTGTTCACTACGGCATCTGGTACGCTCTGACGGGCGGGGTTGCCTCGAACGAGGCGTTCACAGGCACCTTTGATCTGGTGCAGAACTTTGCCTTCTATCTGCCCTATCTGCTGATGCTAGAGCTTTGGTTCCGCAGCAAGCCGCCTCAGCGGGAGATGTCCACCCAGACAAGTTTGTGACGGCTGGCCGCTGACGCGGTTTGCCCGGCCTCAGTTGCGGGATCCGGCCACCAGACACCGCTGTCTGTGACGGCCAGCCCGGCAGACGGCAGCACATAGTCCACGCGCAGGTTTCCGGGTACGGGGTCGTCCCAGTCCGCAGTGTCATAGGGATCCCCTGTAATCGCGGCACTTCCGTCACTCGAAGGCTTCGGGTCCTGCAGGCGAGGGTCGGCCAGCAGATCGCGAATGGCTGACTTGATGCCGGACCCGCCAACAGGGTCCTGGTTGGTATCCCCCAACAGCACAAATGCACCGGGCGGCACCGGTCCGAACGCGCCATCAAGGTACAGCTGCCAGAACCGGATTTCGTCGTGATTTCGTTTGCCGTTCCGGTCTTCGGGCCCGTCGAAAACCGGTGGGCTTGCGTGAAAAGTCAGAAGATCGATGCGGCCCAGTCCCGGTATCTCAAGGGGGACGACCCAATGTGCGGTTGTGGGCAGTCGCTGAATGGCCTGAGCTTCCTCGGATGGGAAAGGACCGGCAGGTGTTTCCGGCAGAAGAGCGCCGGGGAAATCACGCCAAAGCATATCCGAGTAGTCCTGCACGCCATCATCGATCACCGGAAACCGCGAGAGGATCGCCATACCGCCCTGGCCGGAAAACCGTCCGTACCCCTGGGCATCGCGGGGATCCCCCCGGCGTCTGTCACCGTCCATATCCAGACCTGTTGCCATGCCGGTGTTGGGACGGTTTGCGAAAAGATACGGGTAGCTGGCCCCGTGATCGGAAAGGGTCTTTGCGAAAGCCCCGAGGGCCGCGCCGGTCAGGTCATAGTCGAACCCCTGGATCACAAGGATGTCCGGCGCAACGGTGGTGATGACCGAGATTACTGCATCTACCTGCTCGTCTCCGCCGCGCAGTATGTCACGCAGCAGCAGTCCGGGGCCGTCACGCTGAAGTTCTGTGTTATATGTTGCGATCCGCAGTGTATCTTCTGCGGCCGCAGGCGCGGCACACAGCAGGAGCGCTGTCAGGCAGCCTGAAAGCCATTCTCTTCGGCGGCGGTTGCATAGGCGCGGCGGCGCTTTTCCTCGATCATGCTGGCGATCCGCATCATCGCAATACCGCGCATGATCATACTCGCAGGAAGGAAGGCCCATGCCGTGATTGTCCAGATGAGTGTTTGCGGGTTCTCCAGTGTGATCGGGTCTACCAGATCAGAGGTCGCTTTGACCACAGCGGGGATCACAAAGGGCAACAGGAAACCGAGCGCAATATTAACCCGCGCGTCGCGCTGCAGGCGGAACAGAACATCGCCGCCGGCGGTGGGGTCAAACAGCGGCAGGTTCACCCAGACATTGAAGGAACCGCGGCGGATGGGCCAGCGGCCCCAGCGGACCATCACGATGAACCACGCCATTGCCACCAGGGAAATCAGATAGGACATGCCCGCGGCAGTGCGTACATCTGTGATCAGATCAGGGCGCGCATCGTAAGGCAGCATCAGAACGATCAGCCGGACAGGAGAAAACGGGAAATCGATTGCATTGCCGATGATTGTCCCAACAGATGTCAGGCCCTGCGTGATTGATGTGGGCTCGACCTTGCCCCGCGCAATGGCGGTCAGAACGATGAGGGTCAGGAAAAGCGTAATAAACCGCAGCCTGTTAAAGGGGGCAGCGTCGCGAAACTCGACGATACTCGGCGCGTTGGAATTGTATTCAACAAAGGTCAGGAAAGCGGCAAGCAGCGCAATCAGAACAACAATCTGCGACTGATCCGGTGCAATGTCCCGGAGCATCAGTGCAGGGGTCGCAATCAACAGAGCGACCAATAGTCCACGCAGGGCTGCGCCCGACATACGTACGAACATTCGTTTCTTTCCCTTCAAACTGGCCAGAAGCGATACAGTGCCGCGTTCTTGTTCCAACTTGATGCCACCGGGGCGGTGGTCTGCCTCATTCTTGCCCCATTTGTGCCATCATTCGTCTGAGTTTCGCAAGTCTCGTGGTTAACAAGACGCAATCGGTAAGGCGTTTTGAAGGAAGGAGTGGTGCGTTCCTGCATCAAATATGTGGCGAAAAACTGTCATTTTACAATATGTTGTGGGCGAGAGTGCAGGCGCCACAAACGGGCGTTAACAGATTCCTTAATCTGCTGGTATTTCTGATGGATTGTTTCCGAAACCGGCCGGACCAACAAAAAGCCCGCGCAGGATTACTACCAGCGCGGGCAAAATGGCAAAACAATGTGTATTCAGGTCAGACCCAGGGGCGCGACTGCGCGGCGGTCGTCTCAAAACTGTCGATTGATGCGGCTTTCTCAAGCGTCAGGCCAATGTCATCGAGACCATTCATCAGACAGTGCTTTTTGAAGGGGTCCACCTCGAAGCTGAAGCTCTCTCCGTCCGATGTGGTGATCGTCTGAGCGTCCAGATCAATGCTCATACGGGCATTGGCGCCTTTTTCGGCGTCTTTCATCAGAACATCGACCTGTTCCTGAGGCAGGGCGATCGGCAGGATGCCGTTCTTGAAGCAGTTGTTGTAGAAGATGTCCGCAAAGGACGGCGCGATCACGCAGCGGATGCCGAAATCCTTGATTGCCCACGGGGCGTGCTCACGGGACGAACCGCAACCAAAATTGTCTCCGGCGACAATGATCTCTGCGCTGCGGTAGGCTTCGCGGTTCAGAACGAAGTCAGGGATTTCGTTGCCGTCATCATCGTAACGCATCTCGTCGAACAGATTGACGCCCAGGCCCGACCGTTTGATCGTTTTCAGGAACTGTTTGGGGATGATCATATCTGTGTCGATGTTGATCAGCGGCATAGGAGCCGCGATGCCGGTCAGGGTTGTAAACTTGTCCATCTGGTTTCTCCTCGCCGGGATGGCCTGCTGGTCGTCCCTTGCCGTAACGTTGAGCGGCGGTTGCGCCACCGGGCCGGTGATGCACTATTTCGGTATGTCATGCAACCGATCGGGCCTTTGTCAGCGCGCTTGATCTGGTGGAAATATACCCGGTGTCCGGAAACAAAAAAGTGCCGCAGCGATGTGCTGCGACACTTCTGAGAATTTGTTACCACTTGCTGCTTGCCGCAGGAACATTCACCTGAACCTTCTTATAAGCGGAGAATCGCCGAAAGTTAAGAAAAACCTGACCTAAATGTGTCATTTTTTTGATCAAATGCGGCTCGGGGCTATAAAATGCTGGGTTTTTGCTGACTTAGAGTGATGCAAGCAAAAAATTCAGTTGCGCGAAAGGCGGTGCCTGAAACCCACATTTGTGGTTCTGGGACCCCATTTCTGCCGGAAAACGATGCCCGTCCGTACACCGGTCTGAACAAAAAACGCCCGGCCGAAGCCGGGCGCATTATCCGGGAAACCGTTGTGACGCTTACATCAGTTCACGAACGTCCGTCAGACGACCAGTGATGGCAGCGGCAGCAGCCATCGCCGGAGACATCAGGTGCGTCCGGCCTCCGCGCCCCTGACGCCCTTCGAAGTTACGGTTGGACGTGGCGGCGCAGCGTTCGCCTGGCTGGAGCTGGTCGGGGTTCATGGCGAGGCACATTGAGCAACCTGCAAGCCGCCATTCGAAACCGGCGTCTTTGAAGATGTCGGCGAGACCTTCCTCTTCGGCCTGCGCACGCACAAGGCCGGAGCCCGGTACAACCATCGCCCGTTTCACGCTGATCTTCTTGCCTTTCAGAATTTCGGCGGCTGCACGCAAGTCTTCGATGCGGCCGTTGGTGCAGGAACCGATGAATACTGTGTCGATCTCCACCTCTGACAGAGGCGTGCCCGATGTCAGGCCCATGTAGTCCAGCGAACGCTGTGCCGCTCCGACCTTACCACCCTCGAAATCGTCAGCCGATGGTACGTCAGCAGTGATTGGCAATACGTCCTCGGGCGATGTGCCCCATGTGACAACCGGCGCAATATCCTCGCCCTTGATGGTGATGACCTTGTCCCATGCCGCGTCATCGTCGGAATACAGGGTTTTCCACCAGTCCATCGCGGCTTCCCACTGCGCACCCTTAGGTGCGTGCGGCCGGCCTTTGCAATATTCAAAGGTCTTCTCATCCGGCGCGATCAGTCCGGCGCGTGCGCCGCCTTCGATCGCCATATTGCAGACGGTCATACGGCCTTCCATGCTCAGGTCACGGATCGCCTCGCCACAATACTCGATCACATAGCCGGTGCCGCCTGCGGTGCCGGTGGCGCCGATAACCGACAGCGTGATGTCCTTGGCTGTGACGCCCGGGCGCAGTTTCCCGGTGATCTCGACCTTCATGTTTTTGGACTTCTTCTGGATCAGCGTCTGGGTTGCCAGAACGTGCTCCACCTCGGATGTGCCGATCCCGTGCGCCAGTGCGCCGAATGCGCCATGCGTCGCCGTGTGGCTGTCGCCGCAGACCACGGTCATGCCGGGGAGGGTCCATCCCTGTTCCGGGCCGACAATATGCACGATGCCCTGGCGGATGTCGGAGACAGGGTAATAGTGAATGCCGAATTCACGCGCGTTGGTGTCCAGTGCTGCGACCTGAATGGCGCTGTCTTCGGTCATGTTTGCCGGGTCTTCGCGGCCGGGTGTGGTGGGCACGTTGTGGTCCGGTACGGCAATTGTTTTGTCAGGTGCCCGCACCGACCGGCCCGTCATGCGCAGACCCTCGAATGCCTGAGGGCTGGTGACCTCATGTACAAGGTGGCGGTCAATATAGAGAAGGCAGGTGCCGTCGTCCGCTTCGTGCGCGACATGGGCATCCCAGATTTTGTCATAGAGTGTTTTGGGGGACATTGGTCCACTCCCGTTTTTTGAATGGGTCAGAGGCTGTCGGGCGGTTGTGCTTACAGGCGTGCGATGGCCGTATGCGTCACGCCGAAAAAGCGCTCGCGCAGACGTGCACGGTCGGACAGTTCGATTCTGAAATGCGCACTGCGTAACATGGGGCGGTGTTTACCGTGTCGGGGGACAGCAGGCAAGGGATGTGCGGCGTGGTTGTGGCGGGTGGCGGCCTGTGCAAATCTGATCCCATGGAGCAGGAAAATATTCTGGAGTTCGATCCCGACCAGTTCGCCGGGGCACTGATGTCCGTCAGTGAGATATGGCACCTTACGGTCAGTTTTTTTACAACGGTCATCACACCCGGCTGGCGTCAGAACCAGCTTCTCATCATCCTGGCCCTGATTGCGCTCAGCTGGCTGTTCCATCGTGTCTGCGGCAATTCGCTGGATCACTGGGTGCGCCGGCGTGAAGGCTGGGCGAAATGGCAGCTGCGTCTGGTGGTTCAGATCAAAAGGCGGATGGGCCTCATTCTTTTCGCTTTTGTCGCCTGGGTAATCTATGCGGTCATGCAACAGGTGACATGGCCGTCGCGATCTCATCTGATCGGCATCGCAGCCACACTTGCAACGGTCTGGGTCGGCATTGCCTTTGCGGCACAGCTTGTGCGCAACAGACCGCTGCGACGGATCGTGACCTGGGCGCTGTGGATCTGGGCAACTCTGCACTTTCTTGATCTGTCCGCAGTAACGGCGGAGTTCCTGGACGACTTAGCCATCGAAACCGGTGGGTTCCGGATTTCGGCACTGGGCATCATAAGTGCGATTGCTGTGATCGGGGTGTTCTTTGCCCTTGCGCGCATCACCAGCAAGACGACGGCGGCCCGTATCCGGTCGAACCAGGATATCAGCCCGTCGATGCAGGTGCTGGCCGTCAAAGGCGTGCAGGTCGTCCTTTATGGCTGTGCGTTTTTCCTGGGAGTCAAAGCGGTCGGAATTGATCTGACCGGGCTTGCCGTTCTGTCGGGGGCGATTGGTGTTGGTCTTGGTTTTGGTCTGCAGAAGGTCGTGTCCAATCTTGTGTCTGGCGTGATCATCCTGCTGGACAAGTCGATCAAACCGGGTGACGTGATCAGCCTTGGCGAAACTTTTGGCTGGATCAATGCGCTGGGCGCGAGATACGTCAGCGTGGTTACGCGTGACGGCAAAGAGTACCTGATCCCCAACGAAGATCTGATCACCGGGCAGGTGGTGAACTGGTCTCATTCTGACGAATTCGTCCGCCTCGATATCTTTTTCGGAACGTCCTATGGCTGTGATCCGCACCAGGTCCGTAAACTGGCAATCGAGGCTGCGGCTGCAGTGGACAGGGTCCTGTCGCACCCGAAACTGCCCGTCTGTCATATCGTTGGTTTCGGCGACAGTTCCGTGGATTATATCCTGCGGTTCTGGATCCGGGATCCGACCGGCGGGCTCACGAACATCCGTGGCAATGTATATCTGGCGCTTTGGGATGCCTTTAAGGCGCACGACATCTCTATTCCGTTCCCGCAACGCGAGGTGCGTATGCTGAACGATGATCCCGGTACAATGGCCGCCGACTGACCTCGCGGGGTTGTCGCGCTTCTGTCGCGTTCTAGTGTTACACGCTCAGCGAGTGGAGAGTGTGATGAAGCCCCGGACAGAGACGGTTCTGATTCTTGGCAGCGGTCCCAATGCCGTCGATGCGCAGAGCTGGTGCAGGTCATGGTTTGACCGCATCGTCGTGATCAACAATGCGTGGCAGCTGCGCAGTGACTGGGACGATCTCATCTGCCCTGAAGATTTTCCCCAGGACCGTCGTCCTCAGAACATAGGGCGGGGCCAGCGGATCGTCGGTGCTGAGGAGTTCGTGCCGGCTCAGAACGCTTTGGGTGGCTTTGTCTTCGCCGGTGGTACGATGGCATTTACCGCCGGGTACTGGGCGTTGCACGCGCTGCGCCCCCGGGTCATTGCCTGGATGGGCTGCGACATGGTCTACCCGCGCAGTGGTCCAACGCACTTTTATGGCACCGGTACGGCTGATCCGCTGCGGCCGGACGTGACACTGCGCGATCTGGGTGCGAAATCCGCGCGGCTGGCGCTGCTTGCTGCTGATCGGGGATGCGCCTGCGTGAACCTCTCTACGGCGCCAAGCAGGCTGCTGTTTCCGCGTTCGAGGCCTGAGGAACTCCGCACGTCGCGGTTCAGCTTGCCGGAAACTTCCGCTGTCGGACCGTTGTTGCGGCGCGAAAATGCGCTGGGGTATGACGTGCCGTCCGGACGATACTGGGAAGTGGCTGACCGTTTCGACGGCAGCGCGCTTGAGGAACTGGACAGGGGCTGGCTGTCCGCGCTTGGCAGGGCTCCCGGTGATCAGCAGACGGCCGCTGCCTGAACGGGCACTCGCACCCTGCGAACGGTCTGTTTTCACTGCCGTCATTGAATTGTCGCATGCATATTGCTAAATTCGGGCTATCCCCAGCGCCGGGGGTCCGGCGGCGCGATCAAAGGAGGACAATGTCCTGTCTATACATGCTGATGCAGCTCCGGCTGCTCAAAACGGGTCCGCAGTGATGGCCACTGCAACCGACACAAGCACCAGCGACGACATGCTGGCAACGATCCTCAAATCCCTTTCCGATGACAAAGCCGAAGATGTGGTGCAGATTGATCTGCGCGGCAAAACAGAGATTGGCGACTATATGGTCGTATGCTCTGGCCGTTCTACACGTCAGGTGGCCTCGATTTCGGAAAAGCTGGCGCAGACCATCAAGGACACGTATGGCCGCACAGCAAAGATGGAAGGTAAGGACGCTGGTGACTGGGTGCTTATCGACACAGGCGATGTGATTGTGCACGTCTTCCGTCCGGAAGTGCGTGAGTTCTATCAGCTCGAAAAGATGTGGCAGCCTGTGTCCGGTCCCGGAGCTGCTGCCGGCTGACCTGACCGGTCAGCGGCTGATTCTGCATGCGTGTGCATGTGATCGCGGTCGGGCGTCTGCGCGCCGGGCCGGAGAAAACCCTTATTGATGACTATCTGCAGCGGTTTGACCGCACTGGCCGGGCCCTTGGTCTTGGGCCTGCACGGGTGGTCGAGGTGGACGACCGCAAGGGTGGCGGTATGGCAACCGAAGCCGATGCGATCCGCCGTGCCCTGCCGGATGGTGCGCTGATCGGTGTTCTGGACGAACGGGGTAAAACCGAAACATCGCCACAGTTCGCGGACCGGCTGGCGCGCTGGCGGGACGATGGCCGCCGCGATCTGGCGCTGGTCATCGGAGGGGCGGATGGGATTGATCCGTCCCTGCGCGCAGAGGCAGATTACGCGCTGTCCTTCGGGAAAATGGTCTGGCCTCATATGCTGGTGCGCGTCATGGTGTCAGAGCAACTGTACCGCGCCGCGTCTATCCTTTCAGGTGGACCGTACCACCGGGCATAGAGCCGCACAGCAGGTGTACGGTTTTCTCGTCCCGGAACGTCTGCGCAGCGCCTTCGCGTGTCGGCCTTTTCAACGGGTGAGCCCTGCTGAGTTGTTTATTCGACAAAGATACCGACACAGCGGTTCAACGGTTCGGACACGCCATCCGCGGTTGATATGGGCAACATGGCCAGGGTCTCACCAAAGCCGACGATTTCGATTGCCTGTCTCGACAGGCCGGCATTAACGAAGATCGCAGCTACTGCCTCGGCGCGCTCGTTTGAAAGCGCGCTGTTCAGGCTGCTTGACCCGGTTGTATCTGTATGTCCCGCAATCCTGATCTTTGAGAACTCCATATTCTGCAGTTTTTCCGCTGCATCTCTCGCGCGTTTCAGCGCGCCCGGGGTCAACTGCGCACTGTTCACCTCAAAGTGGACTTCTGCGATCATGCCATTGGCTGGCAGGTCCGTCCCGCCTGCCACCGCTGCGGCGGGGATAAACTCTCCTGCCTGATTATCTTCGTTAGTGCCGCCCTCTGCAGATGTCGTGCTCAACAAAGCAACAGCGTCCTGTTCAGGGCCAGATGACAGTGCATTCAATGCAGGCTCCGGCACCAGTATGCCGTCATCAGGAAGGAGCTTTGACCCTGTATCCTGAGCCAGCTCAATGATCTCGGTTGCTGTGCTCTGTGCCGGTTCGTCCTTCGGCAGCTCGTCCGCGAGGGCCAGTGGTTTCCCAGCAGATGCTACGCTCGCTGCAAGCTGTTCTTCCTGTTTCGCCAGTTCAGTTTGTCTGTTTTCAAGGTCATCCATGTCGGCAAGCAGATTGCTGTGCATCCGTGTCAGATCTTCCTCGAGTGCTTCCAGTGAAGCCTGCTTATCCTCAAGCGCTTCTGCCTGCGCGTCCAGTTCCGCCTTCTGCTGGTCAACCTGCTCCTGCCGGCTGTTCAGCTCCTGCAGCTGCTGCCCCAGATGAGCCATATCTGACAGGAGATCAGAAGACTGTTTTTCCAAAGCGTTCTCGCGCGCGGCTATCGTGTTTGACAACTGCCTCTGTTCTTCTACCAGTGCCGCCATTTCGACTAGGGCCTGCTGATCCTCTCCGCCACTGTCCGGCATCATCTGTGTTCCCGCTGTAAAACCAGCTGCCGTGCCAACCGCCAAAATGATTGCCGCTAAACCCGCATATGAAGCGTTCAAGTTGCTTCTCCCGCATGAGTTGAAAATTCAACTCACCATAGCACCGGATCCCGCAAAGTAATGGATATCAAGAACTTGTGATGGCGGGATCGGTCGATTCCCGCCAGAATTGTTGGCGTGTCCGTCCGTTTCGGTTCCGCACACGGTGAATTCACGGCAACTTGCCCGCCTTAGAGGCTCAGAAAGCGAATCGTTTGTCTGCAGAATTTCGAGAGGAACGACGCGGATCATGTCGGTCCCGCGCCCGTGTTCCGGCGTGGCTCTGCTCAGCGCAGATTGACTGTGACAGAGCCGCTGTTCCAGCCGCCTGGCAGATCCCGTGCCTGGATGCGTACCTGTGTTGTGCCTTCCGGAATCCGCACACCTGACAATGATCGCGTAAAGGGTTGTTCATCCACGTGGGGGTGCGCCAGCACACGCATACCAAGCTCGTTCCCGTTCATATCGAGAACGCGCCAGCCGTCGGCATAGTGATCCCAGCCAGTATCAGGATGAGAGATCGTGACATCGAAGCGCCAGGTGTCCCCTGTGCGCTGAACTTTGACATTCTCGATTTTGGGTTCTTCTGCGAGGGCCGGCAGTGCGGCAACCACAAGTGCTGCTAACAATAAACGTTTCATTTTCGTACCTGAACCATTTTCCTGTGGCTCCAATTTAGCCTTTCAGCAGGATTTTTCGAGAGTGGGACGCAAATTCGCGGCGCCAGATAACCACCAGCGTGACCAGTGTCGCCGCAATCAGAGCGACCGGACCTGCCAGCCAGGCAGCGCATGCGAGAGCGAAATAAATGGATCTGAGGCCCCGGTTGAAGCTACGGGCGAGCGTCACGTTGATCTCTGCCGCCTGTTCGGCACGCGGGTAGGCGTCCGGGTGGGTCGGATCATTTGGCACAGAGGCGATCAGTACAGAACAGTAGCCAAACAGCCTGTTAGACCAGACAAATTTCAGAAACGCGTTGGTCAGCAGCAGGGTCACGACCAGAAGTTTCAGCTCCCACACCACTGCTGGGTGGTCCATCAGCGTAATTTCACTGGCCACACCGCCCAGCTTTTCGGCATTGCCGATCAGCGCCAGGGTGCCACCGATGGCAATCACAGAAGTAGAGGCGAAAAAGGCAGTACCCTCCCGCAAACTGGCCAGGACCTGGGCGTCAAAGATGCGCGGGTCACGCGTGACCATCTGTTTCATCCATTCGCGTCTGTAGTCGGCCATGAGCACGGAAGTCGACAGGTGTTTCCGACCTGGATGCTCGACCCGCCACCCGATGCCGAGCCAGCAGGCAAACAGCAGTCCGAGGGCTGCATAATCCAGAGGTGTAAACAGAGCGAGGCGGTCGGCGAATGTCATGGCCCCAGCATGTCGCAGGTTCGATAAAACTTGCCAATGGGTCAAATTGGTAATATTAGTTTACCAAAAGGAGATCACGCCATGGAAATGCCGATTCCCGACCAAGCTGTTCTGGCGCGTAAATCGCGGGTTGTTGAGCGGCTGAGTGCCGTTTTGCCGGCTGATGCGGTCATTTCTGATGTCGCTGAGACGCGCGCATATGAGTGTGATGCGCTGACGGCGTACAAATGCCCACCCATGGTTGCTGTGCTGCCGGCCTCAACACAGGAAGTGTCCGATGTCCTACGTATTTGCCATGAAGAAGGCGTGCCTGTGGTGCCGCGCGGCTCCGGCACCTCTCTTGCCGGCGGGGCGCTGCCGACCGCGGACTGCGTGATCCTCGGCGTGGCGCGCATGAACGAAGTTCTGGATACTGATTATCCGAACAGGGTGATCCGGGTGCAGACGGGCCGTACAAACCTTAGCGTGACGGGTGCGGTCGAGGAAAACGGGTTTTTCTATGCACCTGATCCGTCAAGCCAGCTGGCCTGCGCGATTGCCGGAAATATCGCGATGAATTCCGGTGGTGCGCATTGCCTGAAATATGGTGTGACGACCAACAATCTGATGGGCGTCACCATGGTGATGATGGACGGGGAGGTTGTCGAGATCGGCGGTGCCCATATGGACAGTGGGGGCCTTGATCTGCTGGGCCTGATCTGCGGATCCGAGGGTCAGTTGGGCGTCGTCACCGAAGCAACGCTGCGCATTCTGCCGAAACCTGAAGGCGCTCGCCCGGTTCTGATGGGGTTTGACGACAACGAGGTTGCCGGCGCCTGTGTCAGCGACATTATCAAGGCAGGTGTTCTGCCCGTGGCTATTGAGTTCATGGACCGCCCGTGTATCGAGGCGACCGAGGCTTTTGCCCAGGCTGGCTACCCGATGTGCGAAGCACTGCTGATCGTTGAAGTTGAGGGGTCTGAGGCTGAGATTGATCACCAGCTGGGGCTCATCATGGAGATCGCCCGCCGTCACAATCCGGTCGAGCTGCGCGAAAGTAAATCAGCTGATGAGAGCGCACGCATCTGGTTGGGCCGGAAATCGGCCTTTGGCGCGATGGGTCAGATCAACGACTACATGTGTCTGGACGGGACAATCCCGGTCAGTTCCCTGCCGTTTGTTCTGCGGCGTATCGGCGAGATGTCCGATCAGTTCGGCCTGAAGGTAGGTAATGTTTTCCACGCGGGCGATGGTAATATGCACCCTCTGATCCTGTTTGATGCGAACAAACCCGGTGATCTGGAACTCTGTGAGGAGTTCGGTGCGGAGATCCTGAAACTCTGCGTGGAAGCGGGTGGCTGCCTGACCGGAGAGCACGGTGTGGGCATCGAGAAACGCGACCTTATGAGCTATCAGTATGCGCCCGAAGACCTTGAGGTACAGATGGCGGTCAAGGACGTTTTCGATCCGCAATGGCTGCTGAACCCTGCCAAGGTTTTCCCGCTGGATGTGTCGGCGCCCCGCCGCGCATTGCCGGTTGCAGCCGAATAGCATGACCGCCTGAAGACCCCGGAGTACTCAGATGACAAAACCCGACAGCGAAGCGGCCCTGGCCGATGCAATCAAATCTGCCACCGGCCCGCTTTCAGTACGCGGCGGCGGAACGCGTGGACTGGCCGGTGACGGTGAGCCGCTTGAGACCGGCGCATTGTCGGGCATTTCGCTTTACGAACCCGGAGCGCTGACCATTGTGGCAGGTGCCGGAACGCCCCTGTCTGAGATTGACGCGGCACTCGCCGCGGAAAACCAGCGACTGGCGTTTGAGCCGATGGATCACCGGAAACTGCTGGGCACGGGCGGCGAACCTACCCTCGGTGGTGTTATGGCCGCCAATATCAGTGGCCCGCGCCGTATTCAGGGGGTGCTGCACGGGATTATGCCCTGGGTGTCCGGTTTGTTGATGGGGCGGGCAACATCGTCAAAAACGGGGGCCGGGTGATGAAAAACGTGACCGGCTATGATCTGGTCAAACTGATGTGCGGTTCCTGCGGAACGCTGGGTGTTCTGACCGAAGTGTCCCTGAAGGTGCTGCCGGTGCCTGAAACCAGCGGGACACTGATGCTGCGAAACCTCAGTGGGCAGGACGCGGTCGACGTCATGTCAGCGGCACTGGGGTCGCCCTATGAAGTTACCGGTGCGGCGCATTGCGCGAAAATTCTGGATGATGCCCCGATTACCGCCCTAAGGGTTGAGGGATTTGAAGCCTCCGTCTCCTATCGCCTTGAGAAACTCAAGGCGCTGTTTTCCGCAAGAAAAATCGATATGGAGATCGCGCCGCCGGATATGTCAGACTGGTTCTGGGAAGGCGTGCGGGATGCAGGCAAATTCTCCGATGCTGAGGGCGATGTGTGGCGCGTGTCCTGCAAACCATCGGATGGACCCGCGCTGGAGCAGGCATCCGGCGCTGAGGAATGCTACAGTGACTGGGGCGGTGGCCTGATCTGGTTCCGGACCCGCTCAGGTGATGATCTACGTGCGCGTCTTGGCGCGTTCGACGGCCATGCAACACTTGTCCGCGCTTCTGCGGACACAAGGTCCAGACTGGGCACCTTTCACCCCGAAACGCCAGGCGTTGCGCGGCTGAGTGCCGGATTGCGCGCCCGATTTGATCCCGGGGGCATTCTAAACAGCGGACTGATGTCAGATGCCAGTACCGGCACGACACAAGACGCATGACAGGCAGCAGACGGAACCTTCCGGAATGATTTTTCTGATTCTGCCTCTGGTGATCTATGCAATTGTGGCGCTCATGCCGCCCGGCAAACCGGCGGTAATCGCGGTGGCTGTGACTGGCGTTTTTCTGGTTCTGATGTATCTCAACCCGGGCGGTGCCGACGGGGGCGCCAATGATCCCCATGCCGGGATCGGTGAAGGGCTGGGAATGATCCTGTTCATGCTCTGTGTCGGTGGCTGGGGTGCCGGGGCGGGCGTTCAGCTTTTGCGCAGGACCATGGCGCTGTCCCGGTCTGCCTATGTCGCCACGGTCATCATCGCGCCGGTGCTACTTTTCGGCATATTCCTGCTATTTCTAGGTTAGGGCTTATACAATGCAAACGACCTTCACGCCTGAACAGCTTAAAGACCCTGCCATTGAGCGCAGCAATGAAATTCTGCGGACCTGTGTCCACTGCGGTTTCTGCACCGCGACCTGTCCGACCTATCAGGTGCTGGGCGACGAACTCGATAGCCCTCGTGGCCGGATTTACCTGATCAAGGACATGCTGGAAAACGACCGCGATCCGGATGAGAAAACGGTCAAACATATCGACCGCTGCCTGTCCTGTCTGGCCTGTATGACAACCTGCCCGTCAGGTGTGCACTATATGCACCTGGTGGATCACGCCCGCGAATACATTGAGCAGCGCTACAAACGCCCCTTTGGCGACCGCGCGCTGCGCTGGATTCTGGCGCGGATCCTGCCCTATCCGATGCGGTTCCGGGTTGCTCTGCTGGGCGCGAAAATCGGCCGGCCGTTTGCCCGGCTGATGCCGGACGCGCGGCTTCGCGCGATGCTGGAAATGGCCCCGAAGACAATCCCATCAGTCAGCCGCAATGACGACCCACAGACCTTTGCGCCTGTTGAGCCACGCCGCAAGCGCGTGGCGCTGATGACCGGATGTGCGCAAAAGGCGCTGAACACCGACATCAACGATGCAACCATCCGCCTGCTGACCCGCATGGGCTGCGAGGTTGTCGTGGCAGAGGGTGCCGGCTGTTGCGGTGCGCTGACCCACCACATGGGCAAAAGCGACGAAAGTCACGCGACGGCTGCAAAAAATATTCAGGCCTGGGCGCGGGAAATGGACGGCGACGGCCTCGATGCGATCGTCATCAACACCTCAGGATGTGGTACGACTGTCAAAGATTACGGCCATATGTTCCGCAATGACGCTTTGGCAGAGGATGCGGCACGGGTGTCGGCCCTTGCGATGGATATCTCAGAACTGCTGATGACGCTCGACCTGCCGAAGGGGGAGGACCAGGAGACGGTGGTCGCCTATCACGCCGCCTGTTCGCTGCAGCATGGCCAGAAAATCAAGACCTACCCCAAGGACCTTTTGCGCAATGCCGGGTTTGCCGTCGTTGAACCGGCTGACCCGCATCTGTGCTGTGGTTCTGCGGGCACGTACAATCTGATGCAGCCGGAGATTTCAGGAAAACTTAAGGAGCGGAAAGTCCGGACACTGGAAGCCAGGAACCCAGACATTATTGCCGCCGGAAACATCGGATGCATGATGCAGATCGGGTCCGCGACTCAGGTGCCCATTGTGCATACGGTCGAACTGCTCGACTGGGCCACCGGCGGGCCAAAGCCTCCCGCACTGGTAGAAGGTTTCAACCGTGGGTCTGAAATACCGCGCCTTCGTTGAGCGAATGGCGACGGACCGTTAACCAATTCAGGGCCAATGCGGTGTCTGATGGCCCCATTTCTGCCGCACATTCCGGATAGCAATTTCCTCCAGTAAGAGGATGTTTTCTGTGTGGAAGTGGTTAATTCTTGCGGCATCGGTTGCTGCCGCGACAACAGGTGCGATTGCCCAGGACGGCAAGTTGCGGTTGCTCGAAGCGGGGACGGATGCGTCTCCGTGGGAGGCTGTGGGCCGTCTGGATATCGGTGGAGCGGGGTTCTGTACGGGCGCGCTCATCGGGCCTGATCTGGTTCTGACGGCAGCGCATTGTCTGTTCGACAAGACGTCGGGTGCGCGGATAAATCACGAAACCGTCGAATTTCTGGCCGGGTGGCGCAATGGCCGGGCATCTGCGTACCGCCAGGTCCGGCGCGCGGTGATCCACCCGGACTACGTCTATGATCAGCAGGTCTCGTCCGAGCGTGTACGCAATGATGTCGCGCTGCTGGAGCTGGTGCGCCCGATCCGGAACACCACAATCGAACCTTTTGAGACAGCATCCCGCCCGAGGAAAGGCGCGCGCGTTGGTGTGGTCAGCTATGCGCGGGACCGTTCCGAGGCGCCGTCACTGCAGGAAGTCTGCCGTGTACTGGCCCGGCAGGAGGGTGTTCTTGTGACCTCCTGTTCCGTCGATTTCGGCTCGTCCGGCGCCCCCATTTTCACGTTCTCTGACGGTAAGGCGCATATTGTTTCGGTTGTTTCTGCCAAGGCTGAACTTGACGGCCAGAATGTCTCTCTGGGGACGGCGCTCAGCGGCCCACTGGCTTTCCTGCGCAGTGAACTCGATGCAGGTAAGGGCGTTTATCAGGAGGTTGCGCCGGTCAGCCGGATTGTGGTCGGTGATACCCGTCGCGAAACCGGTGCCAAATTCGTCCGTCCGGGGGAGGACTGACCTGATGTCCTACCGAATACTGACCCTCTTCACTGCGGTTCTTTGCATCGGTATTTCCGAACCTTCAGACGCACAGCAGTCAACGACACGCCTCAAAGGTCTGGAGGGCGCCAATGATGCCCATGTCTGGCAAGCGGTCGGCCGGCTCGATGCCCGCGAAACCGGTTTTTGCACAGCAACGCTGATTGCGCCGGAGTTTGTTCTGACGGCAGCGCACTGCGTGTATTCGTCCAGAACAGGTGCCCCTCTGAAAGCTGAGGACCTTACATTCCGCGCCGGACTGCGCAACGGGCAGGCCGCAGCAGAGCGCGGTATCCTTCAGATCGAGGCGCATCCGCAGTATGTATCCGGGAATGGCATGTCGGCTGAAAATATCCGGCACGACGTCGCGCTGCTCAGACTGGCCCGATCGATACCCACTCACGAACTTGACCCGTTTGTGCTCCACAACGATGCGGTGACCGCTGGTTCTGTCAGTGTCGTGTCCTACGGGCGTGGACGCTCCGAAATACCTTCCCGTCAGAAATCCTGTTCACTGCTGCTTGAGCACGAAGGCATCCTCGTGATGAACTGCGATGTCACTTTCGGCTCGTCCGGGGCGCCTGTTTTCACACATACAAACGGACGTGGCAGGATCGTCTCGGTGGTTTCAGGGATGGGGTCATATGATGGACAGAAAGTGACATATGGCATGTCGCTGCCGTCGGTGGTTGCCGAGCTGAAACACAGGATGCGGGCAAATGCGCCCCGGCCCGTGGCAGAAATCCGGCGTCTGTCCGTCGGAAGCCGGGGCGGCAGTGGTTCTGGCGGCGCAAAATTTGTGCGTCCTGGAGGGTCTTGAAAGGCGCGGAACGGTTCCCACATTGAGCTTGTGCCGGGTGCCTCTTGAGGGCCCGGTCAGAAACCAACGCCGCGGCGCGTCCCTGATGGAGCGCCCGGAACTTATCGCTCAGAAAAGAGGATGAACCATGCGTACTTTTGATTTTGCACCACTCTATCGTGCCACCGTCGGCTTTGATCAGATTGCCGACCTTATGGACCGGGTGCTGACAAATGAAGGTTCCCAACCTTCCTACCCTCCGTACAATATCGAAAAACTTGATGACGACGCATACCGCATTTCCATTGCTGTCGCCGGTTTTTCCGATGCGGATCTCTCCGTTGAGGTGCGTGAGAATGCGCTGATCGTTTCAGCGCGCAAGGCAGACGAGAAAGCGGAACGGTCCTATCTGCACCGGGGCATTGCGACCCGTGCCTTTGAACGCCGGTTCCATCTCGCCGACCACGTGAAAGTGACGGGTGCGGCCCATGTGGACGGCATGCTGCACATTGATCTGGAACGTGAGGTGCCCGAAGCCCTGAAACCGCGTCAGATCGCGATTTCAACGACCCGGCAGATTGAGAAAGATGTGGTGGATGCCAAGTCGGTCAACTGACCACAGGCACACCGGATGACGTTCAGGCGCGGCCACCCGGTCGCGCCTTTTTCATGGCGTGCCGCGCACCAGGCGCATGGCGCCATCCCTGATGCTCTCCAGTGTCGGAACCCCGACAGCACCGCGGGACAGCAGGCGCAGACCTACGAGCATCGACAAAAGTGCCTGTGCTGTCCCGGGGGCATCTGTGCTTGCCGGAACCTGTCCTGTACGCTGACCGCGTTCGATCATTTCGCGGAAGAACAGTTCCACGTCCGAAAGAGATTCCTGCACGATTGCCATGACTTCCGGAGGCTGGTTAGGCAGGTCCTGCGCGGTGTTGACAACAAAGCACCCCAGATTTCTCGGATCGTTCCGGGCTTCATCGATAAGGCCGTCAAAAAACGTCTGGATTGCTTCAACAGGATCATCGAGCTGGCGCAGACGGGCCAGCGTAGCGGCCCGTGTTTTCTGGTCATAACGCGCGAGCGACCGGTCAAAGAGTTCCTTCTTTGAGCCGAAGGCGTTGTAAAGGCTTCCTTTATTTATCTTCATGGCGGACGTCAGATCCGACATGGAGGTCGCCTCGTATCCTTTCTTACCAAATATTTCGGTCGCGCGATCTATGGCTTCATCGATGTCAAAAGTCTTTTCCCACGGCATTCCAACTACCTTCCGAGACTAAAGTTCTCTCACAGATATAAGAGTTTAAACCGAACGTTCAAGAAAATTGGCCCTCGGGTGTTGACCGATCAGTATAAACAGCCTAAATGCAGTTTATACCGAACGGTACAAACAAAATTACTCTGATGGAGACTGACATGCCCGAATTCACCACACACACTGTTGAAACTGCCCCTGCAGGGTCCAGACCGTACCTTGAAGGCGCGCAGAAAAATCTTGGCTTCGTGCCCAACCTTCTGGCGACAATGGCCGGTGCTCCGGCACTGCTCGAAGGATATATGACCCTGTCCGGCATCTTCGGGAAAACGGATCTGACCGAAACCGAGCGTCAGATCATCCTGATGACAAACAACCGGCTGAACGGCTGTACCTATTGTATGGCGGCCCACACAACGATTTCGCAGGGTGCGGGTGTGCCCGCAGATGTGATTGAGGCGCTTCGCAACAATACACCGATCAGCGACCCGAAGCTGGAAGCGCTGCGTCAGTTCTCCGTTGTGGTGAACGCAAGCCGTGGCTGGCCTGAAGAGGCGCAGGTCCAAGCGCTTCTGGATGCCGGCTATACACAGCAAACCGTCCTTGAAGTGGTTCTGGGTACAGCTTTCAAGGTGCTGTCGAATTACACCAACCACATTGCGGAAACGGATCTTGATGCGGCTTTCCGGGCAAATGCGTGGACTGACAAGGCAGCTGCCGCCGCCTGAGGTGGCTAAGATCAGACGAAAAGAGGGGGCGCGCAGAATTGCGGCCCCTTTTTAGTATGACCGGATCAGCATACGCTCTGCCGAGCTCTGCATGACGGAGACATATCGTTCGTGCGACCATTTCTGGCGGATACATAACTGTTCCCACGCAGGGACCGACAACATCGTCCAGAGCAGATCTGTCGCTTCTTCCTCGCTCAGGCCGGGCGTCAGCAGGCCCTCCTCCGCCAGTGCGTTAACGGACGCGGCACATCCATGGCGTACGGCCTGCATACGGTCATCCCAGGCCGCGCGTGCCTCAGCATCGGTGTCCTGCATTGCCATCAGAGCTTTGGCTGTGCCGTAGATCTCGCCGATGTATCCGCCCCAGGCGCTGATCCACGCCAACAAACGGGTCCGCGCATCTGATGCTTCCCGGCTTGGCGCGAGCCGCGCTTCGACGTCGTGGATTTCATCAAGATACCGGACCGTCGCCACCAGGAGTTCTGCCCGGTTCGGAAAATGCAGGTACAGCGCCTGACGGCTGATACCGGCAGCTTTGGCGATATCCGACATACGTGTCGCGGCAATGTTCCCGTCTTCGAGGAGCCTGTGGGTTGCGGAAAGGATGCGGGTGCGGGTTGGATTCTTTTTTCTTGACATGATGTAAAGTCAGCGATTATTGACACGATGTCAACTTTACATCGTGTCAAGTTCATCAGATTGGAGATCAGAATGAAAGTCATCGTTTTTGGAGCTACCGGAACTCTGGGCCGGATCGTGTGCCAGCAGCTCTCGGAAGAAGGTCATGACGTCACAGCTTTTGCGCGGCGCGCGCCCGGGTATGCGGAGGACAGGCCTCACATTCGGTTTGTGGCAGGTGATGCCATGGATGAGGACGCCGTCAGCGCAGCAATGCAGGGGCATGATGCGGTGGTCGTAACCCTGGGTGCCGGTATGAAGCGCAATACTCCGATCCGGTCGCAGGGCACGCTCAATGTGATCCGCGCGATGCAGAAGCATGGGGTGAAGCGACTGATCTGTCAGTCAACGCTGGGCGCGCATGAAAGCTGGAGCAACCTGAACTTCTTCTGGAAGCGCATTATGTTCGGTGGGTTGCTGCGCCCTGTTTTTCGGGACCATGAGCTGCAGGAGCGGTTGGTGCAGGCAAGCGGCCTGGACTGGACGATCGTGCGCCCTTCAGCCTTTGACAAGTCGCCGGCTACCGGCCGGTTCCGTGAAAACTTTGGTCCGGACGACAGGCGCCTCACGCTGAAGATCCCGCTGGCGGACATCGCTGCATTTCTGTCCCGTCAGCTCAACGATATGCGTTATCTGCACCGGGCGGTTGGAATCTCTAACTAGGATCTGTTTCCGGAAAATTCCGGAAAGCGGCCCGGATCAGCGAAGCAATATATGCGCGCGCTGCTCCGGGTTCGATCATCGTGATGGACGGCCGGCATGCCAGTGAAACGATACCGTGCACGGACGCCCAGAGCATAAGGTAGAACTCGCGGTGCTGCCGGTTCTCCGGATCGCCGTCACCCGCCCGGATCAGCATATCAAGCAGACCTTCCTGCAGTTCCTGCGCCCGGAGATCCAGCTGCAGATCGGAATCCCGCTCAAACAGCATGTACCAGCGGCGCGGTTCAGCCAGCGCAAAGTCGAAGTAGGCGGCCCCGATCGCATTGATGCGCGTGATCGGATCTGCAGCTTCGGACAGGGCCGCTGCCCGCAGCTTTTCCGCCAGCCGGTCCGCGCAACGGACGTTCACGGCCCGCACCACCCCGTCCAGGTCCCCGAAGGCGTTATAAAGCGATCCCACGGAAATATTCAGCTCTTTGGCCAGCCCGCGTGCGTGAAGCGCATCGCCCCCTTTTTCGAGGACGATGCGTTCAGCCAGTTCAGTGGCTTTTTCGCGGATACCGGCCAGATTGCGGTCGCGCCGTGACATTGGTTTTTCAGTGTTCATCGCCACTGGTCATGTGCGATTGCCCAGTTCTTGTCAAATCCGGAAAGGATGCGGCCCGTCGGGTTTGTGGCGGTAGATCCCGGCGTCCAGATCATGCTCGTGCATAAAGCGTGCGATGGACCCGAAAGTTGCGGTCGCAACAGAGCTGCCATGATCGACAGTCGTCAGCGCAGGTGCAGCCGCCGGTGCAAGCAACCGTTTCATACCACCGATCTCGACAGGCTGGGGCTCAAAATGGGCAGTGATATTCGCCTTGATGACCGCCTTGCTTGATGTGTCATAAAGGCTCGCCATCAGAACATCGAGCGTGTGTTCCGTGCAGTTCTGGAACCGCTGGGTTCTGGGGTTTGCCAGAACGGAATAGCTGGGGTTGTGCAGCTGCGCATACGCCGGGCTGGCAATCACATCGAGCAGTTTTTTCTGCAGACGTTTGTCCGGGACAATGATGCCCGCGTCCAGTTCATAGGCGCCTGCGAAAAAGTCCTCGGGGCTGTCCTCAATCAGGCGGCTGGTGCGTCCGTCACCACCCTGCTGATAAAGGTTGTAGACCCTGTAGCCCTTATAGGTGGACCCGTCCGCACGAACCATTCTGGAATAAACCCAATAGGCGACGTGTGTATAATCAATGCCCTCAGGCAGTGTTTCGCGGTCCCGTCCGACGCGGCCGACAATGGCAACATGGGCGCCCTGTCGGGCCAGTTCTGTCTGAACATCCAGCGCAAACCTGGCCACTTTATCCGTGCTGTGGATCGGGTCGGTGGCCTGATTGCTGCCGGCCTGTGAGAGGCCTGGCAGCAGGGTAACAAGGATGGCCATTGCGATCGTGAAAATGCGTTTCATGTGTTTTCTCCCTGCAGTCTGCAATCAGTCGAGCGTCGGCGCGGCGCCAGGTGCGACAATGATGTTGACGGTCTGCGGCTGGCCAACCCGGCTCAGGTCTGCGCCGGCGTCCACCGTGCTGGTTCCGATCTCTTCGAGAGCGGCGCCGGTGATCGCGATAGCGGAACCAACGGCGACGATCGGCACAGATGCGACCGTGGCGGCCCCGGAGGCTACGGCAGAGCCCGCGTGGCTGGCGGCCTGTCCGCTGTGTTCAACGGCCTGGGCAGAATGCTGACCACTGGGTCCGGCAGAGGCAACAGTGGCGGTTGCGACGAGAGCGAGGGCAGCAAGGGCTGAACGAATGAACATTATTTTCTCCTTTTGTGAACGTTGTTCAAATTACATAAGGGAGCAATTCTGCAGGATCAACAGTTTTGTGAACAAAGTTCATAAAAAATAGCCCGAAGTAAGGTGAACGCTGTCCAGGCCATTGTAATTAAACAAAAGAAAAAGGGCCGCACGAGGCGGCCCTTTGAAACAATACTGGAATTCTGGTCAGACAGACATGCAGATGTACTTCATTTCCAGATAGTCTTCGATGCCGTGGTGGCTGCCTTCGCGGCCAAGGCCGGATTGTTTTACCCCACCAAAGGGACCGACCTCTGTCGAGATGATCCCGGTGTTTACACCGACGATCCCGTATTCCAGCGCCTCGGCCACTTTGTACACCCGGCTGAGGTCTTTGGCGTAGAAGTAGGACGCGAGACCAAAGATCGTGTCATTGGCCATTTCGATGACTTCGTCTTCGTCTTCGAATTTGAATAGCGGCGCGAGAGGGCCAAAGGTTTCTTCCTGCGCAACCTTCATGTCCTGAGTGACCCCTGTCACGACCGTAGGCTCAAAGAAGGTACCGCCTTTTTCATGCGCTTTCCCGCCCGTAAGGATCGCGCCGCCCTGTGCGACCACGTCTTCCATGTGCTCGACGACCTTGTCGACGGCTTCGGCGTTGATCAGCGGGCCGGTGGTCACACCGTCCTCAAGCCCATCCCCGACGTTCAGGTTCTCCACTGCCACTTTCAGCTTTGCAGCAAAAGCGTCGTACACGCCGGCCTGGACATAGATGCGGTTTGCACAGACACAGGTCTGACCGTTGTTGCGGAATTTGCACATCATCGCGCCCTCAACAGCGGCATCGAGATCCGCATCGTCAAACACGATGAAGGGGGCATTCCCGCCCAGTTCCATGGAGCACTTCATGACCTGATCGGCAGCCTGTTTCAGCAGAATGCGGCCCACTTCGGTCGATCCGGTGAAGGTCAGTTTGCGCACGGCAGGGTTCTCGCAGAACTCTTTTCCGATCGCAGAGGCCGAGGAGGATGGCACAACATTGAACACACCCGCCGGGATGCCGGCACGCTCTGCCAGTACGCCCATTACGATGGCACTGAGCGGTGTTTCCTTTGCAGGGCGCGCCACAAAAGAGCAGCCAACGGCAAGAGCTGGTGCGGCCTTACGTGTGATCATCGCATTTGGGAAGTTCCACGGCGTGATCGATGCGGCGACACCGATGGGCTGCTTCAGCACGGTGATCCGCTTGTCGGCCTGGTGACCCGGGATCGTTTCGCCATAGACACGTTTTGCCTGCTCGCCCATGAACTCGATGAAGCTCGCGCCATAGCCGATTTCGCCTTTGGCTTCGGCAAAGGGCTTGCCCTGTTCTGCCGTCAGGATGGTCGCCAGATCGTCGGCGTTTTCCATCATCAGATCATACCATTTGCGCAGGATAACGGCGCGTTCCTTGGCCGGGCGTGCCGCCCATGCTTTTTGCGCAGCTTCTGCACTGGGCAATAGCGCCTGCAACCTGCGCGCGGCTCAGGTCTGCGACCTCGGCAATGACGTCTCCCCGGGCAGGGTTGGTCACTTCGAACGTCCCTCCGTCCCCATCAACCCAGGCGCCGCCGATATAGGCGCGTGTTTCCAGCAGCGAGGGGTCTTTGAGCAGAGATTTCAGGTCGGTGTTTAGAATATCTTTCATTTCGGGTCCTCCGCGAAAATGGCTGTAGCTCTCAAACCAACTCTGGGTATGATTGTCCAGTTCCCAAATCGAAGGTGTAACAAATGAAGCCACTGGACGACGCATACGCTAATGCCCCCTACATTCCTGGCGCTGAAGACTACCCGCCGCGCTGGACCTCAGAAGCTGCTGCGTTCCGTGCAGAGCTCGGCGAACGGGCAGAAACAGGTGTTTCCTACGGGGACACTGCGCGTCAGGTGTTTGATTTCTTCAACGCCCCGTCCGAACCAGCCGGCACGGTCGTATTTGTGCATGGGGGATACTGGAAGGCTTTCGACCACACCGTCTGGTCTCATTTCGCAACCGGGGCCATCGGGCGCGGCTGGTCCGTGGCGATGCCCGGGTATGATCTGTGTCCTGACGTCCGCGTCCGGGACATCACGCGACAGATCGCCCGCGCGATCATGGCAATTGCGGCGCGCACGGACGGGCCGATCTCTCTGACGGGGCATTCTGCAGGGGGGCATCTGGTCGCCCGGATGACAGGCCCCGGTGTTCTGCCAGATGCCGTGCGGGACCGCATCGTCAGCGTTGCGCCGATCTCTCCAGTGGCGAGGCTGGTGCCGCTTCTGGAGACAACCATGAACGAAACGCTGCAGCTTGATCAGGACGAGGCAAATGCGGAAAGCCCTGTCTTTATGCCGGCGCCTGCGGTGCCCGTCGAAATACATGTGGGGGCGGAGGAGCGGCCCGTTTTTGTTGAGGACGCCGAACGGCTTGCACATGTCTGGGGGGTGGAGGCCGTGATTGAGCCCGGGCGGCACCATTTTGACGTGATTGACGCCCTGAAAGACCCGGAAAGCCGCCTTGTGCGTTTTCTGACGCCGACGCAGGGTTGATCCGGAACGCCACTGCTGTAAAGCAGGGCGTGGCCGCAGCACGATGGCGTCGTCCTGCAAAACTGCCAGTTCTGTCCTGAACGCCGGGACCTTTCTGCAAAGGAGGGTCTGACATGACCGCTCAACCAACAAATGCCCGCCCTGACATGTACCGTTTTCATAACGGGGAAAAAGTCCGGTTGCCTTTTGAGGCTGCTGAATATGAGGCCCGGATCGCTGAGCTGCGGGAACGTATGCAGGCTGCGGGTGCGACCGTTGCTGTGCTCACCTCTATGCACAATGTGGCGTACTATTCCGGCTTTCTTTTCTGCGCGTTCGGCCGGCCCTACGGCCTGGTCGTGACGGAAACCGATTGTGTCACGATCAGTGCGGGCATCGACGCAGGCCAGCCGTGGCGCCGGAGTTTTTGTGACAACATCACCTATACCGACTGGCAGTGCGATAATTTCTGGCGTGCTGCACAGAGCGTGGCGGGTAAAAATCAGATCGTGGGGTATGAAGGGGATCACCTGACTCTTGTGCAGCGGGATGCCTTGGAGGATTTCCTGCAGCCGCTGACCATGATTGATCTTTGTCAGACGACGATGCGGCAGCGCATGCATAAGTCCGAGGCCGAGATTGCACTGATCCGGCAGGGTGCCGCGGTGGCGGATGTTGGCGGATATGCGATCCGCGACGCCATCAGAACCGGGGTGCGTGAGATCCACGTGGCCATGGCGGGCCGGAATGCCATGGAGCTGGAAATCGCCAGGCGCTTTCCCGATGCAGAATACCGCGATACCTGGGTGTGGTTCCAGTCTGGTCTCAACACCGATGGTGCACACAACCCGGTTACAGGGCGTCAGTTGCAGTCGGGCGACATCCTGAGCCTGAATACCTTCCCGATGATTTCCGGGTACTACACGGCCCTGGAGCGGACGTTGTTTCTGGGCCAGCCGGATGCGGCCAGCCTGAAGATCTGGCAGGCCAACGTTGCGACGCACGAGCTTGGGATCGGATTGCTGAAACCCGGTGCCACCTGCGCCGGGATTACCCATCAGATCAACGCGTTCCTCGAAGAGCGCGATCTGTTGCAGTACCGGACTTTCGGATACGGGCATTCATTCGGTGTTCTCAGCCATTATTACGGGCGTGAGGCGGGCCTCGAGTTGCGTGAGGACATCGATACAGTGCTGGAGCCGGGTATGGTCATTTCGATGGAGCCCATGCTGACCATTCCGCATGGACAGGCGGGTGCCGGAGGATACCGCGAGCACGATATCCTCGTGATCACGGAAGACGGGTGCGAGAATATCACCGGCTACCCTTATGGTCCTGAATTCAACATCATTGGATGACGTCAGGCCCTTGTGCCGCCGCCGCGTTTTCCTGCGGCGGCGGCATGGTCTTACGCCAGGCTTGGCGTGATATTCAGGCTGCCCCGTGTTGCGTGGCTGTAGGGACAGACAATATGCGCGCCTTCAACAAGATCGTTGGCCACGTCGCTGTCGACGCCCGGCAACGAAACGCTGATCGCGACATCGAGGCCAAAGCCCATATCCTCACGCGGGCCGATACCGACGCTCACGCTGACGGAGGCATCATCCGGTACGTCGATCTTTTTCTGTCCGGCATAGAACCGCAAAGCTCCCAGAAAGCAGGCGGCATAGCCCGTTGCAAACAGCTGCTCAGGGTTCACCCCCTCACCACCGGCGCCGCCGAGTTCCTTGGGAGTTACGAGCGTTGCTGTGAAACTGCCATCATCGACGGCGGAGGTCCCTTCACGGCCGCCGCCTATTGCGGTCGCACTTGTGCGGTAGAGAACTTTAGCTGGCATCGGAGCATCCTTTTAATTGTGAGCGATTATATCGTGCACGATGTAAAAGAGTGAGAAGTAAATGTCAACATTGCGATTTAATCGCTTGCGATATAGTGGGGTGGTATGAACCCGGAACACTCACACCCTGCCAGCAGCGACGACCCGATGGAGCAGATGATCTGTTTTGATCTCTATGCGGCGTCGCAGGCTTTCACGCGGCAATACAAGCCATTGCTTGATCCGCTTGGCCTGACCTATCCCCAGTATCTTGTGATGCTGAATCTGTGGAAGGATGAGCCCCTCACTGTTGGCGACATCGGCAAGCGTCTCAGCCTCGAAAGCAATACGCTGACGCCGCTGATTAAGCGTTTGCAGGATGCGGGCCTGGTGACGCGCCGCCGCGACCCAGCGGATGAACGGCGCGTTGCGGTTGGCCTGACGGATGCCGGTCGTGCGCTCGAAGCCCGCGCAGCGCATGTACCGTCCCGCATTCTCGAAGCGACCGGTATGCAGACCAGCGAACTGGTGAGATTGCAGGCGCGTCTGCGCAGACTGACCCGCCACATGCAGGCGCATCGCGGCAAATAGGGCTTTCCCCTGTTGGCGTCATTTGACATGCAGGTGCGATAAATGGTCCGGAAGGATGTAAATGTTATTTACATGACTATATCCGGTGCTGAGCACAGCGAAAAAGGACAACATTAATGGCAATCGCCAGGCTATTTCTGATGGGTTTTGTTGTTCTGTCGGTCGTCTATGCCTGTCTTTGGTTCTTTTTCCGCGCGCGGCGCCGCGAAAAACTGGAGGCCACATGGGATGCAGGCAAAGGAGACGGGTCACGGGCACAATTTGTCCGTGCGGGTCTTGAGCGTTATCATCGTCCCCTGAAGCGCAACCTTATTCTGGGCGTTTACGTTCTGCCGACCGCGGCGCTTGCACTGCTGATTTATCTGACGAATTCCGCCTGAGAGGGAACCACACACATGGCGTACATCAAGTGGAGCATCATTGTTGCCTTCTGGCTGACGGTGGCCGGTTTCTTTCATTACACGCTGCCCCAGGTCGATATTGTGCGGATCACGGACACGTATGAAAAGCGCGAGACACCGGGCATGAACAGCCTTTTCTGGTCGGGCGGTGATGCAGGCAGTGCTGCTGATGCAACCGGGCGCGATGTTTTCTTTATTCAGACCCGGCAGGTCAGTGACCGGGTAATGGTGTACCGCAATGAGGACACCGGCTGGAGCTGGCCGCCCTATTTTAAATTTGACACCTCCAACCTTCAGGCAGAAGCGGCTGATCTGCGTTCGACCGCCGCCGACCCGCAGTACGTCGCGGTGCGCCACTATGGCTGGCGCAACGAATTTTTTTCGATCTTTCCCAACGCGGTTTCCGTCTGGCCGGTTGATGGTCCGGACGCGTCGAAACCACTGCCGTGGCGCAATGTACTGATCCTCACACTTGTTGCGGCGGTCTGGTACGGCCTCTGGGTGCGCTGGCGCCGGTTTCGCGCGCGCCGCATTGATCCCACCCTTGAGGAGCTTCAGGACAACTGGGAAGCGACAGAGGATGCCGTCGCGGAAAAGCGGGGTCGTCTGCGGCGGTGGTGGTCCGAGAAGCGGCGCGGATACTGACCCGTCAGTCCGCTTTTGCCACCATCCGGCCCATGGGGCGCCCCCCAGCACATGCACATGCAGATGCGGGACTTCCTGAACACCATGCGCCCCGGCGTTTGAGATCATCCGGAAGCCTTCGCCTGCTGTCAGCGTGATGCCTTCGAGACGGCAAACCTCGCCGACCGCCCGCGTGAAATCCGCAATTTCTGCGTCGCTCGCCTCGGCGGCAAAGTGGTCAAAGCTGACATAGGGGCCTTTGGGAATGACCAGCACATGGGTCGGGGCCTGCGGGTACAGGTCCCGGAATGCAAGGCTGTGTTCGGTTTCCAGCACGGTTGTGTTGGGAATCTCGCCACGCAGAATTTTCGCAAAGATGTTCTGGTCGTCGTAGGAATAACTCATCGTCTCTCCGTTGTGTCGGTCAGAAGGTGCACGCCAGTGTGGGCACCGGGTCGGGACAACAGTGGCGTTTCCGGCACCCGCACCTTCGCCTATACAGCGGCAATTCTCAAACCCGGAATACCGGATCAGGTCATTATCGTTTTGAGGTTGCAGCGCCTGGTCTGATCAGGATCGGATTGTTTCAGCCGGGACCCGTAAAGGGACCCAGCATCGAAGAGCGGTGGTCTACCTGAAAGACGTGGTTATAAAGCTGCGCTACCCACTGTTTACCTTCCATCGTCTGTTCCAGGTGTCCCAGTGCGGGGCCGATCAGGGGCTGGACCCGTGACCAGAAAAAGTCAGGGAACTGCTCCATCAGGTCAACGGCACTTTCGTACCCCAGTTCGTCGTTCATCCCGGTTTCGCTGAATTCCTGATAAAGCGCACCGATTTTACGGTGATAAAACGGGTCCGCCATCTGTCCGATCAGATCCGCGGCACGTAACAGCGCCGGTTCGCTGGTCGTCGATCCGTACCAGGGATCATCCGGCACCGGAAACCGGGTGTAATCAATCGCTGCTGCGATCCGTTCTTCGTCAATAATGTCCGTGCCGGCGAAACGCTGGCGCACATACATCATCCCGCGGTTCACATGGTAGGGTGACAGAAATGCGTCCGATGCTCCCCGTGGCGGGCTGATGGTGTTGCCTTCCGGGCTGATCACCACGAGGTTTTCCTCATCACCGTCAACAATGTCGCGCAGATAGCCGATGTCATGCAGCAGCAGGGCCACGACATAGTGCAACCAGTCTTCGGCCTGCACAGATTCGGTAACAAGCCGCCCGCGCATGATCTGCTGACCAACCAGTGTGACCATGATGGTGTGTTCTGCGTTGTGGTACAGCGCATCAGAATTGCCCAGCCGTTCCAGCACCATCCGGGCGCAGCCACTGATGAAGGCAGCATATTCCGGCTCACGTCCCGAGAAGTAATCCAGAAACGTGTCAGACAGGTGATTGGCAAAGGACGAGGCCAGTTCTGCGGTCGGGTTAAACATCCAGCGCTTCAGGTGATCTGTTTATCTTGGGACCCTGCATACACTATTCAGGACGATCTGGGTATGTCCTTCCCGTTCTGCGGGTGTACGCGGCTTGCACGCGCCCTCCGGAGCGCCTAAGTCTGCGCGCATGGCACAGGTTAAATCCGCTTCAAAATCAGACCCGAACTACAAGGTCGTCGCCGAGAACCGGCGCGCGCGGTATGATTATGCCATCGAGACGGATCTGGAATGCGGGATCATTCTGGAAGGCTCTGAGGTCAAATCGCTGCGTGAGGGCGGTGCCAACATCGCGGAAAGCTATGCTGCGGTTGAGGACGGCGAGCTCTGGCTGGTGAATGCCTATATCGCGCCCTACAAACAGGCCAAGACCTTTCAGCACGAAGAGCGCCGCCGCCGCAAGCTGCTGGTCAGCCGCAAAGAGCTGTCTGACATGTGGAACGCGACACAGCGCAAAGGCATGACCCTTGTGCCGCTGGTGCTCTATTTCAATCACCGCGGTATGGCCAAGATCAAAATTGGCGTCGCGCGGGGCAAAAAACTGCATGACAAGCGTGAAACATCCGCCAAGCGTGACTGGTCGCGCCAGAAGTCCCGCCTGCTCAAGGATCACGGCTGACGGGCTTGCCAGCGAGGCCCCGTAGCGTTAGGCAGAGGCGTTTTCATTTTCCGGGAATCCGCCTCATGTCTGATGATCCGAAAACGCTTGTTTCCACCGACTGGCTGGCGCAGCACCTGAAGGATCCTGACCTGCGGGTGCTGGATGCATCCTGGTATCTGCCCGAGGCCGGACGCAATGCGCGTGACGAATACAACGAGGCGCATATTCCGGGTGCACGGTTCTTTGATATCGACGAGATTTCAGACAGCCGTTCGGATCTGCCGCATATGGCGCCGCCCGTCGAAAAGTTCATGTCACGCATGCGCGCCATGGGCGTCGGCGACGGCCACCAGGTGGTGGTCTATGATGGTGCCGGATTGTTGTCGGCCGCGCGTGTGTGGTGGCTCTTCCGGCTGATGGGCCAGGAAAACGTGGCCGTGCTGGACGGTGGCTTCCCGAAATGGCAGGCCGAAGGGCACCCGACCGAGGACATGCCGCCTGTTGTGCGGGACAGACACATGACCGTCCGGTTCCAGAACCACCTTGTGCGCGATGTGACACAGGTTTCGGCAGCATCGAAACTGAAGGACCATGCGATCGTGGATGCGCGCGCGGCGATCCGGTTTCGTGGCGAAGCACCTGAACCGCGCGAAGGTCTGCGGCCAGGTCACATCCCGGGATCCCGTTCGGTGCCTTTCACGACACTGCTGAACGATGACAAAACGATGAAGTCGCCCGAAGATACGCGCGCCGTTTTCGAGGCGGCCGGTGTCGATCTCAGCAAACCTGTGATCACGACATGCGGGTCCGGCGTGACGGCGGCCATTCTGGCGCTCGCGCTGGAGCGGATGGGCCATGCGCAATGGTCCCTTTATGATGGATCCTGGGCTGAATGGGGCATGTTCCCCACGGTCCCTGTGGCAACCGGAGAAGCCTGATGTTTGAAACCCTGAAAGAACGCCCCGCGGACGGCATTCTGACCCTGATGCAGCTTTTCAAGGACGACCCGCGTCCGACCAAGATCGACCTTGGTGTGGGTGTCTACAAGGATGCCACGGGTCTGACGCCGGTGATGCGCGCCGTCAAAGCGGCGGAACATCAGCTGTGGGAAACGCAGGACAGCAAGGTTTACACCGGGCTGGCCGGCGATCCGGCCTTTGGCGACGCGATGGTGCGGCTGGTTCTGGCCGACAGCGTGGCGCGGGAGAACATTGCCGCTGTTGCCACACCGGGTGGCACAGGCGCGGTACGGCAGGCCTTTGAGCTGGTGCGCATGGCGCGACCGGGCGCGCGCATCTTTGTGTCGGACCCGACCTGGCCCAACCACTTGTCGATCCTGAACTATCTGGAAATGGAACGCGTCGATTACCGCTATTTCGATGAGGACACCCGGGGTGTGGATTTCGACGGCATGATCGCCGATCTGAAAACCGCAAAGGCGGGTGACGTGGTGCTGTTGCACGGGTGTTGTCACAACCCCACAGGCGCAAACCTGAACATGACGGAATGGCAGGCTGTGGTCGACGTGCTGCTGGAAACCGGTGCTGTGCCGATGATCGACATTGCGTATCAGGGGTTTGGGGATGGTCTGGAGGAGGACGCTGCCGCAACACGTCTGGTGGCCTCATCGGTGCCCGAGTGCATCATTGCCGCCAGCTGTTCCAAAAACTTCGGTATTTACCGCGAACGCACCGGCCTGCTGATGGCCGTCAGCCAGAACGCGGAAGCGCGCAAGCTGCATCAGGACACCCTCGCGTTCCTGAACCGGCAGAACTTCAGCTTCCCCCCGATCATGGCGCGCGGATTGTGACGATGATCCTGAACGATGATGCCCTGCGCGCGGACTGGATGGCCGAGCTCGAAGAGGTCCGCAACAGCATGTTGGGCCTGCGCAGCCAGCTGGCTGGCGAGCTTCAGCGCCTGTCAGGCTCCGACCGCTTTGGTTTTCTGGCGCAGCACCGGGGCATGTTCTCGCGTCTGGGCACGACAAAGGACAAGGTCGAGCAGATGCGCAAAGACAACGGGATATACATGGTCGCCGACAGCCGCATGAACATCGCGGGCCTGAATGCGGAGACGATCCCGGTACTGGCGAAAGCGATCATCGACGCGGGTGTCTGAAAACTGACGCATTGATTGAAGCCTGTTAAGAAGCCAGACGTACATCCGTCAGCTATACATAGACGGGCGTGGTAGCTTTGGCTTTCGATATATGATGGCTGCAGAGATAGCACCGCCCGCAAGGGCCGGTAGGGCAAGCAGCATGTAGTTGGCATCCGTCGGATCTGGTGGCCATCCACCGGGCATTCCCATCATGCCACAACCAGCAGCCAGACAGCCGCCCAATATGCTGGACGGATATGGGGGCATGCCCAGACGCCGAAAAACAAGCCGGCTGGTAAGCCAGCATGCCAATGCCGGTGGCAATGTCCACTGCCAGGCAAGTGCTGCCGCTATCAGACCCAAAGCCAAAAAAGAAAAGAACATGTTAAATTCTTCGGAAAGCGTTCTGCTGAATTCACCGGCGGAAAGGTACATGCCCGCAAAAACAAGAAACAACACCATCAAGACTGTGGAAAAGGGGATCAACAACAACAGCCTTGCGTCAAACCCGGCATCTGAAAGTGTCTGTTTCATGTGTTTGAACCGATCATAGAACGCATTTTCAGTCTTTTCGTTGGTAGTGCGACATGAATAGGGCCTGATCGAGAGGATCGTGTGAAACTGAATAAGATTTCAGAATAAAAAACCCGGGCGCGAGCGCCCGGGCCAGTGCTGTTCCTCGGGAGGAGAGGAAAATCAGCCTTTTGCGAATTCCGGATAGGCTTCCATGCCCAGCTCGGAGGTGTCGAGACCGTTGATCTCGTCTTCCTCGCTGACACGGATGCCCATGACCGCCTTGAGGATGAACCAGACCACCAGTGATGCCACGAAGGTGAAGACTCCGTAGGCAATGATGCCGAGCAGCTGTGTGCCGAGGCTTGCTTCACCGTAGAAGATCACGGCGATGGTGCCCCAGATACCGGCAAAAAGGTGGACCGGGATCGCGCCGACAACATCGTCGATCTTCAGTTTGTCGAGCATCGGAACTGTAAACACCACGATCACACCACCGATTGCGCCAATCCACAGAGCACCAAACAGTGTGGGTGCCAGAGGCTCAGCAGTGATCGACACGAGACCAGCCAGCGCACCGTTCAGGACCATTGTGAGGTCCGGCTTTTTGAACATCAGCTGGGTTAGGATCAGTGCGGTGACTGCACCTGCGGCGGCTGCCATGTTTGTGTTCGCAAAGATACGGGAGACGTCAGACACGTCACCAACGGTGCCCATCGCCAGCTGAGAACCGCCGTTGAAGCCGAACCAGCCCAGCCACAGGATAAACGTACCCAGAGTTGCAAGCGCGAGGTTGGAGCCCGGCATCGGGTTTACTTTGCCGTCTTTGTATTTGCCCAGACGCGGTCCCAGCACGATCGCACCGGCAAGCGCAGCCCAGCCACCGACAGAGTGCACAACGGTCGAGCCGGCAAAGTCAGAGAAGCCTGCTTCGGACAGCCAGCCGCCACCCCACTGCCAGGAACCGGAAATCGGGTACATGAAGCCTGTCAGTACGACGACGAAGACCAGGAAGGGCCAGAGTTTGATACGCTCAGCAAGCGCACCCGAAACGATGGACGCAGTTGCCGCGACGAACACCAGCTGGAAGAAGAAATCCGAACCAACGGATGCGTAATCAAGCGCTGCATCGGCTGCGGCAACGCCCACGGGGTCCAGAACGGTCTGGCCGCCAATCGCGAAGTAGCCATTGAAATCGCCGGGATACATCGTGTTGAAACCAACGAGCCAGTACATGATCGCGGCAATCGAAAAGAGTCCGATGTTTTTGGTCATCTGCATTGTCACGTTCTTGGAACGGACGAGACCACCTTCCAGCATGGCAAATCCGGCGGCCATGAAGAAAACAAGGAAACCAGCCATGCAGAACAGCAGCGTGGTCATGATATAGGGGCCAATCTCGTCAAAGCCCGGTGCGGCATCCTGTGCCAGCGCCAGCGACGGCAGCGCGATCAGCGCGCCTGCGATGGCAAGTGTCTTGAAGTTTTTCATAAGTCTTATCCCTGAATTGCTGCCGCTTTACAGCGCATCTTCATTGGTTTCGCCGGTGCGGACGCGCACGGCCTGATCTACGCTCAGCACAAAGATCTTGCCGTCACCGATCTTGCCGGTGTGCGCTGTCTTTGTGATGGTATCGACGATCTGGTCGACGCTGCTTTCAGGCACCACGATCTCGATTTTGACTTTCGGCACGAAATTCACGGCATATTCGGCACCGCGGTAGATCTCTGTGTGACCTGACTGCGACCCGAAGCCTTTGATTTCCGTGACCATCATCCCGCGCACGCCGGCATCGGTCAGCGCTTCGCGGACCTCTTCCAGCTTGAACGGCTTGATTGTTGCAATGATGAGTTTCACCTGACGTCCCCTCGACTTGAGCAGGTATTCCTGCGGTTCTGTGCCCGAAGGTGTGGCCTCTGGAGGTCCGGACAGGGAAGATCGTGGGCCCCGGAGTCTCTAAAATTCGAGCGGTTTTGCACAAAAAATGATCGGATGTAAGAATTAGCCTAAAAAATGTGCACAAAAATGATGCGCGAGCGGTGAGAGTTCTCCTCAACAATCCCGTAAAAGCCGGGTATGGTGCGCAAAACAACAGTGGGCCGGGCAGGTTCTTCATGAGTGATTCACCCAGAGGCAGGAAGCCGCTGGTGGCTGACAGGCGCTACGGTAAGGCGTCCCCCGCAAAGAAACGCGGCAAAGCCAGTACGGCAAAAAGGAAACCGGCCAAACAGCGCCGGCGAGCGCGTCCGCAGCGTCGGGGGCTCGTTGGTCTTGTTCAGCGGCTGGTGCGCTGGATCCTGCATCTGATCTGGAGGATCACGTGGCGTGTGGGCTTTCTGGCGGGTGCGGTCCTCGCCCTGTTTGTTGGCTACTACTACACAACGCTGCCTGCTGTGGATGAACTGCTGGACGGACGTGCGCGCGGGTCGGTGACGCTGCTGGATTACGAAGGCCAGGTTTTCGCCTGGCGGGGGGATCAGTTCGGTGGTGCCGTCACAGCCCAGACCGTTTCCCCACATCTGAAAAACGCAATCGTCGCCACAGAAGACAAACGATTCTACAGCCACTTTGGGGTCAGTCCGAGAGGGATCGCCAGCGCGGTGCGCATCAACCTGCGCGAAGGGCGCGGACCGCTGTCCGGCCATGGCGGCTCGACGATCACGCAGCAGACGGCCAAGCTGCTGTGTCTTGGGGTGCCTTACGATCCGGGGACACAGTCCGAGGCCGAATACGAACGCGACTGCCGCCGTGGCACAATCCAGCGCAAAGCCAAGGAGGCGATTTACGCGCTGGCCATGGAAGCGCGGTACTCCAAGGACGAAATCCTTACCATTTATATGAACCGGGCTTTTCTGGGCGCCGGCGCACGTGGGTTTGAGGCCGCGAGCCAGCGGTATTTCGGCAAGTCAGCAGCGAATGTCGATCCGGCCGAGGCGGCAATGCTTGCGGGACTGCTTGTGGCGCCGACCCGGTTTGCACCGACAAATGATCTGACGCGGTCCCGCAACCGGGCGGCAACGATCCTGCGGCTGATGAACGAGCAGGGATACCTGTCAGACACCGAGACCGCCCGCTATCAGGATAACCCTGCGCAGCTTTCGGAAGCAGCTGAAGCGCGTTCGGGTGGATATTTCGCAGACTGGGTCATGTCCACCGGTCCGGAATTCTTCACCCGCAAGACGACCGAGGACGTCATCATCCGTACGACACTGGATCAGCGTATTCAGCGGGGTGCCGAAGAAGCGCTGAAATGGGTGTTCGACAACAAGGTCCGGGCCGGCAGTAAAGCGCAGGCCGCCATTGTGGTCATGTCCGCTGACGGGGCTGTGCGCGCAATGGTCGGTGGCCGCCGGACAAAGGTAGATGGGGCGTTCAACCGCGCTGTACAGGCCAAACGTCAGACCGGCTCTGCGTTCAAACCGTTTGTTTATGCTGCGGCGCTGGATCTGGGGTATTCGCCCAATGACACCGTTGAGGACGCACCTCTGACCATCGACATTCCCGGCTCCGGGCCGTGGTCACCGCGGAACTATACGAACAAACACTATGGCACTGTGACGCTGACGCGCGCCCTCAAGGACAGTCTGAATATTCCGGCCGTCAAAGTGTCGGAGTTCGTTGGCCGCGATCTTGTGCGCCGGGTTGCCAGCGACTTTGGCCTTCAGAGCGATCTTGCCGCCGGCCCTGCGCTGGCTCTTGGCGCATCGGAAAGTACACTGATCGACATGACCGGTGCCTATGCGGGCATTCTGAATGGTGGATCCTCGGTTGAACCCTACGGCCTTGTGGATCTGCGGCTGTTGGGTGACGAAGAACCGCTGATGGGCACGGGTGGCGGCATCGGCGAACGCGTTGTTCAGGAGGATGCGGCACGCCAGCTGATCTGGATGATGGAAAAGGTTGTGTCCGAAGGAACCGGCCAGCGGGCGCGGTTTGGCGGACGCCAGCTTGCCGGAAAGACCGGCACAACGCAGGCGGCCCGGGACGCCTGGTTCGTCGGGTTCTCTGCTGATTATGTTGCCGGCGTCTGGATGGGATATGACGACAATACCCCCCTGACCGGTGTGACCGGGAGCGGTCTGCCGGCAGAGATCTGGCGCGAGACGATGCAGCGCGTACATGAAGGTGTGCCAGCCCGGCCTCTGCCCATGACGGGCCCGGACACCCGGGGCGAAACGCGTGATCCCGGTGTGGGCCAGGGCGGCGGGACCGGTGGTGGCGTCGGTGGTTTGCTGGAAAATCTGTTGCGAGACATTTTGGGCAGCAACTCCGGCAACAGACCCCCGCCTGTCGCACGGAGCGGCTCTGACCGCTGAAGACTATGCCGGCGGAATAACCTGATATTCTGCCGGACAGGACTATCAGCCGGGCGGCAAACCTGTCAGCCCAGTCCCTGCAGGTCGCTGGCAAGCTGCCGGATATTGCCGTTGCGCTGGTCGAGCATTGCACCGATTTCTGTACGCTCGGTCAGCAGCAGGTTCACACCCTCAATGAAGATGTTGAACACCAGATCGCGGCCGGACCGGTCAGAGATGTGGAAGGCCACATCAAACGGGCTTTGACCTTCCAGATAGGCTTTGGCTTTGACCTCATAGCCTGCACGTATTTCACGTGTGCTCTCAACCTCGATACGCCCGCCGATGAAGTCGCGGAACCGCTTTCCGTATTTGCGCGTGACGTAGCCCTTGAAGGCATCGGTGAAGGCACGCTTGTCAGCAGCACTCGCGGAGCGGCCATCAGCACCAAGGGCGTATTGCGCCATGATGTCGAGATCGGCGTATCGGGCGAAGAGCTTCTCCAGATCGCGCAGGATCGCGGCATCTGACTTCTGCGAACGGATGACCACATCAATCTCGGCGATGACCTTGTCCACCAGCGAGCGCGCCTGTGCTTCCGTCAGCGCCGCGGCGGGCGAGGCTGCGATCAGGGTAGTTGCGCCGCCAGCAAGCAGCAGAGTGCGTCTTGTGAGCGAAACAGTCACGTTACTCTCCGAATGGGTCTGTGAAGGGGTCGATGTCTGCAGGCTCTTCCTCACCGAGTTCAAAACGCCGGTTCTGCAGATAAATCTGGCGGGCCTGCGCATAGCTGTCCGCGCTTTCGTACAGAATAGAATCGATCTGGCGGCTGAATTTCTCACGGTCGTTAAGCACTGACAACGCCAGAGCGGTGGGCGGGATATAGCGTTCCGGCTCGTCGTCGACTGTGGCGAGGGTCAGCGGGTTGGTAAAGAAGTCCACCACGAGGCCCACGGTGTCACGCTGTGTTGAAGGGCCGAAAACCGGGAGTTCGATATAGGCACCTTCACCGCTGCCCCAGACAGCCAGCGTCTCGCCGAAATCTGTCTCGCGCGATGTGATGTTGAATTCGGTCGCTGCATCAACAAAACCGCCGAGCCCCAAGGTTGTGTTCATCACGAAGCGGACCAGCGATACCCCGGCGCTTTTGAAATCGCCCTGCAGCAGGCTGTTCACCATGTAGCCCGGCGTGGACAGGTTTTCCGAGAAGTCATTGACCCGGTTCCGGAATTCCACCGGCACAACAGCACCATATCCCTTGGCGACAGGCCGGATCAGGTTACGGTCGAGGCCTTTGTTGAAAGCGTGAATGCTGCGGTTTGTGGACTCATAGGGATCATTGATCCCGTCGCTGCGGGTCGCGACATCCTGCGTGGTGGCGCAGGCGCTGACAAAAAGAGCTGCCGTAAGAGCCAGAAAAATGCGGCCCGAGGCGTGGCGAATACGTGAAAGTGACAATGGTGCAATCCTGCGAATCTGATCAGTGCTGTAACTAGGCATAATATCCGCAAAGCCCAGAGGGCGCTTGCATGGATTTCTGGTGTTGTGGCAGTTGAGCGACATGGGTGAAACCCGCCGCCGGCGAATATACCGTTTAAATGTTGGCAGATCGTGAAAATCGCAACCATCGGCGGTTGAAACATTACCGCCAAGGGTGACAGAAGTGAAGCAGACTCAACGGGTAATGAGCACCGGGCGGGCAGTCCCGCGCTGAATTGCGCACCGCTTGAGCAGTAATATGCCGGTTGCGCATGGTTTTGCGGGCCCGGCCGGACAACAGAAAAGGATCAGCCATGAGCATTACCGACAGACTTGCAGAACTGGGGGTTACCCTTCCGGATGCACCTGCACCGGCTGCCAATTACGTGCCCTTTGTTCAGGTGGGCAGTACACTTTATGTCTCGGGGCAGATTTCTGCGGGTCCTGACGGGATGATCACAGGCAAGCTGGGTGATGACATGAGTGTCGAAGATGCAGCGGCCGCGGCCCGTCAGTGCGCGATCAGCCTGCTGGCGCAAGTAAAGGCGGCCTGTGGTGGTGACATTGAAAGGCTGGTCAGGGTCGTAAAGCTCACCGGCTTCGTCAACTCAACACAGGATTTCGGAGATCAGCCGAAGGTCATCAACGGGGCTTCTGATTTTCTGGTTGAAGCGTTGGGCGACATTGGCCGCCACGCCCGTTCAGCTGTGTCTGCAGCATCGTTGCCTTTCGGCGTTGCTGTGGAAATCGAAGGCATCTTTGAAATCCGATGACGCCTCGACTACCTGAAGACTTTCTGCGGGTACCGCTTGCACACCGTGCGCTGCATGATGTGACAGACGGTCGCCCGGAGAACAGCCGCGCTGCGATCAGGGCGGCTGTTGCTGCCGGGTATGGCATTGAAATCGATGTTCAGGGCAGCGCCGAGGACGATGCGCTTGTGTTTCATGATTACGGACTCGAGCGCCTTGCAGAGGCTTCAGGGCCGGTGCGCGGGCGCTCATCCGCCGAGCTGAGATCGGTGCCTCTGCGCGGTGGCGACGGCGAGGGGATACCAACGCTGACCGAAGTCCTCGAACTGGTGGCCGGTCAGGTACCGCTGCTGATCGAAATCAAGGATCAGGATGGTGCCATGGGCCCGGATATCGGCGGTCTGGGTGCCCGTGTGGCTGGTTCACTGCAAACCTATCAGGGTCCGGTCGCGGTGATGTCGTTCAATCCGCATGCGGTCAGCGAGATGGCACAGCTTTTGCCGGACATCCCGCGCGGTCTGGTGACAGACCCTTATGATCCGGCAGACTGGCCTCTTTCTGATGCAACCTGCGACAGGTTGCGCGGTATTCCTGATTTTGGGCCGACAGGCAGCAGTTTTATCAGCCACAAATGGCAGGACCTTGGCCGGCCGCGCGTTGCTGAGTTGAAAAGCCAGGGCGCCGATATTCTTTGCTGGACGGTTAAATCGCCGGCAGATGAAGCCCAGGCCCGCCGGATTGCCGCGAATATCACGTTTGAACAGTATGCAGCGCCAAATCTGCCTTGAACCCGCCGCCAGAGGCCACAGGTTAGGTAAAAATTCCGGGGCGCTTTCATGCAGGAACAGGAAGTAGAAATATCTGTCGTTGCCAGTCTGCGCGACATTAGTGCCGCGGACTGGGACGCCTGTGCCTGCCCGGAAACGCAGGGCGGTGCGCGGCCGCGTGATCCCTTTACAACGCACCGGTTCCTGAGCGCGCTTGAAGAGAGCGGCTCGGTCGGAACCGGTACGGGATGGCAGCCGCAATACCTGGCGGCCCGCATCAGCGGCCAACTGATCGCAGTCGCGCCGATGTACGTGAAATCACACAGCCAGGGCGAGTACATCTTTGACCACAACTGGGCGCATGCCTATGAGCGCGCAGGCGGGCGGTATTACCCGAAACTGCAGATTGCCGTGCCGCACACGCCCGCAACGGGCCGCCGGATGCTGGTACGGCCAGGGTTTGAGCAGACAGGCACAGCCGCTCTGGTTCAGGGGGCTGTGCAGCTGGCGGAAAACAACCGGGTCTCTTCGGTGCACATAACGTTCTGTACAGAAGAAGAAGCGCTGCGCGGCGCTGATCTGGGCCTGATGGTGCGCAAAACGCAGCAGTTTCACTGGCAGAACGACGGTTATGGAACGTTTGATGATTTCCTGGCCAGCCTGAGTTCGCGGAAACGCAAAAATATCCGTAAAGAACGGGCGCAGGCACAGGGTTTTGGTGGCTCAATCGAAACCTTTTCAGGCGACGCACTGGAGCCGGAACACTGGGATGCTTTCTGGGAATTCTATCAGGACACCGGCGCGCGCAAATGGGGCACGCCCTACCTGACACGACGGTTCTTTGACATCGCCCAGGAAACACTGCGCGATGATATGGCACTGGTTCTGGCGCGCCGCGAAGGACGCTGGGTCGCCGGGGCACTGAACTTTATCGGTGCTGAGGCGTTATACGGCAGGTACTGGGGATGTACCGAGCACCACCCCTGCCTGCATTTTGAGCTCTGCTATTACACAGCAATCGACATCGCCATCAGGCTCGGGCTTGCCCGTGTCGAGGCCGGCGCCCAGGGCGAGCACAAACTGGCGCGCGGGTATCTGCCGCAGCCGACATGGTCGCTGCACTGGGTCGGTGATCCGGGTTTTGCGGATGCCATTGCGCGGTATCTTGAGGCCGAGCGCGATGCCGTGGATGAAGAGATCAGTGTGCTCACGGACTACGGGCCCTTTCGCAGGGCAGAAGTGGAGGAACAGGAATGACGAAACCGATGTCAGACGCAGACCGCGCCGACCTGCTTGCAAATGGCTGGAAGATGGTGGAAGGACGCGACGCAATCGCCCGGACGTATTCTTTCGGCAACTTTGTCGAAGCCTTCGGATGGATGACCCGCGTGGCCATCTGGGCGGAAAAACTGAACCACCATCCCGAATGGGACAACGTGTATAAAACTGTGAATGTAGTGCTGACCACGCATGACACCGGCGGGCTGAGCGATCTGGACGCACAGCTGGCCCGGAAGATGGACAGCCTGACGGAGTAAGACCAATGAACGAACTGCTGTCGACGGAAATCTGGCAGGGCAAAACCCTGGCGGATCTGCTGTCTGTTGATTTTCTGCTGAGCACCGCGGGCTCGGTCCTGGCGGCCATCGCCATCCTGCTGCTGGGCTGGACCATTTCCGCCTGGCTGCAGCGCCGGGTCCGCAACATCGGGCGCAGATACCGTCATCTCGACGACATGCTCTTTGATTTTCTGTCGTCTATCGTGCGCTATGTGGTGCTGGGCTTTACCGCACTCTTTGTGCTCAACACCTTTGGTGTGCAGACCACGTCGGTCGTTGCTGTCATCGGTGCGGCCGGTCTGGCCATTGGTCTTGCGCTGCAGGGTACGCTGTCCAACGTCGCGGCCGGTGTGATGCTGATCCTGTTCCGTCCGATCAAGATGGGCGATTTCGTGGACGTTGGCGGCACCATGGGCACGGTCAAGGCGATCACGCTGAATTTCACCGAGCTGGCGGATATCAGCAACGTGCAGGTGATCATTCCCAACTCGATGGTCTGGGGCAATATCATCACCAACTATTCGACGAACGACACGCGCCGGGCAGAATGGACGTTTGGGGTGGGGTATGGTGCCAACCTGGCCGATGCAGAACGCATTATCCGCGATACCATTATGGCAGACCCGCGCTCAAAAGCGGATCCGGAACCCTTTATCCAGGTCAACAACCTTGGTGATTTCTCGGTCGATTTTCTGGTGCGTGTCTGGGTGGATTCCGCGGAATTCTTTGGCTACCAGGCCGATATGAAACGGGCTGTCAAAGAGGCGCTGGATCAGGGCGGCATCGATATTCCGTTCCCGACGCGCACGGTGCTGCAACCTGCTGCGGAGTAAGCGCGGGCAGACCAAAACGCAGAAAGGGCCGGGATTTCCCGGCCCTTTCGTTGTAAGGGAGCTGAACAGCCCTTCGTTACATGTTCGCCAGCAGGCCTTCACCGGCGGAAACATCGCAGACACCGGGGCTTTCTTCGGGCTGGAACAGGGTCACTTTGCCGTCCTCGACGAGCATCGCATACCGCTTTGAGCGGTCTGTCAGACCGGCGGGCGGGGCGCTGAATTCCATCCCAAGCGCTTTTGTCAGGGCGCTGTCCGGGTCCCCCAGCATGGTAATTCCGGCAGCAGCAGCACCGGTCGCCTCACCCCATGCCTTCATGACAAACGGGTCATTCACTGAAATGCAGATGATCTCTTCGACGCCCTTTGCCATGAGGTCGTCTTTGGTGCGGATGAAACTGGGCACATGTGCAGAATGACAGGTTGGCGTATAGGCCCCGGGGACCGCAAAGATGACGACCTTGCGCCCTTTGGTCTTGTCGGCCAGAGAGACCGGCGCTGGTCCGTCCGCGCCCATTTCGACCAGAGTTGCGTCGGGAAGCTGATCGCCCTGTGAAATCGTCATGTGATACGCCTTTCCTGTAATTGCGTTCTTTCTCCTGCCCGATATAGGTTGCCGGCAGTGGGTGGACCACATGAAATCAGGTCAGGGGGCCGGAATGGGTCATGTTGTTGTGATCGGTGCGGGGCAGGCAGGTGCATCCTGTGCCGCAAAGCTGCGCAGCGGTGGATATGATGGAGACATCACGCTGATTGGTGCTGAGCCTGTTCCACCGTATCAGCGCCCGCCGCTCTCGAAGGCGTATCTGATGGGTGACATGGCCCTCGAACGTCTGTTCCTGCGGCCCGAAGCATACTACGCGGAAAACGGAATCACCCTGCGTACGGACACGACGGTCACTGGAATAGACGCTGCGGCCCGTGAGGTTCATGTCGGCGGCGAAACCCTGGGGTATGACCACCTTGTCCTGACCACAGGCTCGGTGCCGAACCGGTTGCCTGCTGCGATTGGCGGTGATCTGCAGAACGTCTTTGCCGTGCGTGACCTGGCGGATGCCGACGCCATGGCGCCGTACTTCCGGGAAGGCGCAAACGCGCTCATCGTGGGTGGCGGGTATATCGGTCTCGAAGCGGCAGCCGTGGCGGCAAAAAACGGCGTGCATGTCACGCTGATCGAGATGGCGGACCGCATTCTGCAACGCGTCGCAGCACCACAAACCAGCGACTATTTCCGGGCGCTGCACAGCGCGCACGGTGTCGATATCCGCGAACAGACAGGCCTTGAACGTCTGACAGGTGACGGTCGCGTGACGGGTGCGGTTCTGTCCGACGGAAGCGAACTTAAAGTCGATTTTGTCATCGCGGGTGTTGGTATCCGGCCGGCGACGGCTCTGGCAGATGCGGCAGGTCTGGCGCTCGACAACGGGATCAGGACGGATGCCTTCGGGCGCACCTCCGATCCCCATATCTGGGCTGCGGGGGATTGTGCCTCGTTCCCCTTCCGCGACGCGCAGATCCGTCTGGAAAGCGTACCCAACGCCATTGATCAGGCGGAACAGGTGGCTGAAAACATCATGGGTGCCGAAAAAGAATACGTTGCAAAACCATGGTTCTGGTCAGATCAGTACGATGTAAAACTGCAGATTGCGGGGCTGAACACGGGCTACACGGACGTGGTGGCACGTAAAGGCGAAGGGCAGACAGCCTCTTTCTGGTACTTCCGCGGGGATCAGCTACTCGCTGTGGATGCGATGAATGATCCGCGGGCCTATATGGTCGGCAAACGCCTGATCGAGGCGGATAAAACAGCGGACAAAACGGTTCTGGCCGACCCCTCGTCGGACCTGAAGGCTCTGATGCGCGCGTGAGGATCATCGCCGGACAGTATCGCAGCGTGCCACTGGCGGCTGTGGGCAAGGGTGATGCGGGAGCGCATCTGCGCCCGACAACAGACCGGGTGCGGGAAAGCCTTTTCAATGTGCTCAACGCCTACGACGTCATCGAGGGTGCGCATGTGCTGGATCTTTTTGCGGGCACCGGCGCACTGGGGCTCGAGGCGCTGTCCCGCGGCGCGCAAAGCGTGACGTTTGTCGATGATGGTCGGGTGGCGCAGAAGCTGATGCGCGATAACATTGCCCGTCTTCGGGTTGCAGACAGAGCCCGGATCATCGCGAGGGATGCGCTCAGGCTTCCCGTTTGCGACACCGAGCCCTGTGATCTGGTGTTTCTTGATCCACCCTACGGCAAAAGCCTGGGGGAAAAAGCACTGAAGGCAGCACAGGACGCCGGCTGGCTGGCGGCGGAAGCGCTTGTGGTCTGGGAAGAAACAGCTCCGGTCGCGCCACCTGCGGGGTTCAGACCCGAGGACCAGCGCCGCTATGGCGACACGCACATCACTGTGTTGTCGAAATCTGGCGGCTGATCTGGTAAACTGGCAGAATGTTCGCAACGGCACGCCTCTGGTTTCATCCCGCCCCGGTTCTTGCGGCGCAAGCGCCGCAGAAACCTGTGCGCACCGGATCGCCCGTGTTTATAGGAGACGCCGTCCAGCCCTTGGGCACGGAAACGCTGCTGCTTGATCTGTTGCGCCGTGATGCGGCCGATGATGCGGATCAGTCCTGAGGACGCGTCGGGTGGAACCTGCCAGCCGGTGACAGGGTAAAGATATCGCATCCATCCGCTGTGACACCAATCGAGTGTTCGAACTGTGCCGACAGGGATTTGTCGCGCGTTACAGCTGTCCAGTCATCCGCCAGAGTTTTGGTCTCGGGTCTGCCAAGGTTGACCATCGGTTCGATGGTAAAAAACATGCCTTCTTCAAGCACCGCACCGGTCCCGGGGCGTCCGTAGTGCAGCACGTTCGGGGGCGCGTGAAAGACCCGGCCCAGCCCGTGACCGCAGAAATCGCGTACAACGGACATCCGGTGGCTTTCGGCATAGGTCTGGATCGCATGGCCGATGTCACCAAACGTATTGCCCGGTTTCACCGCTTCGATCCCCAGCATCAGCGCGTCATGGGTCACCTGGATCAGACGTTCGGCCTTGCGCGGCAGTTTGCCCGCCACGTACATGCGGCTTGTATCACCAAACCAGCCATCAACGATCACAGTGACATCAATGTTCAGGATGTCGCCGTCTTTCAGCGTTTTGTCGCCGGGGATACCGTGACACACCACGTGATTGACGGAGATGCAGCTCGCATGCTGATAGCCTTTGTATCCGATCGTGGCTGACGTGGCGCCTGCTTCCTCGACCATCTCGGTGATGCGTCGATCAATGGCGCCTGTGGTCTGACCTACGAAAACATGGTCCGCGATGTCATCGAGGATCCGCGCGGCCAGCGCACCGGCCGCATGCATGCCCGCGAAGTCGCTGGCCTCATAAATGCGTATACCGTCTTTGGTCTGACGGCCCCGAAGATCTTCGTTCACGTGGGTCTCCATCGTGGTGGTTCGAACCGGCTTTTAGCGTGCCTGCGCGTCAGGCACCAGCCGTGCTCAGAGCTGAAAGGGCAGTGCCGCGCCGACTGTAACGCCTTGGGGCGAGATATTGGTGCCGAAGCAGAGAGTTTCAACGCCCGAAGATGTCGCAGCCTGCCAGGCGTCCAGATAGGTGGGGTCAATGTCCCCGGCCAGTGTCACGTTTTGGGCATCCGTGCGCTGCACCAGGTAGAGCATCACAGCGCGATGGCCGGATAAGGCGACGCGCGCCAGTTCGCCCAGATGTTTCGCCCCGCGGGCGGTCACACTGTCGGGGAATTCCGCAACTCCGCCCGCGCGGCTCAGGGTGACGCTTTTGACTTCGATGTAGACGTCCGGCTGGCCTTCGCCGCTGAGAAGGAAGTCGATGCGGCTGTTTTCTCCGTATTTTACCTCCGGCCTGACGAGTGGCCAGTCGGCAAAAGGAGCCAGTTCGCGCGCCATCAGCGCCGCCTTGAGCGCGCGGTTGGGCACGCTGGTGTCAACGCCGGTAAAGTGACCGTTCTCATGATCGACCAGCCGCCAGCCGAATTTCAGCTTCTTTTTCGGATTGTCATTCGGCTCAAGCCAGACGCGGGTGCCGGGTTCGGCAAGGCCCATCATCGAGCCCGGATTTGCACAATGGGCCGTGATTTCGCGCCCGTCAGCTTCGAGCACGCAGTCCGCAAGAAAACGTTTATACCGGCGGGTCAGCCGGGCGGGTACAAGATCGGTTTGAAAGCGCATGATGCCCCGTCTATACCTCTCGGAGGAAGGGACGCAAGGAGGGTGCGCATGGCAAATCCGACGGCTGCAATGCTGGTGATCGGCGACGAAATTCTGTCGGGCCGTACCCGTGATGCGAACATGTACCACCTGGCGGGCAGGCTGACCGAGGCAGGCATCGACCTGCGTGAAGTCCGCGTGGTCAGTGACAATCCCGAAGCGATCATATGTGCTGTTCAGTCACTTGCCGCCGGGTTCGATCATGTTTTCACCAGCGGTGGCATCGGGCCAACCCATGATGACATCACGGCGGACTGCATTGCCGAAGCGTTCGGGCGGGATATTGATGTGCGCGAAGACGCGCGGCGCCTGCTGGCGGATCACTATGCGCGCACGGGTAAGGAACTGAACGCCGCGCGCCTGCGGATGGCGCGGATCCCTGAGGGTGCGGCGCTGATCGACAACCCGGTGTCGATCGCCCCGGGTTTCATCCTTGAGAATGTCTATGTGATGGCAGGTGTCCCGTCGGTTTTTCAGGCGATGGTCGAGACGATGCTGCCCAAACTGGCCGGGGGCGCGCCGCTGATTTCGGAGACCCTGCGGATTGATCAGGGAGAAGGCGATATCGCGGGACCTCTTGGGGTTCTTGCGCAACAGTTTCCTGCCCTGAGCATGGGGTCCTATCCGTTCCAGCAGGACAACGGTGCTTACGGCTCAAACGTGGTGATCCGCGGCCAGGACCCGGACATGGTGCGCGCAGCGATGGCACAGCTCTCGGCGGCTTTTCCCGGATGACGCCCGGCGCCGCAGAGTATCTTGCGGCCGTAGACGCGACCTGGCCCGCAGCTGCGATGAAACGGGTCGGACCATGGATGATCCGTGACGGGCAGGGCGGCGGCAAACGCGTGTCCGCGGCAACCGCTGAAACGGAAGTCGCGGGGGATGACATCACGCTGGCGGAACAGGAGATGCAGGCGCTTGATCAGCCGCCGCTTTTCATGATCCGGGCCGGTGAAGAACGCCTTGATATCCTTCTGGCTGCGAAGGGTTATGACGTTGTCGACCCGGTAAGGGTGCTGGCCATGCCGGTGGCCGGTCTGACCGATCAGCCCCTCCCGCCTGTCACAGCCTTTGAGATCCGTGAACCACTGGCGATCATGGCTGAAATCTGGGCTGCGGGTGGGGTCGGCCCGGCCCGGCTGCGGGTGATGGACCGCGCCGGAACCGGTACGGGTATTCTGCTGCGCTGGAACGAAAAACCAGCCGGAACCGGTTTTGTTGCTGTCTGCGGCGATATTGCGATGGTCCACGCGGTTGAAGTACTGCCCCACCAGCGCCGGCAGGGTGTCGCCGGACGGATCATGCGGGCTGCTGCGTTCTGGGGTGCCCGGCAGGGTGCCCGGCATATGGCCGTCCTGTGCACAGAGGCCAACGGGCCCGCGAATGCGCTTTATTCCGCGCTGGGCTTTGAGCCGGCAGCGCAGTACCATTACCGCATGAAACCTACGTCAGGAGCCGCCGCTTATGGCTGATACCGACCTGCCAACAGCACTGAACCTGCCTGCGGTTGATCCGTTGCCGGCGCCTACGCAGAAGTATTTTGATGTCTGCATGGAAAAGCTGGGCATGATCCCGAACGTGCTGCGCGCCTATGCTTTTGACATTGAGAAGCTGGACGCTTTCACAGGCATGTACAACAACCTCATGCTGGCGCCTTCCGGGCTCAGCAAACTGGAACGGGAAATGATCGCGGTAGTGGTCTCTTCCATCAACCGGTGCTTTTACTGTCTGGTTGCCCACGGCGCGGCGGTGCGCGCAATGTCCGGTGATCCGATGCTGGGCGAAGCGCTGGTGATGAACTACCGGGTTGCACCGCTGAACGCCCGCCACCGGGCGATGCTCGATTTCGCCGCACAAATGACGACGGCGAGCGCCACCGTCGAAGAACAGGACAGGCAGGCGCTGCGTGACGTGGGCTTCACGGACCAGGACATCTGGGACATCGCCAATGTTGCCGGCTTCTTCAATATGACGAACCGTGTTGCCAGCGCGACGGACATGCGTCCGAACGGCGAATACCACGCACAGGCCAGATGAAAGGCACTGCGGCCCCCCTGCGTACGGCGGCGCTGCTGACCTGTACGCTTCTGTTCCCGCAGGCGCTTTCCGCATTTGCGCCGGAGCTGCCGCTGGGTGCGCGCCAGACTGTTGCACGTGACAGCGAACTGGACAGTTTCGACGCGCCTGTCGGACGGTATGCAAACGGGCAACAGCCGTTCGTCACGATTGAGGGTGCCATCACGCGCCGCGCCTGGCGCATCGGGCAGGAGGGTCTGACCCCACTGCAGATCATTGTACCGCTCCGGGAACAGATTGAGGCCGCAGGCTATGAGGTGATTTTTGAATGTGCATCACGCAGCTGTGGTGGTTTCGATTTCCGGTTTTCAACAGAAGTCCTGCCTGGCCCCAACATGTACGTCAATCTTGCGCGGTTCCGCTATCTGACGGCATTTACCGGTCCGCGTGACGCGCCGGAGGGGGCAATCGGCATTCTCGCCAGTGCCACGTCCGCATCTTCCTATGTCCAGATCATCACTGCTGGCACCGGCCCGGAGGCCGAGGCGCTGTTGCCGCAGACTGCAGTTGTCGTACCCGGAACTGCACCTGCCGATGCTGGCACGCCGCCGGAATCAGCCGGAACGCTTCTGGAGCAGGGCCATATGGTTCTGCAGGATCTTAGGTTTGCTACCGGATCTACGGATCTGGGCGATGGAGAATACAACTCGCTGGCCACACTGGCGTCCATTCTGCAGGAAAATCCCAGCATGCGCATCGCGCTCGTAGGCCATACGGATACTGTCGGTGGACTTGATCCCAACATCGCCGTGTCACGGGCCCGCGCCCGGTCTGTCCGGCAGCGGCTGATCAGCGCCTACGGGATCGAACCCGCGCGCCTTGAAGCAGAAGGCATGGGCTATCTTGCGCCGATGGCCAGCAACCTTACCGAAGAAGGCCGCCGCCTGAACCGCCGGGTCGAGGCAATTGTTCTGAGCGTGGAATAAAAAAGCCCCCGACGCAAAATATCATCGGGGGCAGGGTGGTCACCGAGGGAAGGTGGAAATCTGTTCTACCAGTCTGAAGGGCCCTTTTCCGCAAAGGCATGTACAAGGAAGTCGATAAAGGCGCGGACCTTGGGCTGGGTAAACCGCCCGGGCGGGTACACGGCGTAGATGCCCTGAGTTTCCATGGGCAGGTCGGGGATTGCATCCTCAACCAGGCCTTCTTCCATTGCTTCCGCGTAAAGAAAGCTGGGCAGATAAGCGATGCCGAGCCCGGAAATCGCTGCGTTCAGCAGGGACTGGCCGTCGTTGACGCTGAGCCATCCGGCGGTACGCACCTGGCGCTTTTCGCCCGAAGGTGCGGTCAGTTTCCACACGTTGCCGGAAGACTGGTTGGAATAATGCAGCAGTTTGTGATCGTTCAGATCGTCAATTTTTTCCGGGCGCCCGTATTTCTCGAAATATGCGGGGCTGGCGATCATGCGTTTAGTCGTTTCCGTCAGCTTACGCGCACGTAGCGTGCTGTCTTCCAGCTCGCCGATCCGCACGGCCATATCGAAGCCTTCGGAAATCAGTTCAACGTACCGGTTGTTCAGGACCATATTCACGGTGATATCCGGGAAATCAGACAGAAACTCACTCAGAACCGGCGACAGGTGGTTCACACCGAAATCGGTCGCCACGGAAATGCGCAGCAAACCCGATGGTGCGCTCTGCATTGACGTGACCAGCGCATCGGCCTCACCTGCGTCATTCAGAACGCGGCGCGCGCGATCATAATAGGCCAGCCCGATTTCCGTCGGGCTCACGCGGCGTGTTGTCCGGTTCAGAAGGCGCGCGCCAAGGCGCGCTTCCAGAGAAGACACGTGTTTAGAGACGGCGGATTTGGAGATTCCCATCTTTTTGGCCGCATCTGTAAAGCCGCCCTGGTCGACGACCGTTGCGAATGCTTCCATTTCTGTGAGGCGGTCCATTGCCGATCCCTTCAATCTCTGCGTTGAAGGCCTGTATGATCGTGAAATCGGGCAGGATCGGGGCGTATCTGAGACAGTATCGCGGTTTTTGAGAGGATCGTTGAAAACCCGGAAACGCTGCATTGTTACCCAGAAACACCGGATTCAGACCCGTAAGAATTTAAAAATATTGGAATAATACATCTTAAGGTTGCGTATTTTCGCGCAGACCGGGCGTTTACCTTTTGGGCAAAACTGTGCCGGAGCGGGCAAATATGGCAGTGTGTGACTTCAGAGTGTTGCCGCAAGGCGCGTTCCCTGATCGATCGCGCGTTTGGCGTCCAGCTCCGCGGCGACATCTGCGCCGCCGATCACATGGCAGGGCGTTCCCTGCGCCTCCAGCGCATCTGCAAGGCTCCGCTCGGAAAGCTGTCCGGCACACAGAACGATGGTATCCGCGTCGATCAGCTCAGGGTTTTCCCTTGCTTCACCGCGCGAGATGACCAGACCGCCATCTTCAATGCGTTCGTAGTTCACGCCGCCGATCATCTTCACGTTTTTCATCGCCAGCGCGGCACGGTGGATCCACCCCGTCGTTTTGCCGAGGCGTTTGCCGGGTTTCTCCGCTTTGCGCTGCAACAGCACGATGTCGCGGGCAGGTGCCTCAGGCTGCGGACCTTCAGGTGCCAGCCCCGAGCGGTGTTCCGCAGGATCTGCAACGCCCCATTCGCGCATCCATTCCGGCAGGTTCTCTGTGGGGCTTTCACCCGAGTGCACGAGGTATTCTGCAACATCAAAACCAATCCCGCCGGCGCCAATGATGGCGACCCTTTTGCCAACGGGTGCCTTGCTCTGAAGTACATCGATATAGCTCAGAACGTGCGGCGCGTCCTGACCGGGGATGCCCGGGTCACGGGGTACGACGCCGGTCGCAACCACGACTTCATCAAAACCGATGAGATCAGACGCGGTTACCTCGCGGTTCAGTTCGACCGTGACACTGGCCTCGTCGACCATGGTGCGGTACCAGTCAACGAGCCCATGGAACTCTTCTTTGCCTGGAACCTGACGGGCCATGTTCAGTTGACCGCCGATCTGTGCGGCACGGTCGAATACCGTCACCCTGTGACCACGCTGGGCAGCCGTGATTGCAGTCGAAAGACCGGCAGGTCCGGCACCGACCACAGCGATGTTCTTTGTCCCGCCAGCCGGTTCGATCTGTAGTTCTGTCTCGTAGCAGGCCCGCGGATTGACAAGACAGCTGGAAATTTTGCCAGAGAAGGTGTGGTCAAGGCAGGCCTGGTTGCAGGCAATACAGGGTGCGATCTGCGCGCTGTTGCCAGCCATGGCTTTGCTCACGAAATCTGCATCGGCCAGCATCGGTCGGGCCATCGACACCATGTCGGCGCAACCGGTTGCCAGAACCTCCTCGGCCACTTCCGGTGTGTTGATCCGGTTGGAGGTGATGACCGGGATGCCAACCTTGCCCATCAGCTTTCGGGTCACCCAGGCGAATGCAGCGCGCGGGACCGAAGTTGCAATCGTCGGGATGCGCGCTTCGTGCCAGCCGATGCCGGTATTGATGATCGTAGCGCCGGCAGCCTCCACCGCCTGCGCCAGTTGCACCACTTCGTCATGGGTGGATCCGTTGGGCACCAGGTCGATCATGGACAGGCGGTAAATCAGGATGAAATCTGTGCCGACCGCTTCGCGCACACGGCGCACCACTTCGACCGGCAGGCGCATACGGTTCTCATAGGAACCGCCCCAGCGGTCGGTGCGTTTGTTGGTGTGTGTGACCAGGAACTGGTTCAGGAAATATCCCTCGGACCCCATGATCTCCACACCGTCGTATCCGGCTTCACGCGCCCGGACAGCACAGGCAACGATGTCGCTGATCTGTTTTTCGATGCCATCCTCGTCCAGTTCGGTCGGTGGAAAGGGCGAAATCGGTGACTTGATGGCAGAGGGAGCCACGCATTTCGGCCCATAGGCATAGCGCCCGGCGTGCAGAATCTGCATCGCAATTTTGCCGCCGGCTTCATGCACGCGGTCCGTGACGATGCGATGGTTTGCAACATCTTCATCTGTGACCATCATGGCAGCACCTGGCAGGACAGATCCTTCGAGGTTTGGGCCGATCCCGCCGGTGACCATCAGCGCAACCTGTCCACGGGCGCGCGCCGCATAGAATTCAGCAACGCGGTTCCAGTCTTTGGTTTCCTCCAGACCGGTGTGCATCGACCCCATCAGGACGCGGTTTTTCAGCGTGGTGAACCCCAGATCCAGCGGCGCCAGCATATGCGGATAATCGGCCATTCTGAAAACCTCCCTCGTTTTGATTGCGCTCACTTCACATTTTCACATATCGGGTGTCACGTCGAACGCGGCGTCACACGGGCAAAGGAATGAACATGATCAGATGGGCAACTCCGGAGGATGCAGCGCTGCTTGCGGATGTATTCTTCCGCTCGGTGCGCGAAGGCGACAGCCCCTACACCCAAGCGCAGCGCATCGCCTGGATGCCGAAGGCGCCGGAAACCGGGCCCTTTGCGCAACGCCTCGCCCAAAAAGACTGTGCGCTCAAAGAAGTGGCTGGTGAGCCTGTCGGCTTTATGACTGTGGAGCCGGGCGGATATGTTGATCTGGCCTTTATCCTTCCGGGATACCGCGGCCAAGGCATCTTCCGTGCTCTTTGCGAGGCGATTGAGGACCGTGCCCGGGATACCGGAGAGCGGCGGCTGCATACCCACGCCAGCCTGATGGCGGAACCTGCCTTTCGGACAGTGGGTTTCCAGGTTATCCAGCATGAAACCGTCGGGCGCGCAGGCGAAATTCTGCGCCGGGCGGAGATGGAGAAAGTGCTGACATGACCCCTGAAGAAATCGCCCGGCTCCCGTACCGCCCCTGCGTTGGTGTGATGCTGATGAATGCCGGTGGTGAGGTCTTTGTCGGCCAGCGTATCGACAGCAGGATTGCGGCCTGGCAGATGCCACAGGGGGGCATCGACGAGGGCGAACAGGCGCAGGCCGCAGCGCTGCGTGAACTGACCGAAGAGACTGGCGTCACGGCAGACAAGGTCACTGTTGTCGCGGAAAGCCCCCGGTGGCTGCCTTATGAACTGCCCTACGATCTGGTGCCAAAGCTCTGGAAGGGGCGGTTCCGCGGCCAGCAGCAGAAGTGGTTCCTGCTGCGGTTCCATGGCATCGACGCCGACATCCGCATCGAGCAGAAGCACCAGGAGTTCTCAGAATGGCGCTGGCTGCCCGTCGCGGATCTTGTTGACAATATTGTCCCGTTCAAACGCGACGTTTATGCCGCGGTTCTTGAGGATTTCCGCGATCATTTCTGAGCGCGGAACATCGGTACATTCGGCCCGTTATCTTCCGGCAGGACGCCGATGAGGCGCGGATCATCGTCAATCTCAACCTGCTGACGGGTTGGTGTGAAACCGCTGCGTCGGTAGAATGACAGCGCCTGCGGGCTGTCGATGGTGCAGGTGTGCACGTGAAAACGCCGGATCGGCCGGGACCAGGCGCGCGACACCGCCTCGTTCATCAGGTATCTGCCCGAGCCGGTCCCGATGAGCCTGTCGGTCAGCCCGAAATAAGCGAGTTCACATGCCTCCGGTACCCTGAAGTCGAGCTCCAGCAGCGCTTCGTCCGCGCCATCGCAGCGCAGCGTGTAAACCTCAACGCCCGGATCGCCCAGAATTTCCATCAGTTCTGCATCGGTCTTGCGCAGCCGGCCATACCAGAGCCAGTCCTGCGAGCCCACACGTTTGAAAATGTCGCGGTACCATTCCGGACCGGGCGTCACACGGTGAAAGGTGACGCCCTGCGGCAGCGCCACAGGCCTGGTTGCTGCCGGCTCAGTCATTTCCAGATGGGTGACGATCATCGCCACCTTGCCCGGCGGAATGTCATGAAACCCGTCCGGCAGCATGCTCAGACCAGGCCTTCGGCGCGGAACACGTCCATCATGTCTTTTTGCGGGCGTGGTCCGATGTGGCTGATAACTTCCGCAGCGCAGGCGTTGCCCATTCGGGCGCAGGTTTCGATGTCGCGCGATGTGGCCAGACCATAAAGAAAACCCGCGGCAAACTGATCGCCGGCACCGGTGGCATCCACGGGCGTGACTTCCTGAACGGGGATGTCATAGCGCTTGCCGTCCGAGATGACCGAAACGCCGTCGCCGGACCGTGTGCAGACGACCAGTGGGCAGATGTCGGCGGTTTTGCCCAGTGCCAGTTCCAGGTCATCGGTTTCAAACAGGGATTTGATCTCGTGCTCGTTCCCGATGACATAGTCGAGATCATGCTCGATCAGCGACAGGAAATCCGCGCGGTGACGTTCAACGCAGAACGGATCTGAGATGGCGATACCGGCCACGCCGTTGCCGGCCTTGGTCGCCCGCGCTGCTTCGCGGAAAGCAGTTTTGCCCGCGTCATGGTCAAAGAGATATCCCTCAAGGAACATGATCTGTGTGTTCCCGGAGACTTCGACCGGCACATCGTCAGACGTCAGACCGGTGGAGATGCCGAGGTAGGTATTGAGCGACCGTTCACCGTCGGGCGTGACAAAGATCATACAGCGGGACGTCGGCGTTTCCCCGTCCACGACCGGCGGATTGACGAAATCAATCCCGTTGTCTGTCATGGCGCTGGCATAGAATTTCCCGAGGGCGTCATCGCGGACCCGTCCGATAAAAGCCGTCTGCAGGCCAAGCGCGCCGACACCTGCAACCGTATTGGCCACGGCGCCACCCGGTGTCTGCAGGCGGTCAGACATAGAGCCGTAAAGCGCTTCTGACCGGTCACGCTCCACGAGCTGCATAATGCCTTTTTCGATTCCCATGTGGTCGAGAAAGCTGTCATCGGCGTGGCTGATCACATCGACAACCGCGTTGCCGATCCCCACGAGCTTGTATTGTTTCATTCGGTTTTGTCCTCAAATGAGCAGAGATCACGGATGATGCAGGTCGGGCACTGCGGCTTGCGCGCTTTGCAGTGGTAGCGCCCGTGCAGGATCATCCAGTGGTGTGCGTGCAGCTGAAAATCAGCCGGTATGTTGTCTTCGATGGCGCGCTCAACCGCTTCGACCGTTTTACCGGGCGCAATGCCGGACCGGTTCCCGAGCCGGAAGATGTGCGTATCGACAGCCTGTGCAGGCTGTTGCCACCACATGTTCAGCACCACATTCGCCGTCTTGCGCCCGACCCCCGGCAGACCCTGCAGCGCGGCGCGGCTGTTGGGCACGACACCGCCGTAGTCATCGACCAGAATCTGGCTGAGTTTCATGACATTCTTGGCCTTTTGCCGGTAAAGCCCGATGGTTTTGATGTGTTCGGTCAGCCCCTCAAGGCCAAGCGCCAGCATCTTTTCCGGCGTGTCCGCGATCTGAAACAGTTTTCGCGTCGCTTTATTGACCCCGGCATCGGTCGCCTGGGCGCTGAGCGCAACCGCCACGACCAGTGTGTAGACGTTCACATGTTCCAGCTCCCCTTTCGGGGCCGGGTCTGCCTCCTGAAAGCGGGTGAAAATCTCGCGGATCGTATGATAGCCGAGTTGTTTTGCCATGGTGCTGCGTTATGCGGGGAATTGCCCGGCGGGGCAAGCGCAACGCCGGCGCGATAACTAAAACCAAAGACAAATGTCAGGTTTTTTGTGATGTGCCTGTGCGCCCGGCTCTGGCAGAATGCGCAGACTCACCCAGACGGAGCCAACATGACTTTTTCGGAGCGTTTTTTCTGCGCACCTGAGGCGCTCATTTTTGATCCCGAACGGCGCACTCTGACACTTGAGGGCTCCGTTTCCGGTCCATTTGATATGCCGGCGGATCTGTCCGTGGGCGCAACCGCGCATTCGGCGGATGCTGTGTGGCAGGTACCCTTCGGCGGTCAAACCTCTCTGAGGGCAGGTGACGGATCGGGTCTGACGCTGTTCCGGGTACTGCGGAACGAAAAGACGGTGGCCTTTCTGTGCCCTGTTGCGATGGTGCGCGGGACGCCGTTTGAGGTTGTCAGTGGCTGGAACCTGGTCACTGACCAAGCACTGGCAGACGATATGGCCGGGGCCGTGGCGCACCTTGGTCCGGGCACAATGGTTGAGACTGAGGACGGTGAAATTCCCGTTGAATGGCTCGAAACCTCTGACCGGGTTCTTACGCGTGATAACGGTTTTCAGCCAATCCTCTGGATCGGCAGACGCCGAGTTGATCCCGGCATTATGCGCCGGAACGCCGGATGCGGCTTGCTGTGTATTCCGGCGGGCACGCTTGGACCTGACCTGCCAACCCATGATCTTCGGGTGACCGGTGGCCTGCGTTTTCGCCTGGAGCCCGACGGGGTTCTGGCGCCGTCACAGGCGCTTGCGGATAATGGCCTCGCCGTCACACTGCGGCCGCCACGCCGCACTACCCTAACGACAATCCTGTGCGCGTCGCATGAACTGATCCTGGCTGAGGGTACCTGGGTCGAGACCATGCACGCCTCGCCGGCGACGATCCCTCTGTTGCCACCGGAGATACAGCAGGCTCTTGGGCCGGACGGGCATGGCAGCCGCACTGTGCTGCCCTGGGTCCGGCGGCACGAGGCGGCGAAAAGACTCTCTGAGATGCTGCCGCGCCAAACGATGCTTGATCAAACCGCCTAATCCGCAGGTTTCGGGTCGAAACGACGGTTCAGAGCCCTTATTCTGGATGCATGACACAGCACAGCCAGATACCAGACACGCCTGAAACGGCTTACCACTACCAGGTGATCCGTCGCGCAATCGAGATGATCGACAGCGCCGAGGAAAACGTCTCTCTTGAGAGCATCGCCGCCGATATGGGCATGAGCCCCGCGCATTTTCAGCGCGTTTTCTCAAGGTGGGTCGGCGTTTCGCCCAAGAGGTATCAGCAGTATCTGATGCTGGGACACGCAAAATCACTGCTGGCTGACCGGTTCACAACGCTTGAGGTGTCGCAGTCAGTGGGGCTGTCCGGTTCGGGCAGGCTGCACGATCTTTTTCTGCGCTGGGAGGCTATGAGCCCGGGCGACTACGCCCGTAAAGGCGATGGGCTGACCATCTTCTGGGGCTGGTTCGAAAGCCCGTTCGGAGCCGCGATCGTTATGGGGACGGAAAAAGGCATATGCGGTATCGGATTCGCTGCGGAAATGGGCAGTGAAGCCGCGTTCGAAGACCTGGTAGGTCGCTGGCCCCGCGCGGAATTCCGGGAGGACCCGATGATGCTGCGTCCCTGGGTATTGCAGGCCTTCGGGGCTGGCGACGGAACACTGGATACAGCACCCCTTTTTCTGATCGGTGCCCCTTTCCAGATCAAAGTATGGGAAGCGCTGCTGAGTATCCCGTCGGGCCAGGTCACAACGTATTCCGAGATTGCCCGCGTTGTGGGGGCACCGCGCGCTGTGCGTGCCGTCGGCACAGCAGTTGGCCGCAACCCGATCAGCTGGCTGATCCCCTGCCACCGGGCGCTCCGGAAATCCGGTGGCCTGGGCGGATATCACTGGGGCCTTCCCATGAAACGGGCCATGCTGGCGATGGAAACGGTCCACGCCGAACACTGAAACGTGACAGTGGCGGGTTTCTGCCTGGCGGAAATTCCCCTTTGTTTGCGGCGGAACCACGCCCATATATAATGCGTTCTTACAACGACGCCTCGCCCGAACGGGGCTGCAACCATTGAAGGCAGTACGAATATGACACGTTTAAAAACCCCGGCAGCTCTCGCCCTTGCGGGCACACTTGCACTGGCTGCGTGCACTGATCCCGGCCAGATCGGCGCCGGTTCTGAAACACCCAAGACACAGCAGGGCGCACTGATCGGCGCGGGCGTTGGCGCCATCGCGGGTCAGATTGTCGGCGGCGATACGGAGGCGACCCTTCTGGGTGCCGCCTTGGGTGCCGCAGTGGGCGGCGCGGCCGGTTACAACCTTGATAAGCAGGAAGCGGAGCTGCGCAGGCAGCTCGACAGCGGCGTTTCGATCACCAACACTGGCGACCGGCTGATCGTTTCCATGCCACAGGACCTGCTGTTTGCCACAGACAGCTTTGCCGTGCGCCCGGACCTGCAGAACGATCTCTATGCCGTTGCCGACAGCCTGCAGCAATACCCGCAATCCACGATCCAGGTCGTCGGGCACACCGACAGTGACGGCGATGCAGGGTACAACCAGCAGCTGTCAGAACGGCGCGCAAGTTCCGTTGCATCCGTACTTCTGAATGCAGGCGTCCCCGGCCAGCGGATTCAGACAGTCGGGCGTGGTGAGACGCAACCTGTTGCGAGCAACCTGAACGCGTCAGGCAAAGCTCAGAACCGCAGGGTCGAGATTGTCATTCTGCCGACACCGGCTGCCTGACAATAGCAAGCAAACAACACTCGGGGGCCATGCGGAAACGCGTGGCCCCTTGCTTTTGCGCAGTGCCGTTCCACCTTTTCCGGCTGAGTGGTGATCAACGGATGAGAAAATGACTGATATCAGAGTGCTGGGTATTTCCGGCTCGCTCCGGGCGGATTCCGCAAACACAAAGCTGGTCCGAGAAGCAGCGCGTTTGTTCGGCGACTGCAATTTCGAACTGGGGGACATTGATCTGCCGCTCTATGACGGCGATGCCGAGGCCGCGAAGGGAATTCCGGCGGAGGTGCAGATGCTGTCCGATATGATCGGTGTGGCGGATGCTGTGATCATTTCCACCCCGGAATACAACAAGGGACCCTCCGGTGCGCTCAAGAATGCGCTCGACTGGGTCAGCAGAACAGATGGTAAGCCCTGGGCGGGAAAACCGGTCGCTGTGATGTCAGCTGCAGCAGGGCGCGCAGGCGGAGAGCGCGCGCAGATGGTGCTGCGCGGTTTCATGGTCCCGTTTCGCCCGCGCATTCTGCAGGGACCTGAAATCCATCTGGCGGATTGTGCAAATCAGTTTGACGCTGACGGCCACCTGACCGGCGAAACCTATGTACGCGAACTGACCACGCTGATGCAGGCGCTGGCCGCCGAAATCAGCCGCTAGTCTGCCGGTACAGATACCTCGATCAGATTGCCGTCAGGATCGCGCAGATAGACCGACCGTAACGGCCCTGTGGCGCCGGAGCGGCCCACCGGGCCGTCCACGATATCAACCTGATGCACGGCCAGATGCTCAAGCCATTCGTCCAGCGGGGCATCCGTCAGAAAACACAGATCCGCTGTCCCGGGGTGCGCGTGTGCCGCCTTCGGTTCAAATTCGCGGCCTTTCTGGTGCAGGTTGATCTTATTCTGGCCAAAGGTCAGCGCCCAGCGGCGTGAGCCGTCTGCTGCATCAAACTGACGCCCGCGCATGCCGAGCACCTGGGTATAAAATCTGACGGATTCCGGAATGCTGGCGACGGTCAGCACGAGATGGTCGAAGGTCCTGACACGGCATTGAAATTCGCTCTGGCTCATGGCACCTGTTTCGCAGGAAAGGTTATGCGCATGCAGGATGCAACGCCGCCCGCGACAAGTCAAAGCGACACGGTTGACCCGGCGCGCGCGAATGCATTGCTGGCAACACTGGGGGTGCCGGGGCACATTTCCGCCGGTGATCCGCTGCCACCCTTTTTCCACCAGCTTTATTTCTGGGATGCGCGCCCTGCGTCCGAGCTTGGTGCGGACGGTCATCCCCGCCCCGGCGGACTGATCCCGGAGACCGGGTTGCCACGCCGGATGTGGGCCGGCGGCCGGCTGGTTTTTGGCGCGCCTTTTCGGGCGGGGGTGGCGGCTGAGAAAACGAGTATATGTGAAAATCTGGCGCGCAAAACGGGCCGCAGTGGTCCGCTGGCGCTGGTAACGCTACGCCATGAAATCCGGCAGGACGGACAGCTCTGCGTGACGGAACGGCAGGACCTCGTTTATCGCGAACCGGCCCGTGCAGAGGCCGCGCGCCCTGTGGCGCCGGTGGCCGCGACGGACGAAGAGACAATGCAGCCCGCAGCGTTCACGAGCACGCAGCTCTTCCGGTATTCCGCGCTGACCTTCAATGGGCACCGAATTCATTACGACGAAACCTATGCGCGCGAGGCCGAAGGCTATGACGGTCTGGTGGTGCACGGCCCGCTGCTGGCGCAGAAACTGATGCTGTTCGCCGCAGCTGAGCTTGGGCCGCTTGAACGGTTTGCCTTTCGCGCGACAGCGCCGCTCATGCACCATGAGACGGCAGAACTCTGCCGCAATGGTACGCGGTTGTGGGTGCGCGCGTCAGACGGGCGGCAGTGTATGGAAGCCACTGCCGTGGTCAGGTCATAGCGACGCGCTGACGCCGAATCCGTCCGGAATGGTGTCGCGGTCTTCCAGAACGAGATCGGCCATGACCGCGGCGATCCCCGGCGCCATCCCAAACCCGATCTTGAACCCGCCGTTTGCAATGAAATGTCCGGGCCGGTCCGGCCATGACCCCAGCATTGGCGCACGACTGCGCGCCCGCGGCCGCACACCCGCCCAGCGTTCGACGACCGGCGCATTGGCAAGTGCAGGCACCAGCCTGCGGGCTTTGTCCACCAGCGCATCAAGCTGTTCGTCAGTCGATGTCGGGTCTTCGTATTCCCGCTCTGAGGTCGATCCGATTGCCACCGTGCCGTTGAGGTGCGGGATAATGTGCACCCCATCTGCGAAGAGCTGTGGGCGCCCGGCCGCGTCGTGCTGCAGGACGGCTGCCTGCCCTTTCACGCCGTTTCCGACCGCCCGGTGGTGGCGTTCGTTCAGCATTTCCAGACCGGCAACGCCGGCGGCCCAGACGATACGCCCGCTGTCTGCGCCTGTGGGCATCACCCCGACGCCCCGTGTCTCAAGGGCGGCGACCAGTGCCATACAGGCCTGGCGGGGATGGATCAGCGCGCTGAGCGTATCGCGGATCACATACCCCGAGGGGCTTGCCGGCCCCCACGGATCATCCGGTACCGGTTCAACGGCCCAGACCGCATGATCCTTCCACAGCGCGCGGGCTGTGTTGCGCCGGTTCTCCGCGATCTGCCGCGCATGTTCGTCCGCTATGGGTTGCAGCCTGCCACTGCGCAGATACCCGGGATCAACACCGCCTGCGTCCCGCGCGCGTTGCCAGAAGGTCGCCGCTGCCAGCAGACTGTCGAGCTGGAAGGCTTTTTTCGGGTTCCAGTTTTCTGGGACATGCGGCGCCAGTGCACCGACAACACCCCCGCTGCTGCCCGCGGCGGGACCGTTCGGATCGATGACCTGCACGGTTGCGCCGCGTTCGGTACAGATCCAGGCGATGCTCAGCCCCAGAATGCCCGCGCCGCGGACTGTAATATCGACCATTGCCAAAGACTGCCTTCTGTCCCAGTGTCCCGCCTGACTGCTGACATCTTACAGGGCTGAACCGTGCAGAACCAGACGGCTGAACTGAGCTGGAAACCCGGAGACGTGCCGGTATCTGAACAGTTCGATGATCCTTACTTCAGTCTTGAAAACGGTCTGGCCGAAACGCGGCATGTGTTTCTTGACGGCAATGACCTGCCTGCGCGTTTCGGTCCAGGATTTCATATTGCCGAGCTTGGCTTTGGCACCGGCCTGAATTTTCTGACCACGGTTCTGGCCTGGCAGGTGGCAGGAGCCCCGGGTCCTCTGACCTTCACCTCGTTTGAGGCTTTTCCGATGTCGGTCAAAGACATGCAGCGCGCGTTGAATGCTTTTCCGGAACTGAGCGACCCTGCAGGATTGCTGTTGGCACACTGGGGCCCGGAGGGATGTTGCGCCGAAATCCTGCCCGGTGTGCATCTGAATGTGCTGACCGGCGATGCAAACGAGACCCTACCCGCATGGGGCGGTCAGGCCGATGCCTGGTTTCTCGACGGGTTTTCACCGGCGAAAAACCCGGGCCTCTGGTCGCCTGAACTGATGCACGAGGTCGGCGCGCACACCCGCTCAGGGGGCAGTTTTGCGACCTACACTGCTGCAGGTTTCGTGCGGCGCGGGTTGGAGGCTGCCGGTTTTGAGGTAACACGCAGCCCCGGCTACGGACGCAAACGGCATATGAGCCGGGGCGTGCTGCGATCGTGACGAAGCCCGACAATCTGCGCGCGGCGGTGCTTCTGATGCTGCTGACCACATTCGTGTTTGCCCTGCAGGACGGCATCTCGCGCCACCTCGCGGGAAGCTACAATGTGATCATGGTCATTATGATCCGCTATTGGTTTTTTGCCGCATTCGTGGTGGCCGTGGCCGCTCGAAAAGCGGGTGGCATCCGAGCGGCTGCGGCGACGAAACAACCGGTTATGCAGGCTTTTCGGGGCTTTCTGCTGGCCACAGAGGTTTGTGTGATGGTGGCTGGCTTTACGCTCTTGGGACTGGTGGAAAGCCATGCGGTTTTTGCCTGTTATCCGCTTTTTGTGGCTGCGCTGAGCGGACCGGTGCTGGGCGAGCGGGTGGGCTGGCGCCGCTGGCTGGCGATTGCCGCCGGGTTCGTGGGTGTCATGATCATCCTGCAGCCCGGGGTTGGCGTTTTTGATCCGGCCGCGATTGTCCCGCTTGTGGCGTCAGCGATGTTTGCGCTTTATGCGCTGCTGACCCGGTTTGCGGCGCGGCTGGACACCACAGCAACGAGCTTTTTCTGGACCGGCACCGTGGGTGCTGTGGTGCTGACCGGACCGGGCCTCTGGCTGTGGGAGCCGATGTCGGCCCCGGACTGGGCCTGGATGTCGGTGCTGTGTGTCACGGGCGCGCTGGGTCACTGGCTGCTGATCCGGTGTTACGAGCTGGCCGAAGCGAGTGCCATACAGCCCTTTGCCTACTTCCAGCTGGTTTTTGCAGCGGCCATCGGCCTGCTGGTGTTTGGTGAAAACATCCGCCCGGAGGTTGCGGTCGGTGCGCTGGTGATCGTGGGTGCCGGATTATTCACCCTTTGGCGCGAACGCCAGCAGCGTTGAACCGGTCAGTTCCTCGGTGAAGGGCACCGGCATCGGATCCTTGCCAAGCATCGCGCGGTAGACCGGCAGACTTTCTGCGACCCGCATCACATAGTTGCGGGTTTCACGGAAAGGGATGTGTTCAATCCAGTCCACGATATCCACGGTGCCACGCCGCGGATCGCCATAGGTTTGCATCCAGCGGTCCGGCCGGCTGGGACCGGCGTTGTAGGCCGCGGACATCATCACAACATTGCCGCGGAACCGGCCTGCCATCACCGACAGATAGGTCGCCCCCAGTTCCGCATTATAGGCCGGATCGGTGATCAGACGGTCCGTACTGTGCCGCTGCAGCCGCCCAAGGCGTTTTGCAACTTCGCGCCCGGTGGCGGGCATGATCTGCATCAGGCCGCGCGCGCCGACACCGCTTTGCACGGACGGATCAAATTCGCTCTCGCGACGGGCAATGGCGAGGGTCATTTCCGGGGCCATCGGCAGATCCTGACGTGCCACAGGGTGCAGCGGGTAATACCCGCCCGGTATAACGATAGCCTGGCGCGCCGCGCGTTTGCCGATCATCACCGCAAGGTGTGGTTCTTCCAGATCAAGCGCGGCCTGTGCCAGCAGACCCGCGTCATTGCGGTCGAGGCTTTCCGTCAGGTGCGTCCAGAACCGCTCCGCCAGGCTCAGCTCACCGGAGGCCAGGAGGAGCAGCCCGGCCTGAAAAACGTCATCGGATACCAGCGCAGACTGACGCCAGTCGCCGACCGCCGTTTCACCGGCAAGATCCATGTCAAAGGCGACACCGGCACGTTCCGCCGCCAGCAGACCGTAAAAGGATGTCTGGTATTGCGCGGCGTCCAGATACGCCTGATCCGCCGCAGCCACATCGCCCATCGCTTCCAGCGCGCGACCGCGCCAGTAGCCCGCACGCCCCTGGAAATGGGCGATTTCACCGCTGCGCTGTGGTTCTCAAAATGCTTCAGCGCTGTCTCCGGTTCCTTCAGCTTGCGCAGGGCAATGAACCCGGAAAGCCATTCGAGATCTGCGTAATCAGAGCCTGCTTTCAGAAAATGTCGCGACGCCAGTTCATAGGCCCGCTCCGGGTCGCCGTTGCGCATTTCGTCCCGGGCGAGTGATCTGCGCCGGTTCGCCCAGTCGCCGGGCCGTCCGAGCGCCTCTGCACTGACCGACGTGGCGCGCAGCAGCGCTTTGGCATCGTCTGTGCGTCCCTTGCGGGCGCGCCAGATGAACCTGTCGTACTGCAGCCCGCCACTGTTTGCATGTGATGACGGTACCGATGCGATCAGCCCGTCTACGCCCTTCTCTCCCTCGCGCAGTGCAATGCGCGCTTTTGCGGCCGCAACAGCGCCGTCGGAGGCCAGCGGGAACATGCGGCGCGCGTTGCTGTAGGACCCTCGCCACAGCATTGTATCGAGCCGCGCATCGTGGTGCCCGCGCAGGTACCCCCCGAAGCGTGACTGAAACGTCGCCTGTTCGTCCGCGCTCATCCGGAAGTTTCGCCAGGCATTTACAACTAGTGCGCGCGCTTCTTCCGGTACACCTACATCATTGCGGGCATCGGCAAAAGCGAGAACACCCGCCGGGGTCTGCGGCGGAGTGTCAGAAAAGAAGGCGGTTACTGTGGCGGTACCCGCGCGCGAAATCGCTTCCTCGGACTTGCGGCGCAGAAGTCTTTCACCCGGCCAGTCCGGTCGGCGCGACAGGAAGGCTGTGACCTCGGCCGCAGAGCCACGCCCATCACGCAGGCGCGCCCATTCGACGATGTCAGCGGCAATATCACCATCCTTGGCCGCAACACGCGCGGCATCCTGCCAGTTGCCGCTGCGCAGCGCATCAAAAGCCAGTGCAAGCGGCCGGGGCCGTTCAGCTGCCGCAGGCAGAGCCGTCAATAAAACGAGCCCGAGAATCATCAGCTGGCGTCTGATCACTTGCATTTCCCAACGTTTGAAGGCTAGAGCCTCTGAGCATAGACCGTCACTGAACACGATCAAATCACGATCGTGCTTAAAAGATGGTAAAACCCAGGCCATTTGCCGGCCACAACTAAAAGGAGCGTGAACATGTTCAAAGGCTCAATGCCTGCCCTCGTCACGCCGTTTCGGAACGGCGAGCTGGATCTGGAGACACTCAAGAAACTCGTCGAATGGCATATCGGAGAGGGCAGTAATGGCCTTGTTCCGGTGGGAACAACCGGCGAAAGCCCGACCCTGACACACCGCGAACACGAGGTAGTGGTCGAGGAAGTTGTTAAGGCTGCAGCCGGCCGTGTGCCGGTCATCGCGGGCGCAGGTTCCAACAACACCACCGAGGCAATCCGCCTGGTGCGCCATGCCGAATCTGTTGGCGCAGATGCCGCGCTGGTGGTGACGCCATACTACAACAAGCCCACCCAGTCCGGGCTGATCGCGCATTTTACAGCCCTGCATGACTGTGCCGAACTGCCGATCATCATCTACAACATCCCCGGCCGCTCGGTCGTGGATATGAGCCCGGAGACTATGGGTAAACTTGCCGAACTGCCCCGCATTGTCGGCGTCAAAGACGCTACCGGCGATCTGGCGCGGGTCTGTGATCAGCGGATCACCTGCGGGCCGGACTTTATCCAACTGTCGGGTGAGGATGCGACCGCGCATGGCTTTAACGCACAGGGCGGCACGGGCTGTATTTCGGTTACAGCAAATGTGGCACCGCGTCTGCTGAGCCAGATGCAGGCCGCCTGTCTTGCCGGTGACTATGCCTCGGCGCTGGAGATCCAGGACCGTCTGATGCCGCTGCACAAGGCGATCTTTACCGAACCCGGCCTCGTGGGCGTGAAATACGCGATGTCACAGCTTGATCTGTGCTCGGACGAAGTGCGCCTGCCGCTGACGGGTCTGTCGGACGACACCCGCGCGCTGGTAGACAACGGCCTGCGCCACGCAGGTCTGATGAACTGAAATTCCGGGTGGGGCCAGCGCCCCACCCGTTGTTGACGCGGGCGCACAGCTGATCATAGTTGCCGGTATTCTCACACCGGAGCGTTGCCCATGAATATCCTGCCTGAAATTGCTGCGAGCGAAGACGAACTGATTGCGGTTTTCCGCGACCTGCATGCGCATCCGGAGATTGGTTTCCAGGAGAGCCGCACCAGCCGCATTGTGGCCGAGAAACTGCAGGCCTACGGCGTGGATGAGATCACCACCGGCATTGCCGGTACGGGTGTTGTGGCACTTGTGCACGGGCGGGGTCAGGGCAACCGGCGCGTGGGGCTGCGTGCCGATATGGATGCGCTGCCGATCGTTGAGGATACCGGGCTGGCCTGGGCTTCTGAGAACGACGGGGTGATGCATGCCTGCGGGCACGACGGGCATACAACAATGCTACTGGGTGCGGCAAAGCACCTGGCGGGAACGCGCGATTTTGACGGGACCGCAGTACTGATTTTTCAGCCCGCCGAAGAGGGGCTTGGCGGTGCGCGGGGCATGATCGCGGACGGGCTTTTTGAGCGGTTTCCCTGTGACGAGATTTACGGAATGCACAATTATCCGACGGGTGTTCCGGGAAAATTCGGCATCTGCAAGGGGGCAGCACTTGCAGGGGCGGCGTTCTTTGACATCCGGGTTGAAGGGACAGGCAGCCATGCCGCGCACCCCGACGAATCCCGTGATGCGCTGATGGTGGCCGCCAGCCTTGCGACCGAGCTGAACACAGTGCTGGCGCGCAACATCCCGCCGCAGGATACCTGTGTGCTGTCGGTGACGCAGCTGAATGCGGGCTCGGCCTACAACGTTGTTCCGGGCACTGCGACCCTTGCCGGGACGATCCGGTATTTCCGCGATGAAATATACCGGATTGCGGCTGACCGGATGCAGGCCATCTGTGATGGCTATGCCGTGGCACATGGCGTGAAAATTCATCTCGATCTGCGCCCGGTGTTCGATGTGCTGATCAACGATGACGACCTGTCAGAGGCCTATGTGGAAGCGGCGGCAGACATCGTGGGGCCGGAGAATGTCTCAGCAGACGATGCGCCCACCACAGGGTCCGAGGACTTCGCCGACATGCTGCGCGTGGTGCCGGGGGCCTATTGCAGCCTGGGGCACAGCGGCACGCTGCCGCTGCACAACCCGGGCTTTGTTCTGGGCGAGGAGATCCTGCCCGTTGGCGCGTCCATTATGGCGCGGATCGTCGAACGGCGGATGCCGCTTCAGCGTTTGCCGTAGTAAAGGCCGACCACGTGTTCGGCCTCTGCAAAGAAGAGCCAGCGCGCGGTCAGCACACCTGCCACGTGGCTGATCACGGCGAGCAGCGCCAGGAAATGTGAGAACGGCAGTGACAGCAGCACAACCGGCAGCACGACCATCAGAACCAGCGAAATGATCCGCAGTTTCTGGCTGTGTTTACGGCCGATCTCGTGCACGAATTCGCGCAGCAGATAGTTGGTGCCGGTGTGTGGTGGCTCAAAAGCGCGGACACTGCCGATGCTGCCCAGTCCGGTGGCAGAAGCCATGTCGGTCCCGGAGCTGGCCAGCGCCTTGTCCCCCATGTTCCATGTGACCAGCTGCACGGCACCCGCGATGACCAGCAGCACGAGCGCTGCGGTAACCTGGCCGGAGAGCAGTGCGCCACCTGCCAGCGAAAGCGACAGGAACTTGACCGGTGTGACGGGCATGTTCCAGCGCGGGATGGTTTTCAGCTGGGTGTAGATCATCGAGGTGGTGAAAACAGTAGCCATCGACAGGGCAGCTCCGATGATGCCAAGCAGGCTGTAGCGTTCGCCCAGAAACACGAGGCCCGCGCCATACAGGCCCATGACCACCAGTGCACCTACAGCGCACCAGGCTTCGCGGCTGAGCCAGCTGGAGCGCCATTGAGTGAAGGCTTTGATCGCCCGTTCGGGCCGGCCAAGGTGGAAGGTCGAAGACAGAAGACCGCCCACGGCCATGGCGTAGGCGATGGCGAAGAACGCGAAGGCTGTCCAGCCGGTGACTGCAGGGTAGCCAAGGCCCAGCCAGGTCAGCAGGCCAAAGCCCAGGCCGCTGAAAACAGTGAAGAAAATGACGGAAGGTGCGGGATGCATCAGAGTTTCTCCAGTGTTTTGTCAAGCCAGCCGAGGAAGCCTTTGGGCTCCTCTGCCACAGGTTCCAGGAAGGGGGCCAGTACATCGAATTCCGGCATCTCGTCCTTGGGCCGCGGGGGCAGGTATTTGTTCACAGGTTTGGTGCCCTGCTCGGGCATCAGGTCCATGCCACCACGCTCGGCGACCAGCTTGCTGACGTCGCTGTCGGGATCGCCCAGATCACCAAAATGACGGGCACCGGCGGGGCAGGTGCGCACACAGGCAGGCTGGCGGTCTTCCTCGGGCAGGTTCTCGTTATAGATCCGGTCGACGCAGAGCGTGCACTTCTTCATCACGCCTTCGGCCTGGTCGAGTTCGCGCGCGCCGTAAGGGCAGGCCCAGGCGCAGAGGCCGCAGCCGATACAGTCGGATTCGTTCACCAGAACGATGCCGTCCTCGACCCGTTTGTAGCTGGCACCGGTCGGGCAGACCGTCACACAGGGCGCGTCCTCGCAGTGCAGGCAGGACTTGGGGAAGTGGATAAGCTGGGCGGCGGCGTCACCTTCGGGCTGGACCTCGAAGGAGTGCACGCGGTTGAGGAAGGTGCCGTTGTTGTCGGCGCCGTAAGCGTTCTGATCCGACAGGGGCGCGCCGTAGTTTTCGGTGTTCCAGCCTTTGCAGGAGATCACGCAGGCGTGGCAGCCGACGCAGGTATCGAGGTCGATCACGAGGCCCAGTTTCTTGTCGGTCTGTGCTGGCAGAGTGGTCATGTTCGGCCCTCTTTTCTGGCCGTCGGTGCGGCGTCGGTATCGTGTCGGTTTAACGTCGGTATTACGTCGGTATTACGTCGGTGCGCGGCGTGCGGTGGTGCAGGGTGTTGTTAAGGAGGATTTTCCGGGGCGCTGCCCCGGACCCCGGGATATTTCCGGCCAGAAGAAGGGTCATTTGCCCACCTTCCATTTCAGGTCTTTGGGACCTTTGCCGACGGGCGATTTTATCGCGTCAAAACCGGGTTTGGATTCGTCCGGTGGTGTGGCTTTTTCGATCCGCACCTTGAGGTCGAACCAGGCGGCCTGGCCGGTGATCGGATCAGAGTTGGCCCAGCGCAGACCGTCGCCTTTGGGTGGCAGCAACTCGTGGATGAGGTGATTGAGCAGGAAGCCGCGGGTGGCTTCGGGTGCGTTTTCCTCGAGCGCCCAGGCGCCTTTGCGTTTGCCGATCGCGTTCCAGGTCCAGACCGTGTTTTCGTTGAGCGCGGCCATTTCCAGGACGGGTACCGTGATCTCGCCGTGTGGCGATGTCACCTTTGCCCAGTCGCCGTCCGAGAGGTTGTTTTCCCGCATCAGCTTTGTGGGCAGGTAAAGCGGGTTGTGGCCGTGCAGTTGTCTGAGCCAGGCGTTCTGGGACCCCCAGGAGTGGTACATCGCCATCGGGCGCTGGGTGAGGGCCGTGACCGGGAATTCATCGACCTTGTTTTCTTCCTCGGAAGAATACCAGATCGGCAGGGGCGACATTTTCTCTTTGATACGGGCGCGCAGGTATTCGGGTGGCTGGCGGTCGCCATGGCCCTCTGCGGCCAGCTGGAAGCGGCGCATCGGCTCGGAGTAGAGCGAGAAGAGATAGGGCTCGGGTTTGTCGTAAAGCCCCATGCCCACAGCCCAGTCCTGGTAGGCGGCGTTCCAGGGTTTGTAGTAATTCGCCCCATCGGGGATGTGTTCGACAAAGAAGCCGCCGTTTTCAATGTAGCGGTCCAGCTGGTTGGGGTTTACCTCACCGCGGCCGGACTGGTCACCGTTTTCGCCGCGGAATCCGGCCAGCGGGCCGATGCCCGGTTTGCGCTGGTGGTTGACGATATAGTCACCGTAATCCGCGTATTTCTGGCTGCCGTCCTCATTCACAAAGCCCGGCAGGCCCAGCATCGCGCCCAGCTCGCAGAGCATGGACTGGAAGCCTTTGACGTCGCGGTCGGGCTCGATCACGGGCCAGCGGATCGCATCCGCGGCGGCGTCGGCTTCGCAGATCGGACGGTCGAGCAGCGAGATGCAGTCGTGGCGTTCCAGATAGGTCGTGTCGGGCAGCACCAGATCGGAATAAGCGACCATTTCGGAGCTGTAGGCATCCGAATAGATCAGTTTCGGGATGACGTAGTCGCCGTTCTCGTCCTTGTCCGTCAGCATGTCGATCACGCCGCGGGTGTTCATGGACGAGTTCCAGGACATGTTGGCCATATACATGAACAGCACGTCGATTTTGTACGGGTCACCCGCGTAGGCGTTGGAGATCACCATGTGCATCAGCCCGTGGCTGGACATGGGGTTTTCCCAGGTGAAGGCCTTGTCGATGCGCGCCGGCGAGCCGTCTTCGCAGAGTGCCAGATCATCAGGACCGTGCACAAAGCCCAGGTGCGGGCCATCGAGGGGCGTGTCCGGTGTGACCTTGCAGTGCGGTTTCGGGTGGGCCGTGGCCGGTTTCGGATAGGGCGGTTTGAACCGGAAGCCGCCGGGCACTTCGACGGTGCCGAGGATGATCTGCAGCGTGTGCAGGGCGCGGCAGGTCTGGAACCCGTTGGCGTGGGCGGAGATGCCGCGCATGGAGTGGAAAGAGACCGGGCGGCCGATCATTTTGTCGTGCGTTTCGCCGCGGAAATCGGTCCAGGTGTGATCAAGTTCGAAGCTTTCCTCGAACGCCACGCGGGCCAGTTCGGCGGCGATGGCACGGATGCGGTCAGCGGGGATGCCGCAGCGGTCGGCCACGTTTTCCGGCGCGTATTGATCATCGAGATACATATCCGCCATCTGGTGGAAGACGGGGCGGTGGGTCCGGCCATCTGCCTCATACGTGGCGGCGAGGTCTGGTTTGACGCCGGGCTGGTCAAAGGGCGTGAGCTTGCCGGTCACGCGATCGATCACCAGTTCTTTGCCGTTCTCGTCCCGCATCAGCAGGCCATGATCGGCAGCGCCCGGGTTGTTGATCACCAGCACCGGCGCATTGGTGTATTGCGCGAGATAGTTGAGATCCATTTTGCCCGCTTTCATCAGGCATTGGATCATCGCCAGGATAAAGAGGCCGTCGGTGCCGGGCGTGATGCCGACCCAGTCGTCGGCCACAGCGTTGTAGCCGGTGCGGATCGGGTTCACACCGATCACCCGTGCGCCGCGCGCTTTGATTTTGCCGATGCCCATTTTGATCGGGTTACTGTCGTGATCCTCGGCCACGCCGAAGAGCATGAAGAGTTTGGTGTGATCCCAGTCCGGCTGGCCGAATTCCCAGAAGGCCCCGCCCATGGTGTAGATGCCCGCCGCGGCCATGTTGACCGAACAGAAGCCGCCGTGGGCAGCGTAGTTCGGGGTGCCGAAGTTCTGTGCCCAGAAGGAGGTGAACGACTGCGACTGGTCACGACCCGTAAAGAAGGCGAGTTTCGACGGGTTGTCGCGGCGCACCGGTGCCAGCCATTCGGTGGCGATTTTCAGGGCCTCGTCCCATTCGATCTCTTCGAACTCGCCGGAGCCGCGCTCGCCCACACGCTTCAGCGGTTTGCGTAGACGCGAGGGGGCGTTGACCTGCATGATGCCTGCCGAGCCCTTGGCGCAGAGCACGCCCTGGTTCACGGGGTGATCTTTGTTGCCTTCGATGTACGCGACTTTGCCGTCTTTCATGTGCACGTTGATGCCGCAGCGGCAGGCGCACATGTAACAGGTGGTCTTGCGCACCTCATCGGAGACTTTCGGGCTCAGGTCGAGGACTGGCTGGTTCATGGAAAGCTCTCCTGGGTTAACGCGCGACCTGCAGGACGGTCACGGCGATCATGTTGGTCACATCCGCGGCAGTGCAGCCACGGCTGAGGTCATTTGCGGGTTTGGCTAGGCCCTGCAGCACCGGGCCGATGGCCTCGGCCCCGCCGATGCGCTGGGCAATCTTATAGCCGATGTTGCCTGCATCGAGGTTCGGGAAAATCATCACGTTGGCCTGGCCTGCCACATCCGAGCCTTTGGCTTTGGACGCGGCGACCTCCGGCACAAAGGCCGCGTCGAACTGCAGTTCGCCGTCGGCTTTGAGGTTGGGGTGGTTTTCGCGCAGCAGGGCTACGGCGTCGGCCACTTTGGTGACCTTCGGGTGTTTTGCCGAGCCCATAGTGGAAAAGGACAGCAGTGCGGCCACCGGTTCAACGCCCAGCAGCTGACGGCAGGAAGCAGACGAGGCGACGGTAATGGCGGCGAGCTCCTCGGACGAGGGATCAATCACCAGACCGCAGTCACCAAAGATCATCGCGTCGCGGCCGGAGGGGTGGTTTTCGGGCAGCGCCATAAGGAAAAAGCTGGAAACGAGGGCCGCATCGGGTGCTTTGCCGATCACCTGCAGGGCGGCGCGCACCGTGTCAGAGGTGGTGGCAACAGCACCCCCGACGGTGCCGTCAGCATGGCCCTGGCGGACCATCATCGCAGCAAAGACCAGCGGGTTCTGTACTTGTGCCTCTGCAACCCCGGGCGTGACACCCTTGTGTTTGCGGAGCTCATGGAAGGCGGTGGCAAATTCAGGGGACAGCGCGGAGGTTTCCGGGTCCTCGATCTGAATTGCAGGATTGTTCGGCTCGCCCGCGGCGACCAGTTGCGCGGCGACGTCATTGTGCGGGCCCACCAGGGTGATCCGCGCGGTGCCGGCTTTTACGGCGGCAATGGCGCCGGCCACGATCCGGGGATCGTGGCCTTCGCTCATCACGATGTGGGCAGGCCGGGCGCTGGCGCGCTCTGTCAGATCGCGCAGTACGCTCATGGCCTGGACCCTTTCTTTATGCAGGTGCGTGGATGCACCCTCAGGCAGTCTGCGGACGCATGTCGTCTTTGCTGATGCCAGCAACTTCGACAGGCTTCTTCATCGCATCACGGCGGAACGGGTCACCCAGTTCCTGGTTGATCATGGCTTCGATCAGCGTGGTCACGCCGTTTTCCATCTGGTCCTTGATTGCCTGGTTCAGAGCGTCGGTCAGCTCTTCCTGCGTGCGGGCAACAACACCCTTGAGACCACAGGCATTCGCGATACCGGCATAGGACACGTCTGTGTCGAGCTCAGTGCCGACGAAGTTGTCGTCAAACCAGAGTGTCGAGTTACGCTTTTCTGCACCCCACTGGTAGTTGCGGAAGACGATCTGTGTGATCGCCGGCCATTCGCCACGACCGATCGCTGTCAGCTCGTTCACCGCGATGCCGAAGGCGCCGTCACCGGCGAAACCGACAACCGGTACGTCCGGCTGGCCGATTTTCGCACCAACGATGGCGGGCAGACCGTAGCCGCAGGGACCAAAGAGGCCCGGTGCCAGGTACTTGCGGCCTTCCTCAAACGCCGGGTAGGCGTTGCCGATGGCGCAGTTGTTGCCGATGTCGGACGAGATGATCGCCTCCACGGGCAGCGCGGACTGGATCGCACGCCACGCCATACGCGGGGACATCCAGTCAGGCTTGGCCGCACGGGCACGTACGTTCCAGTCGGTGCCGGGATCGTCCTGCTCGTGTGTCAGCGAGGTCAGTTCCTGCGCCCATGCAGATTTGGTCTGGGCGATTTTTGCCTTGCGCTCGGCGCGGCCTGAGTCGCCTGCATCGTCGCTCAGCTGTGCTGTGATGCCGTTGGCCACTTTTGCGGCGTCGCCGACGATGCCCACGGTGACCTTCTTGGTCAGGCCGATGCGGTCGGGGTTGATGTCCACCTGAATGATGGTCGCATCTGCGGGCCAGTACTCAATGCCGTAGCCGGGCAGAGTGGAGAACGGGTTCAGACGGGTGCCGAGGCAGAGAACCACATCGGCCTCTTTGATCAGCTGCATGCCTGCCTTGGAGCCGTTGTAGCCCAGCGGACCGGCGAAGAGCGGATGGTTGCCCGGGAAAGCGTCGTTGTGCTGGTAGCCCACGCAGACCGGTGCGTCGAGACGCTCGGCCAGCACTTTGGAGGCTTCGATGCCGCCTTTGGACAGAACCACACCGGCACCGTTCAGGATGACAGGGTTCTTGGCGTTGGACAGGATTTCCGCCGCTTTGGCCACAGAGCCTTCGCCGCCGGGGGAGGCTTCGAATTCGATCGGCTCGGGGATTTCGATGTCCACGACCTGGGTCCAGAAGTCGCGCGGGATGTTGATCTGTGCCGGGCCGCTGAGGCGCTTGGCTTTGGCGATGACGCGGGCCAGAACCTCGGCCACGCGGGTCGGGTCACGCACTTCTTCCTGATAGGCCACCATGTCTTCGAACAGTTTCATCTGCTCAACTTCCTGGAAGCCACCCTGACCGATGGTCTTGTTCGCCGCCTGCGGGGTGACCGGGAGGAGCGGTGTGTGGTTCCAGTATGCGGTTTTGACCGCGGTCACGAAGTTGGTGATGCCCGGGCCGTTCTGGGCGATCATCATGGACACCTTGCCGGTGGCGCGGGTGTAACCGTCGGACATCATGCCGGCGGAGCCTTCGTGCGCACAATCCCAGAACTGGATACCGGCATCCGGGAAGATGTCGGAGATGGGCATCATGGCCGAGCCGATGATCCCGAACGCATGTTCGATCCCATGCGACTGGAGTGTTTTTACAAAGGCTTCTTCGGTCGTCATCTTCATGGCGGGTGCTCCTGAGGGCTGAGTTGGCGATTCTTGGTTTGGTGAGACAGTAATGTTTACGTAAACGGCGTGTTAGGGCCAGATCAGGATCGGACTAGGGCCAGATTGGCCATATCCTGAATTTCTGATGCGACCAGTGAAACCCCTTCGGCAATACGCGGGGCGGGGATGGAGGAATAGGCCAGGCGGTAGAATTCGCCGGGCTGGTCCGGCCCTGCGAAAAACGAATGCCCGGGTTCAATCAGGACGCTGCGGTTCTGCAGACGGCGGGCCAGCTCCTGGGTATCGACATTTTCCGGCGCACGCATCCAGAACGATGAGCCGCCGTTGGCGCCCTGTCCGGCGATCTGCAACCCCTGGTCGGCGATGGCCTTTGTCATGACTTCGCGGCGTTCGTGCAGGGCGGTGCCCATGCGCCGGATCAGCGCGTCGTGATGGCCCAGCGACAGGAAGTAGGCGGCTGTGCGCTGGACGTGCCCCGGAGGGTGCCGCAGCACCGAAGCGCGCAGGGCGCGGGCCTCCCGGATAAAGGGTTCCGAGCCCACCAGATACCCCAGGCGCAGGCCGGGAAAGAGCGATTTTGAGAAGCTGCCCACATAGATCACGCGGCCATCGGTATCGAGGCTCTTTAGCGCGGGGGACGGGCTTTTGAGAAAGGACATCTCAAATTCGTAGTCATCTTCCACGATCAGCGCGTCCATTTCCGCCGCCCGTTTCAGCAGATCATGGCGGCGGTGCATGGGCATCGTGCCGGTCGTCGGACACTGGTGGCTGGGCGTGGTAAAGATCACATCCGTGTCGGGCGGAATTGCGTCAGGGGGCATGCCGTCGCTGTCGACCCGCACGGGTGTGACGTGACAGCGAGACTGCGACAGAATGTCCCTAAGCGCATGATAACAGGGGTCTTCGAGCGCCGCGCGCCGGCGCTGGGTCAGCAGGATCTGGGTCGTCAGCCAGAGCGCGTTCTGAGCGCCCAGGGTGATCAGGATCTGTTCAGGACGGGCCGCAATCCCGCGCCGGGGCAGTGTGTGCCGGGCGATAAATTCGATGAGCTGCGGATCGTCCTGGTCGTAGTAATCCGTGGTCAGCGCCGTGAAATCCTTTTGCCCCAGCGCTTTGAGGGCGCAGATGCGCCAGTTTGCGTGGTCAAAAAGGGAAGGATCGGCCTGGCCGTAGATGAACGGATAGCGGTAGCTGGCCCAGTTCGGCGGTTTGCGGGGCATGTCCCCGCCCGAGAATTTCTGACCGATGGCGCGGGTCCAGTCGATGGCGTCCGGGCCGCTCTGACTGGGGGCAAAGGCGGGCGGTACGGGCGCGTTCTCAGAGACGTAATAGCCCGAGCGTCCGCGCGACGAGAGATAGTCATTTGCCAGCAGTTCGGTGTAAGCGATGGTCACGGTGATCCGGCTGACGCCGAGGTGGCTGGCGAGTTTGCGTGTCGATGGCAGTTTCTCGCCCCGCTGGAACCGGCCCGACAGGATGCCCTGCGCAATCATCTGCTGGATCTGCGACTGCAGCGTGCCCTGAGCGTCAGGGTGCAGAAAGAAGGTTTCGACAGGGAGCGCCATGTGAGCATCTTACACTGGACTTACGCATGAAGCAATCTGGTATTAAATTCCCGGCAAAATGCGAAAAAGGTGCCCTGTAATCAATACGTTATACAAGCCATTTTGCCAATTAATGAAACCGTGAGTATCATTAATACAAGAATTTGGCAAGTCTTGGCCGTCGGTACGCTGTCGGTATCACGTCGGTGAAACGTCGGTATTGCGTCGGTGCGCAGCGCGCGGAGCACAAATAAAGTCTTTACCCCGCGCCTGCGGTCCCGCCGCGCGGGTGCACTCCGGCGGGCAGATCAACGGTCCGCGGGGTTGGTGTCGGGAATGACCGGTGAGAGTCCAAGACTGTCGAATGCTGTAGGAAACACTGACAGCAGCGTTGGTCAGCTACCGGTCTGCAACGCGATCAATGGCTTGTTACCATTAGCACCATTCGACTCATCATGAAGGTCGGGCTTCATCAACCGACTACTCCAAAATACGCTTCCTCATTACGATGACTTTGGCAAGCATGCCAAAGAAAGCAATTGGGAAGGCGGCAAACACCGCCGCCCCGGTTCCGAAAACCAAAATTAATGGATAAAATGAAATTGCAGCAAAATCTACTGGATAACCTTCAATCGGTTCAATTGGAGTGGCTGGAAAGGACCAGCCCAATACCCCACAACCAATGAAAAGTTGTAAGTGCTTGCGCAACACTGGATCCTTGCGCGGATTAATAATGATATCATCCAGAGGAGTGAAGTTTCGAAGTATGATAAATGAGAAGGATACTGTTGACCAAAAGAAAGCCAGCCACAGTGCCCAAAAATAAGGTATAGATGGAGGGCTATACTTGGCTAAACTGTGTATCTTATAGCCGAGGAGAGAAGACCCTGTGCAATCCAAAAATGTGCCGCAGTAGTAAGGGTCACTAAACGCCAGCCCACCAATGAGGATTATTAGAAAAGCGACGATTGTGCAGAAAAAAAATTGCGCAATGCTGAATGGTCTTCGATTGCGGAAGTGACGAGCCGAAAAAAGAAGCCCGGTTCGTGTTTTTCGCGTACTTCACTCATAAAACAAACGTCGTAATGATTTGCACAAGAACGCTCACCGGTACCCCTGTCGTTTCTCGGTCGACGTTTATGTAATTTTTCGGTTGCACTCAAGAAAGAGGCGATCGCCGGGGAGTTCAGAGAGGTGACCAAGAGCATGCAGGTGCCGCCAAAGCAGATTTGCAGTTTGCGAGACTTGACTCGTCCAATGGTCCATGCAGGAAAGGGGCTTTTTCGCTCTGGCGTGAGCTACGACAGCTTTGTCCGCATTCCGGACATCCGCACAAACGCAAAAAAGGCCCCGGCAGGAACCGGGGCCTTTTGGCATTATATATAGTGTATCAGCCGAAGACGCGGGTCATTGCGCCGTCGACGGCTTCGACGATCTGGTTGATGTCGTCTTTGGTGGCGATCAGCGCGGGCGAGAAGCAAAGGGTGTTGTTGCGGCCCGGCAGCGACCGGTTGGTGGCGCCAATGATGACGGCCTGGCTCATACAGTCTTTGACGACGGCCTGAACCTGTGCCTCGGCCAGCGGCTCTTTGGTCTCCCGGTCTGCGACGAGCTCGGCGCCGAGGAAGAGACCCTTGCCGCGGACCTCGCCGATCACGGCGTGTTTGTCCTGCAGGGCGCGCAGCTGGTCGAGCATATAGTCGCCCATGGCTGTGGTGTTTTCGAGCAGGTTCTCGTCTTCGATGATCCGCATGTTTTCCAGCGCTGCCGCCGGGCCCGCGGTGCAGCCACCAAAGGTGGAGATGTCGCGGAAGTAGTTCATCGGATCGCTGCTGTCGTCCTTGAACATGTCAAAGACTGCGTTGGTGGTCGCCAGCACGGAGATCGCCGCATAGCCGGAGGCCACGCCTTTGGCCATGGTCACGAGGTCGGGCTGGATGCCGTAGTGCTGGTAGCCGAACCATGTGCCGGTCCGGCCCACGCCGCAGACGACCTCGTCGATGTGCAGCAGGATGTCGTACTTTTTGCAGATCTCGGCGACGCGGGGCCAGTAGCCTTCGGGTGCTTCGATCACGCCGCCGCCCGCGGTCACGGGCTCCGGGCAGAGCGCGCCCACGGTGTCGGGACCTTCGCGCAGGATCACTTCCTCGATCTGGTTGGCCGCCCATTCGCCGTAGTTCTGCTCAGGCGCGCCTTCCTGCTCGTGCTTGCGGTATTCCAGGCAGTGCGGGACGCGCACGAAACCAGGCGTGAACGGACCGTATTGCGCATTACGCTCGTCCTGGCCGCCGGCGGACATCGAGGCGATGGTCGAGCCATGATAGTCGCGGTCACGGTAGAGGATTTTATATTTTTTGCCGCCATAGCGTTTGTGTGCGATCTGGCGCACGATCTTGAACGCCTTCTCGTTCGCTTCTGAGCCGGAGTTGGCATAATAAACGCGGTCGAGGCCCGGCATTTTTTCGATCAGCCGTTCGGCAAAGAGCGCGCCGGGCACAGTGCCGACAGTGCCGCCGAAGAAGTTCATTTTCACGATCGCGTCGCGCACGGCATCGCCCATGCTTTCGCGGCCGTAGCCCACGTTGACTGTCCAGACGCCGCCGGAAACCGCGTCGATGTGCTCTACGCCTTTCTGGTCCCAGACGCGCAGGCCTTTGCCTTCGATGATGATCTTGGGATCAGCGCCGGTGAAAAAGGGCTGGTGCTGGATCAGGTGGTGCCAGACGTTCGCGCGGTCCGCTTCGACGACGCGGCTGATGTCGTTCTCGTTGAAATTGCCGTCCATGGGTCAGGCCTTTCTGTTAACATAGAATCAGGTGAAATCGGATCGCATTCTATCCGGATTTGGCTGAGATGACTGTTTTTCAGGCACTGCAAGTAGGGCCAGAAGTGCCGCAAAGATAAGGCCAGAAACGGGGGGCGGGCAAGCCCTGTTTCCCGCAGGGTCCCGTAAATTAACGGTTATCCGGTGATTTGCCGGTTTTTCAGGTGGTGCGGCGGCCCGCGCATTCGTGATTGACGCGAGGGGAGGCTGCACAAATGCTGCGCGCATGCAGATACCTGACGCATTCTGGCGGGTGACCGCCCCCGATGCTGCCCCGGCGCACAGGCTGGAGGGCGACCTTACTGTGGACGTGGCTGTTGTGGGCGCGGGGTTCACCGGGCTGCGCACAGCGCTGGAGCTCGCGGAAGCGGGAGTTACGGTCGCGGTCTTTGAGGCCGGCGACGTAGGGTTCGGGGCGTCGGGGCGCAACGGTGGTCAGGTGAATCCGATGCTGCCTGTGGCGCAGCCTGACGATCTGCGCAAAGCGGTCGGGACCCGCTATTTTGAGCGGATGACGGAAACCGCGCTGCGGTCGGCCGATGATCTGTTTGATTTTATCCGCGCCTATCAGATTCAGTGCGAAGCGCGGCAGAAGGGCTGGATCCGGGTGGATCACTGTGCCGCCGCACGGGATGTGGCGCGGCGCAATGCGGCGCTGTGGAATGAGCACGGCGCTGATTTTGAATTCATGGAGCGCGAGGACGTGATCCGCCTGACCGGTGCGCATGGATATGCGACGGGCACCGTGTCTGCGCGTGGTGGCGCGGTGCAGCCCATGGCGCTGGTGCGCGGGCTGGACCGTGTGGCGCGGGCCGCAGGGGCGCAGGTGTTCAGCTGGTCGCCTGTGAGCGGTATGGACCGGCAGGACGGCCGCTGGCATCTGCAGGTCAACGGGCACAGGGTGGATGCGGAAAAGGTCGTGGTGGCGACCAACGGGTATTCGGATGGCCTGATTGCCAGGCTGAAGGGATCGGTGCTGCCGCTGATGTCGTCACAGATGGCGACGGGTGTGCTGGACGAAGAGCAGATCGGGCCCATCCTGCCGCAGGGTCATACGATATCGGACACGCGCCGCCTTATTATGTATGCGCGCCGTGAGCCGGGGGGCAGATGCTGTTTGGCGGGATCGGGTTCCGGCGGCCGCTGGGCGGTATGGGCGGTTTCGGCTGGATCCTGAAGGATGCCCCCGAGACCTTCCCGAGCCTGAAGGGCGCTGTCTGGAAACACTTCTGGGGCGGGCACATCGCCCTGACGGAAGACCGGGTGCCGCATCTGCACGAGCCGGCGCCGGGCGTTGTTGCCGGGCTGGGGTATAACGGGCGCGGTGTTGCGATGAGCCATGTCATGGGTCAGGTGCTGGCCCGCCGGACGCTGGGCACGCCGCTGGAAGCGCTGCCTTTCCCGGTGACAGGCATCCCGCGGTATAAATTCCGCCTGCCGCAGGTGCTGGGCGCGGGGATGGCAATGGCGGTTCTGCGGATGCGGGACCAGGCGGAGTGGCGGCGCAATGACTGAAGGCACAGACTGGACTCATCGGGGTGCGGAAACTGGACATTTAATCGTGGCCGCCTCCGTCATCAGTATGTCGCGCGCAAACGGGGCCGGACCCGCAGGCTGCTCTGCGGCCGGGACGGCACCAGACGCGCAGCGGGCAGAAGTCCGTTTTTGTGGCAGAGGTCTGAAAATTCGTCCTTTTGTCTCAATAAGGCACTTGCAGGCACAGGAAATCTGACATTGGATGGATGTGTGCACAGGAAGAAATGTAAACGGCGAAAGACCGTAGAGCACCAAAACAGGGCCGGACAGGACAGACCGGCAGATGATCAACGGGAGAAAACAATGATCAAAAAGACAGCATGCGCGTTCGTAGCGGGCGCGGTAATGGCGATGACAGCTCAGACAGCAGCGGCCGACGGCCACGGTGAAATCACTGTCGCGTATTTCCTTGAGTGGCCGATGCCGATGATGGCGGCCAAAGCATCCGGCGCCTATGACGAAGCGCTCGGCATGAAAGTGAACTGGGTTTCTTTTGAAACCGGTACAGCAATGTCCGCAGCTATGGCATCGGGCGACGTTCAGATCGCGCTGAGCCAGGGTGTGCCGCCCTTCGTGGTTGCCGCATCCGGTGGTCAGGACATCCAGGTTGTGGACGTGGCAGTCAGCTACTCTGACAACGACAACTGCGTTGTGAACGCGGATCTGGAAATTGACAAAGACAGCGCAGGCGAACTGGCCGGCAAGAAAGTCGCCGTACCGCTGGGCACAGCTGCTCACTACGGCTTCCTGCGTCAGATGGACCACTTCGGTGTGCCGCTCGACAGCCTGTCCATCGTTGACATGCCTCCGCCGGAAGGTGCGAACGCACTGGGTCAGAAGGCTGTGGACTTTGCCTGTGGCTACGGCGGCGGTCTGGCTTCCATGAAAGAGTACGGCAACGTGCTGCTGACAGGTGCTGAGAAAGAAGACCTGGGCATCCTGGTGTTCGACGTGACATCTGCCCCTGCAGACTTCATCGCGGAAAACGGTGACGTTGTTGCCAAGTTCCTGAAAGTCACCGCAGATGCCAACGCTGAGTGGAACAGCAACCCATCCGACGAAATGCTGGCTGTGATCGCTGAGCAGGCCGGTATGGACATGGATGCGGCGAAATCCGCGATCTCGACCATGAAGTTCCCGTCCATCGAAGAGCAGCTGTCGTCCAAATGGTTCGGCGGTGCGGCCGCACCCTTCATGAAGGGCGTCGCAGACGTATTTGTTGAAGCGGGTTCCATCGACTCCGCGCTCGACAGCTACGAAGGCGCGGTCAACACCGGCCCGCTGGAAGCTGCCAGCAACATGTAAGCCAAACAGCGGCGCGGGGGACACTCCGCGCCGCTTCTCTTCATACCGTCCGGATTTTACAGGACCGGACAGTGCGCCCCGCAATTCTCCGCAAACAATAGGAGGGGACTCTGATGTCGGGTCTATCCCTGCAAGATATTTCCATGCGCTTTGACCTGCCGAACGGATCGGCTGTTCAGGCGCTGCAAAACGTTTCCCTGGATCTGAAACCAGGCGAGTTGATGAGTGTTCTCGGCCCGTCGGGCTGTGGCAAGACAACCCTGCTGAACATTGTCGCGGGATTTCTGGCACAGACAAGTGGCCGGCTGGAGCTGAATGGTCATGAAGTGACCGGGCCGGATGCCGAACGCGGCATGGTATTCCAGAAGGGCGCGCTGTTTGAGTGGATGTCCGTGCGGGACAATGTTGGTTTTGGCCCCTCAATGAAGGGCATGCCCGCGGGTGAAAAGGCCGAGATCGTTGACCATCTGCTGGATGTTGTCGGTCTGCAGGACTTCAAGGAAAAGGCGATCTATGAGCTGTCGGGCGGGATGCAGCAGCGTGTGGCCCTGGCCCGGTGCCTTGCCAATGATCCGGACGTTATCCTGATGGATGAGCCGCTGGGTGCGCTTGACGCGCTGACCCGCGAGAAGATGCAGAGCCTGGTGCTGAAACTCTGGAAAGAGACCGGCAAGACGATCATCCTGATCACCCACTCGGTCGAAGAGGCCCTGCTGCTGGGTGAACGTCTGATCGTGATGGCGCCGCGCCCCGGACGGATTCACAAAGAATACCGGCTGCCTTTTGCGGAGCTGGGCGTGGGGGCCGACCTGCGTGAGGTTAAAAAGCACCCCGAGTTCGGTCCGCGCCGTGAAGAGATTCTCGGGATGATCTGGGACATGGAAGAAGAAATCATGGGTCGGACGGAGGAAGCATCATGACCGGGCTTTTCGTTCTCTTTATATACGTCGGCGTTTTTGTCGGGTCGTATTTTATCGTCACCAAAGTGGTTCAGCGGGCCGCGGCCAAGGATTTCACGTCACTTAAGACAGTGACCTTCGGTGACGAGAGCGCCGTGCGCCCTAACCGGGTGGCGGGCATCGTGTCCATCCTGACGATCTTTCTGATCTGGGGTATGTTCACCGGGTCCAAACTGTTGCCCGGTTTCCTGCATGCGCCTGCACCTTTCGTGGGTACGCTGGAATTTACCTACACGGCCGAAGCCGATGGCCAGCAGGATGATGCGACGGTTTCGGTGCTGATCTATCCGCGCGAAGAAGAGGTTGATGCACCTGAAGTTGAGCCGGGCGATGGTTTTGCCAAGAACGATTCCGCAACAATTGCGCAGTGGCGGACAGGCCTCGTGCGTGTGGATTCAAACGACGAGATCAAAAAGTCGGACGGCGCCGAAGTGGTGGCCATCAACGGTCAGCCTATTGCGCGGGGCGAGACGGTACAGATCGACAACGGCACGGTAACTCTGTCGGACAAAGGCACGCCCAACATCGCGCCGTATCGTGGCTGGCAGATGGAACCGCTGTATCTGCCGCCGCCCGAGCAGGTGTGGAGCCGCACGATCAACGTCATTCAGGAGGGTTTCCGCAGTTTCACCCTCGTGGAGCACTTGGGCTATTCGCTCTTCCGCGTGGTTGCAGGCTTTATCTGCGGCGCGCTGGTGGGTATCCCGCTGGGCTATGCGATGGGTCTGAGCAACTGGTTCCGCGGGTGGTTTGACCCGATTGTGGAATTCATGCGCCCGGTGCCGCCGCTGGCGCTGATCCCGCTGGTGATCATCTGGTTCGGCATCGGGGAGGCCGGCAAGGTGATCCTGCTGTTCCTGGCGGCGTTGTGGATCATGGCGATTGCGGCGCGGTCGGGTGTGTCCGGCGTGAACATCTCAAAAGTGCATGCGGCCTATTCGCTGGGTGCCAGCAAGTGGCAGATCATGCGTCACGTGATTGTGCCCAACTCGCTGCCCGAGATCTTTACCGGTGCACGGGTTGCGATGGGGGTCTGCTGGGGCACGGTTGTGGCCGCGGAGCTCGTCGCAGCGGAGCAGGGTGCCGGTATGATGATCATGGTGGCCTCGCGCTTCCAGAACACCGACATCGTGATCCTGGGGATCATCCTGATTGGTGTGATCGGCTTTGGCATCGACATGCTGATGCGCTGGGCCGAGCGGATCCTCGTGCCCTGGAAGGGCAAAGCCTGATCCGCACTCACGTGCAGTGATTTTGCGGGGCCCTTCGGGCCCCGTTTTTTGTGGTCAGCCGCGCCGTTTGGGGGTGGCGTTGGGGCCTTTGCCTGCCTTGCCCGCCGGTTTCTGGCCGCGTTTGTGGGGCGGGACAAACCGTTTGGAGGTGTCGGCCGCCCGTTTGCGCGCGCTGCCGGCTTCGGGCTTGCCGCCCTTGCCGCCTTTGGGCTTGTCCGAGCGGTGTTTCGGACCGGCGGCCTTGCCGCGGGGCGGTTTGCCGGGGCGGTCTTTGTCACGGCGCGCCTCGCCGCCCGCGTTCCCGCGTTCGCGCTCCATGGCCTCCTCGCGTGACTTTCGGGCGACTTTTGCCGCCTCGCGATTCTCTTTGCCCCAGACGGCGCGGGCTTTGGGGGCCGGGCGGTCTGCGGGAGCGGTTCTGGGCGATTTCGGTTTCGGCGTGTCGCCTGGCTTCATGGGCGAGCGATCGGTTTTATGCGACTTCGGGGGTTTCTTTCCCTTGGGCGCTGCTGCCGGTTTGTGCGGTTTGTCCGCCTGGGCGGGTTTCTCGCGGCGCGGGGCACGGGCCGGAGCCGCGTCCGGGTCATACTTTGGCTTTTCACGCCGTGGCGCGCGGTCCGGCCGTCCCTTGCCCCGCGCCGGGCGGGGGCCGCGTTTTTCCGGTTCGGGCGGGCCATCGGCGCGTGCAAGGGTGACGCCATCCTCCAGTTTCATATCCGCGCCGAGCGTGGCGACCATCGCGTCTGCTTTTTCTTCCAGCACCTCGATGAAGCTTGTCGTAGCGCGGATACGGATCGCACCGATATCGTCTTTGTTCAGACCGCCATGGCGGCAGATCATCGGCAGCAGAACGCGGGGTTCGGCACCTGCGTCCCGCCCCATGGTAACCGAAAACCAGACAGAGGGTCCGAAGGCCTGACGCGGCCGGTCGTCCGGGGCGCTGGCATCCGTCAGGTCCTCTGGGGCGGACAGGCGCGTGCGGAAGAGGTTAACGAATCCTGCGGCCAGCTGTTCGGCGCTGAATGTGCCGGAGAGGCGTTCTGCCAGTTCCTGCATGTCGTCGGGCACCGGGTCGGTCCAGACCGAATTCTCCATCAGACGGGCTTCGTCCTGGGCAGTGACCTCGGCGGCAGACGGCGGGTCGGCCCATTCCACTTTCAGTTTGGCCCACCCCACCAGGCGGTTCGCCTTTGTGCGGAATTTGGGTGGCACGATCAGCGCGGAGACCCCTTTGCGGCCCGCGCGGCCCGTCCGGCCGGAGCGGTGCAGCAGCGTATCAGCATTGGATGGCAGTTCGGCGTGGATCACCAGTTCAAGGTTCGGCAGGTCGATCCCGCGGGCGGCCACGTCGGTCGCCACACAGACCCGCGCGCGCCCGTCGCGCAGCGCCTGCAGCGCATTGGTCCGTTCGGACTGCGTCAGTTCACCCGAGAGGGCGACGACAGAAAATCCGCGGTTTGTCAGCCGTGCCGTCAGCCGGGCAACAGCCGCCCGCGTGTTGCAGAACACGATAGCGTTGCGCGCCTCATAAAAGCGCAGCACATTGATGATCGCGTTTTCGGTGTCGCGCGGGTGCGTGTTGAGCGCGCGGTATTCAATGTCCGTGTGCTGGCGTGCCTCGCCCGCAGTGACAACCCGTTGGGCGTCCTTCTGATAGCTTTGCGCCAGTTTGGCGATGGCGGCCGGAACGGTGGCCGAGAAGAGCAGGGTGCGCCGTGTTTCGGGGGCTTCTGACAGGATGAACTCCAGCTCCTCACGGAAGCCGAGATCAAGCATTTCATCCGCTTCGTCCAGCACCACAGCGCGAAGGTCCGACAGATCAATTGCGCCACGGCGCAGGTGATCGCAGAGCCGCCCGGGCGTGGCCACGACGATATGTGTGCCCCGGGCCAGCGCGCGCGCCTCGCTGCGCTGGTCCATACCGCCCACACAGGAGGTCACGACCGCGCCGGTGTCCGCATAGAGCCACGTCAGCTCGCGGCGCACCTGCAGGGCCAGTTCGCGGGTGGGGGCAATGATCAGCGCCAGCGGTGCGGCCGCATCCGTGAACCGGGTCTCTGCGTCCAGAAGGGTGGGGGCAATGGCCAGGCCAAAGGCCACGGTTTTGCCGGATCCGGTCTGGGCCGATACCAGCAGATCGGCCCCGGTAAGGTCCGGGTCGGTGACCGCCTGCTGTACAGGGGTCAGTGTTTCATAGCCCTGCCGGGCCAGTGCATCGGCGAGTGTCGTGATCAAGGGAGAGTTCCGTTTCATTGCGCAGTCCATACCGCGTTCGTCGCGTCGTTATGCCTTTCCGCGCCGGGAGTCGACCCATTCCTGCGATACCGCCATTGCGAGGCGGGTGCCGCCCGGGCAGAGTGGGGCGCAACAGAAAGGATCTTCTATGACTGTGCGACCGCTTGGCCTTGATGCGTCTCTGTGCCTGATCGGTGGCCGCTGGCAGGCGCCTGATGCCGGTGACAGCCTGCCCCTGATCAACCCCTCGGATGGTACGACGCTCTGCGGTATCGCAGCGGGGACTGCTGAGGATATCGATGCTGCGGTGGCGGCGGCGCAGGCCGCGCGGCAGGGCGAGTGGGGCCGCCTGGCGGCCTCCGAGCGGGGTCGCATTCTGGCCCGCATCGGCGCGCTGGTGTCGGAAAACGCGGATCATCTGGCTGAACTGGAAGCTCTGGATGTCGGCAAGCCTCTGACCCAGGCGCGGGCGGATGTGACGGCCCTCGCGCGCTACATGGAGTTCTACGCCGGTGCCGCGGACAAGGTGCATGGTGCCACGATCCCCTACCTTGAGGGCTACACGGTCTACACCCTGCGCGAGGCGCATGGGGTGACCGGCCATATCATCCCCTGGAACTACCCGATGCAGATCATCGGCCGGTCGGTGGGTGCGGCGCTGGCCATGGGCAACGCCTGTGTGCTGAAGCCTGCCGAGGAGGCCTGTCTGACGGCCCTGGCCTTTGGCGAACTGGCGCGACAGGCCGGTCTGCCGGACGGTGCGCTCAACATTGTGCCGGGCACCGGTGCTGCTGCAGGAGCTGCGCTGAGCGCGCATCCGGGCGTACAGCATGTCTCCTTTACCGGGTCGGTGGCGACCGGGCGGCTCGTGCAGCAGGCAGCGGGTGCCAATGTCGTTCCGGTAACGCTGGAGCTGGGCGGCAAATCCCCCAGCTCGTCTTTGAGGATGCCGACATTGATGCGGCCCTGCCGTTCCTGATCAACGCCGGTATCCAGAATGCGGGCCAGACCTGCTCGGCTGCCTCCCGCATTCTGGTGCAGCGCAATATTTTTGATGCGGTGGTCACTGCTATGGCCGCGCGCTACCGCGCGCTGCGGGTGGGACCGGCACTGGATGATCCGGATGTCGGTCCGCTGATCTCGGCACGGCAGAAGGGGATCGTCGCCGGGTGGCTCGCTGCCGGCGCGGACCTCAGCGTGGCGGCGACGGGCTCCATCTCTGATGAGGCACCGGCAGGGGGCGCCTATGTCACACCAACACTCTTTGAAAATGTCCCGCCCGATCACCCATTGGCCCGCGAAGAGATTTTCGGTCCGGTGCAGGTCGTGATCCCGTTTGACGACGAAGAAGAGGCCCTTCAGATCGCGAATGGCACGGACTACGGCCTCGTGGCGTCGGTCTGGACCCGGGACGGCGCGCGCCAGATGCGGCTGGCCCGGTTGCTGCGGGCCGGGCAGGTATTTCTGAACAATTATGGCGCCGGTGGGGGCGTCGAACTGCCGTTCGGCGGCACCGGTCTTTCCGGGCACGGGCGGGAGAAAGGCTTTGAGGCGCTCTATGCCTTTTCGTCGCTCAAAACGGTTGCTGCGCTGCACGGCTGAACCGGACTTTTGAAATGGGGGGATGGTGGAGCCTAGCGGGATCGAACCGCTGACCTCCTGCATGCCATGCAGGCGCTCTCCCAGCTGAGCTAAGGCCCCATCGTGGACATCAAGTCCGGTGCGCCGCTGAATAGGCGCATCGCGGGTCGGGATCAAGCGTAAAAATGACCCGGCCCGCGCGTTCGCAGAAAATCAGTTGTCCTCGTCCTCGGAGGCAACGTCAGCGATCTCGTCGAGGGACACGTTATCGTCCTCGTCGTCGTCGTCATCCAGGATGTCGTCGCCCAGATCCACATCGACATCATCGTCATCGTCGAGCACGGCGTCTTCTGTATCCGCAGAGGCTTTGGCCTTTGTGGTTGCAGCATCTTCGGCGTCGGCCGCGATCATACGCGACTTGGACTGGTCAACCTCGACCACTTCGCCTGTGTAGGGGCTCACGATCGGATCAGCGTTCAGGTCGTAGAAACGTTTGCCGGTGGTGGGGCAGAGGCGTTTCGTTCCCCATTCTTCCTTGGGCATGAAAAACCCTCTTTGCAATTGCGGTTCGTCTGTAGATGATTCCGGCCAAGTGCCATATGCAGCGGGGGCTGTAAAGACCTCGCCTGCACCAGACGACCATGGGAAGCCTGACATGTCCGACATCATCCTGCCGGGTGATCCGCCAATTCCCCTTATCCTGCGCCGTTCCGGGCGGGCGCGGAGGATTTCGCTCCGGGTCTCGCAGCTTGATGGCCGGGTGACACTGACGCTGCCGCCCAGGGTCTCTGAGCGCGAGGCGGTCCGTTTTGCAAAAGAGAAACAGGCGTGGATTCGCCGCCATCTCGCCGCGCGTGCGGAGGACGTCACCGTGCAGCCTGGGATCGTTCTGCCCATCGGCGGGCAGCCCCATGAAGTGGTGGCCGGTGCAGGCCGGCGCGTCGTGATCGAAAATGGTCGTGCCGCGGTGCCCGGCGATCCCGCGCAGGCAGGCAAACGCCTGGCGGCCCATCTGCGCACCATTGCGCGCGATCGGCTGTCTGCTGCCTCTGATGACTATGCGGCGCGTCTTGGCAGGCCCTACAGCGCGATCACCCTGCGCGATACGCGGTCCCGCTGGGGGTCCTGCAGCTCTGAGGGGCGGCTGATGTATTCCTGGCGTCTGATTCTCGCACCACCCGAGGTGCTGGATTATGTCGCCGCTCACGAGGTGGCGCATCTGGCTGAGATGAATCACTCCAGCACCTTCTGGGACGGCGTCCGCCGTATTTACGGTGAATACGAAGCGCCGCGCCGCTGGTTGCGCCAGAACGGGGGCGAATTACACCGCTACAGATTCTGCTGTGTGATCACGAAGGGCTTGACGCCCCTATATTTTGTGATCACAAAAACACATGCTTCCGCTGCAACGCCCCACTGATGCCACCCCGGCAGCCCATGACCGGGTATACCGCACACTGCGCGGGCGGATCATGCAGGGTGAGCTTTCGCCGGGACAGTCCCTGACCCTGCGCGGGATCGGTAAGGAATTCGGGGTCTCCATGACACCCGCGCGGGAATCGGTGCGCCGGCTGGCGGCCGAAGGGGCGCTGACCATGTCGTCCTCGGGCCGCATTTCGACACCTGAACTGAGCAATGAGCGGATTGAGGAGTTGGCCGCGCTGCGGGCGCTCATCGAGGTTGAGCTGGCCAGCCGTGCCCTGCCGCGCGCGCATATGGCGCTTATTGAACGGTTACAGACGATCAATACGGCCGTTGCAGAGGCTGTCGCTCACCGCGATGCCGTCAGTTATATCCGGACCAACCTGGAATTTCACCGCACGCTTTACCTGCGCGCGCAGGCACCGGCGATGCTGGCTATGGCAGAGACGGTCTGGCTGCAGCTCGGGCCGACCATGCGGGCGCTTTACGGGAAGCTGCGCAAAACGGAGCCGCCGCAGTTTCACCGGCTGATCATCGCGGCACTGCGCGCGGGGGATGAGCCGGGCCTGCGGCTGGCGGTGCGGTCGGATGTGACGCAGGGCCTGCGGATGCTGGCCAGCTGAGGCCGTGGCTCAGGCGGCGAGGCCCTGGCTGCCCAGATCAAGAAACTTGCGGCGGCGGTCCGCCACTAGTGCTGCAGGGTCCTGTCCCTCCAGATCGCCCAACATGGCCGTGATCGCGTTGCCGACAGATTTGATGGAATTCAGCGGGTCCCGGTGCGCGCCGCCCAGGGGTTCGGTGATGATCCGGTCGATGACGCCGAGCTTTTTGAGGTCCTGCGCGGTCAGACGCAGCGCCTCAGCGGCCTCGCGCATTTTTTCGGCGTCTTTCCAGAGGATCGAGGCACAGCCTTCCGGGCTGATGACCGAATAGACGGAGTGTTCCAGCATCGCGACGCGGTTGGCCGTGGCAAAGGCCACAGCCCCGCCGGAGCCGCCTTCGCCGATGATCACGGAGACCAGCGGTACGCCGATCTGCAGACATTTTTCGGTTGCGCGTGCGATCGCCTCGGACTGGCCCCGTTCCTCGGCCCCTTTGCCGGGGTAGGCGCCGGGCGTGTCGACCAGTGTCACAACCGGCAGGCCAAAGCGATGTGCCAGATCCATCAGGCGGATGGCCTTACGGTACCCCTCGGGCCGCGCCATGCCGAAATTCCGTTCGATGCGGGAGCGGGTATCGTTGCCCTTTTCGTGGCCGATCACCATCACCGGTTTGTCGTCCAGCCGCGCAAGACCGCCCATCACGGCGTGGTCGTCCGCAAAGTTCCGGTCACCTGCCAGCGGTGTGTAATCGGAGAAGAGCGCGTCGATGTAATCTTTGCAGTGGGGCCGTTCGGGATGGCGTGCCACCTGGCATTTGCGCCAGGGTGTCAGCGATGTGTAGAGCTCTTCGAGCATCGCGCGGGCTTTGGTGTCCAGCGCTGCGGCCTCTTCGGTGGTGTCCACATTTTCCCCGGACCGTGCCATTGCCCGCAGTTCTTCGGCCTTGCCTTCGATTTCGGCCAGGGGTTTTTCAAAGTCCATATACTGGGTCATGGCGCACTCCACTCTCTGTCCGTTGTATATGGCGGGCATTTGCGGGCAATGCAACGGCCTCAGGCTGGCAGGAGCACCGGCGCAAGTGAGGCGATCAGCAAAGCGGCCATGGTCAGGTTGAAGACCCGCAGCCGTGTCGTATTTGTCAGGATGCGCGCGACCTGCTGACCCAGAACGGTCCACATGGTGATCGCGGGCAGGTTCACGAGGCAAAAGACGACGGCAACGATGCCGAACGCCAGAAGGGTTGCATCACCGGCGTAGACTGTCAGGGCGGTAAGCGCCATGGCCCAGGCTTTGGGATTGACCCACTGAAAGGCGGCGGCCTGCAAAAAGGTCATTGGCTGCCCTGCGGCGGCCCGTTCTGTCACGGGGGCTGCGGTGGCGATTTTCCAGGCCAGCCAGGTCATGTAAATGACGGAAAGAACTTTGAGGATCGTATAGCTGACCGGCCATGCGTCAAAGGCCTGGATCAGGCCCGCACCCACAAGAATGATCATGACGCCGAAGCCGATGGAAATGCCCAGCATGTGCGGAATGGAGCGCCGGAAGCCGTAATTGGCCCCGGAGGCCATCAGCATCAGGTTGTTGGGCCCCGGTGTTGCGGAGCTGACAAAGGCAAAGACTGTGAGGGCGAGGAGGATATCAAGTGTCATTGAGCAACTATCGCGCGGTTTTTCCGGCGCAGGGTTGCAAATCAGGGCAGTGATCGGATAGTTTTGCAACTTATGGCAGGTTTCGATCGGAAATCAGAACATATATTGCGTGAGCTGTCTGCGGATGGGCGCGTGAGTAACATCGAACTGGCCGAACGGGTGGGGCTTTCGCCGTCTGCCTGTCTGCGGCGCGTGCAGGAGCTGGAGCGAACCGGGGTGATCCGCGGGTATCGCGCGGTGCTGGACCGGGCGGCCATGGGGGCGGGTTTTGTGGCCTATATCGCGGTCGGGCTGGGATCGCATACCAAGGCCAGCCAGGAGGCTTTTGAGCGGGCCATTTCCCGGGCGCCGGAAGTGGTCGAGTGTCACAACACGACGGGCACAATTGAATACCTGCTGCGCGTGGAATGCGCGGACCTGCCGGCTTACAAGCACTTCCACACGGATATTCTGGGGGCGATGCCGCAGGTGACGTCAATCACGTCCTATGTGGTCATGGGGTCGCCCAAGGATGAACGGGCATGACCGGTCAGGAGGCTGCAGACAGCGACCGCCCCGAAGAGGTGGTGATCCTGGTACACGGCACGTTCTCTGCCGACAAAAAAGACGAGGGCGAGCGCTGGTGGCAGGTTGGCAGCGATTTTTATACCAAGCTGTCAGCGCAGTTGCCCGGACACATCCGGCTCGTCGGGCCGGGCGAGGTGTTCCGGTGGGGCGGAGAGAACAGCAATGTGCATCGTGTCGGCGCTGGCCTCGATCTGCTCCGGATGATCGAGGGATATGAGGCGCGGGGTGTTCCCTATCACATCGTCGCCCACAGTCATGGCGGAACGGCTGTGTGGGTCATGCTGTTTCAGGAGCTTGTGAGGCGGCGGAATTCCGGAGCTGCAGATGCGGACGGTACAAAACCGCTGGGAATGCTGCGGAATGTGATTACCGTGGGATCCCCCTTTATCCATCTGCAGAAATTGCCCGGTCATGTGTTGTACCGGGTCTTAAAGCCACTTGTTCTGATAAGCCTGCTGGCTGGCATTTTGTGGGATATGATTTTCGGTGGTCCAACGATACATGCGGTTTACGCTTTTGTCGTGACCCTCATGGTCAGCTATTTCCTGAGCCTGCTCAGCATGGCGACGCGGGCGATTGTGCACAACCAGATCAACATTCAGCATCAGCGGCCGGCAGATGTTGCCCTTTTTTCCGACCGCTGGCTTGGGCTTTGGTCCGAAGATGACGAAGCCATTGCGCTGTTGCAGGCTGCTCTCAGGGGTTCCCGAACGCCGCCTGAGCTCAAGGATATCGACGATCCTTTCCCGAAGTCCATTTTCCAGACAGAGTTGCACTATCGTTTGATGCAACCGGCTATGCTGGTCAGACGCGTCACCCAGAAACGGTTCCGGGTGTTTTTGGATGGCCTGCTGAAAAAGCGGGCGGCGTCCCTGATCCTCGGCGTTCAGAACCTTGAAACTGTGCGTGCTGTTGAGCCCTGGCCGCATCCGGCCCTGAAAAGAGAGAACGCTTTGCCGCCGGAGGTGCAGGCAAACATCCGGAAAAGGTCCGACGCAGCGCTTGCGGCAAGTTCGGGCGGTGCGCGCCCGGCCCTGCTTCAGATGACGGACTGGGAGCTGGAAGAGGCCAGGAAAGCCTTTGGCGATACCAATAAAGCGATGGTGCATACTACGTATTTCGACGATCCGGACGTGGTGCGGATCATCGCGGAGCGAATCCGGGGAGACGGGGCCTAGTTGATGGCGGCTTTGGCGATTTCGGCGAAACGTGCATCCAGGTCTGCCGCGGCCGCTTCGAGTTCCGGGCCGGCTTCGGCCACGTAGGGAGCAAAGACGAACCCCGGCGTTTTGTAGGACAGTGTGGCGGTGCCATCCGCGTTTTCCGTCACATAGAACCGGACCGGCGCTTCGATCATAGCGGGGGTCGACAGGGCGAGAATCCTGACCGCGAAGTCATTGTTGAACACGCCCACCACCCGGTTCTCGGGGATGTCTATGCCGCGCTTGCGGGCGGTGCCGGTAGGTCCGGCCTGGGTCACCACGCCCATGCCGTTGGCTTTGACGGCCTTTTTCAGATCGGCGAGCAGGGTGGCATGAGTTTTTGTGGTTGGCAGCACAGACCAGCCCTCGCGCGGGGCCATTTCGGCGGCGGCGGCAGTGCCGAGGCAGAGGATGAGAGCGGTCAGAAAGCGGCGCATGAGTGTCTCCTTTGATCAAAGTGAGCCACGCACTGCGCCACCTGCCAAGTCACAATGGCGTCAGCCGGCAATCATTTCGGACTGTCGCACGATCACTTCGGCCTGTTTGATCGAGGCGATGTCCACGAGGCGGCCCTTGTAGACGGTCGCGCCCTCGCCGTTCGCTTTGGCCTGTTCCATGGCGGCGAGAATTTCGCGCGCTTCGGCGACGGCTTCTTCGGAGGGTGTGAAGACCTCGTTGGCGATGGCGACCTGTTTGGGGTGGATCGCCCATTTGCCGACCATCCCGAGCGTTGCCGACCGGCGGGCCTGGGCGCGGAAGCCGTCATCATCCGAGAAATCGCCAAAGGGGCCATCGACTGGCAGAACGCCATGCGTCCGGCAGGCAGCGACAATAGCGGCCTGGGCCCAGTGCCAGGGATCGGACCAGTGTTTCTGGCCTTCGCGGATCATGTAATAGTTTTCCTGTGTCCCGCCGATGCCTGTGGTTGCCATACCCATCGAGGCGGCAAAATCCGCCGCCCCGAGGCTCATGGCGGCGAGGCGTGGCGAGCTTGCGGCGATTTCTTCGACATGTGCGATGCCGGCGGCGGATTCGATGATCACTTCGAAGGTGATTTTCTTTGTGCGCCCTTTCGCGGTCTCGATGGCCGTGACCAGCGCATCCACGGCATAGACATCTGCCGCACAGCCGACTTTGGGGATCATGATCTGATCCAGCCGGTCGCCGGCCTGTTCCATCAGGTCGACCACATCGCGGTACCAGTAAGGTGTGTCGAGCCCGTTGATGCGGACAGAGAGGGTCTTGCTGCCCCAGTCGACGTCAGAAATGGCGGCGATGATGTTTTCGCGGGCGCTGTCCTTGTCCGTGGGGGCCACGCTGTCTTCGAGATCAAGGTTGATCACATCGGCGGCAGAGGCGGCCATTTTCTCAAAAATGGCGGGACGCGAGCCCGGGCCGAAAAGCTGGCAGCGGTTCGGGCGGGCAGGGGGCGTGGGCTGGATGCGGAAACTCATGGGCGTTCCTTGGGTAATAAAATTACGGTTGCGTTGCTTTGCGTGGTATTAAATTGCGCGGCATGCTGCAAGTGCATTTTGCATCTGCAGCATGGGAGTCTCTGCCGTGAAAAGGGGAGGTGCGCTGAATTATTCGTCAAATTTCCAAAGTGTTCGAATTTTTTTGCGTGCTGTTGGTAAATTCCGTCGTTTTCAAGATGTCATTGCAGGCGTTTTGGGTGAAATTGCGTCGAATCTGACGGAGGCCTAATCATGATCCAGACACCCTACCTTTTGTTCCTCGGCGATGCGCCCGACCAGCTGGCTGCCAAAGTGGCGCAGGGCATCAAGGACTGGCGTCCGGAAAACGCAGTCGGTCAGTTCCGTCTGCCGGGCTGTGGCGCCGATATGGGCCTGACCGATATGACGCTCGAAGAGGGTCTGAAAGCCGGTGCCAAAACCCTGGTGATCGGCGTTGCGAACCGTGGCGGCGTGATTTCTGACGAGTGGAAAGTGGTGCTCGTTCAGGCGCTGCAGATGGGCTATGACCTCGCGGCTGGCCTGCACAATCTGCTGCGCAACGAAGACGAGCTGCAGGCGGCGGCTAAGGTCAACGGAATGACCATGCATGATGTGCGGGTGCCGTCGGTTGCCTATCCGATCGCAAACGGACAGAAGCGCACGGGTAAACGTGTTCTGGCCATTGGCACCGACTGTTCCTGCGGGAAGATGTACACGGCGATGTCGATGGACGCGGAAATGGTCAAACGTGGCATGAAATCGGATTTCCGCGCGACCGGTCAGACCGGTATTCTGATCACCGGCAAGGGTGTGCCGCTGGACGCAGTGATCGCCGACTTTATGGCGGGTGCTGTTGAGTATCTGACGCCTGACAATGATCCCGATCACTGGGATCATATTGAGGGTCAGGGCAGCCTGTTCCACGTGTCTTATTCCGGTGTCACGATGGCCCTGATCCATGGTGGCCAGCCGGATGCGCTGGTGCTGTGTCATGAGCCCACGCGGACGCATATGCGTGGGCTGCCGCATTACACCCTGCCGTCGCTTGAACAGCTGCGTGACACGGCGCTCCCGATTGCCCGTGTTGCCAACCCCGCGTGCGAGGTCACCGGTGTTTCGGTGAACACCAAGGCGCTGGATGAGGATGCGGCGAAGGCCTGTCTGCAGGAGATTGAAGACCGTATGAACCTGCCCGCGACGGACCCGTTCCGTTTTGGGGCGGGCAAACTGGTTGACGCGCTGCTGAAGCTGTAACCTCCGCTTTGCGGGAGTCCTGCCTCCGGCGGGGATATTTCTGGCCAGAAGAGAGCAAGATGCGCATAGAAGTCACACCTGACGTATTCCCCCTGGCACAGGTTTTTACCATCAGCCGGGGGTCTCGGACCGAGGCAAAGGTTCTGACGGTCAGGATCACGGACGATGGTGTCACGGGTCTGGGCGAATGTGTCCCTTACGCGCGGTATGATGAGACACTGGAGAGTGTGACTGCAGAGATTGCGGCGCTGCCGGAGCGTTTTGACCGCGCCGGTCTTTATGACCTGTTGCCCGCAGGTGCCGCGCGCAATGCGGTCGATTGTGCCCTGTGGGATCTGGATGCCAAACGGGCCGGTAAACGGGTGTGGGAGCTGGCCGGACTGCCGGTGCCGGGCCCGGAGATCACGGCCTATACGCTGTCGCTGGATACGCCGGAGAAAATGCGTGCCCAGGCTGCAGAGAATGCCTTCCGGCCGCTGCTGAAAATCAAGCTGGGCACGCCGGATGATATGCCGCGCCTGGAAGCTGTGCGTGCGGGTGCGCCCGGCTCGAAGATCATCATTGATGCCAATGAGGGCTGGAGTGCGGAGGTTTATGCCGACCTTGCGCCGCATCTGGTGCGGCTGGGTGTGAGCCTGGTGGAGCAGCCTCTGCCTGCCGGTCAGGATGATGCGCTGATCGGTATGGAGCGTCCGGTGCCGGTCTGTGCCGATGAGAGCTGTCACGACCGTGCCAGTCTGCCGGCGCTGAAGGGCAAATACGACGTGATCAACATCAAGCTGGACAAAACCGGCGGTCTGACGGAAGCGCTGGCCCTGCGGGCCGAAGGGCTTGCGGCGGGTTACGATGTGATGGTCGGCTGCATGGTAGGGTCGAGCCTTGCGATGGCGCCGGCCACGCTGCTGGCGCAGGGCGCGCTGGTCACTGATCTGGACGGACCGCTGCTGCTGGCGGCGGACCGGGAGGCGCCGCTGGTCTTTGACGATGCCGGTGTGCACCCGCCTGAAGCGGCGCTCTGGGGATAGGGGCGCGGTCTGTCTGTGGCCCGGGAGTAGAACTGGTTGCTTGCAACCCGGTGCCGTGCCGACCTAGATGTGATGAAATTCCGCGGTGAGCCCCCGCATGGGTCCGCCGGATGACAAAATGTCCCGGCCTGGTGGTTCCGGACCGGACGTGTGGCAAGGAGAAAGCGATGCGCACTGTATATCTGAACGGCGAGTATATGCCTGAAAACGAGGCGCATGTCTCGATTTTTGACCGCGGCTTTCTGATGGCGGATGGAGTCTATGAGGTGACGTCGGTGCTGGGCGGTAAGCTCATTGATTTCGACGGTCATGCAGTGCGGCTGCAGCGCTCACTGGACGAGCTGGACATGAAGAGCCCGATCAGCAAGGAGGACCTGCTGGAGGTGCACCGGGAACTCGTACGCGCCAACGGGATCGAAGAAGGCATGATCTATCTGCAGATCACGCGGGGCGCGCCGGGCGACCGTGATTTCGTTTTCCCGGACCCGGAGACAACAGATCCGACCATTGTTCTGTTCACGCAGAATAAGCCCGGTCTGGCGGACAGCCCCGCCGCGAAAAAGGGCATGAAAGTGATCAGCATTGACGATATCCGCTGGGGCCGCCGGGATATCAAAACCGTGCAGCTGCTGTATCCTTCGATGGGCAAGATGATGGCCAAAAAGGCTGGCGCGGACGACGCATGGATGATCGAGGACGGGTATGTGACCGAGGGCACGTCCAACAATGCCTATATCGTCAAAGGCAACAAGATCATCACGCGGGCGCTGAGCAATGACATCCTGCACGGTATCACGCGCGCTGCGGTGCTGCGGTTCGCGAAAGAAGCGCAGATGGAAGTCGAGGAGCGCAACTTTACCATCGACGAGGCAAAGGAAGCCGATGAGGCGTTCATCACCTCGGCCAGCACTTTTGTGATGCCTGTTGTGCAGATTGATGACGCCGTGCTGGGAGAAGGTGTGCCGGGCCGCGTCGCGCCGCGCCTGCGGGAAATTTACCTGGATGAGAGCCTGAAGGCAGCGGTCTGACCGCTGTCCGGTCCTGCCTATAACGCGGGGTTTCTGTCGCGGGATGCGCTGATGGCGCGCATCGGTCAGGAAATTGGCCGGTCTGCTGTGGTGACTGTCACCCAGGATCAGATTGCCGGTTTTGCCGCCGTGACAGACGATGCACAAGCGATCCATCTTGATCCGCAAGCTGCCCGTGCCGCGGGGTTCGGCGGACCTGTGGCGCATGGGTTTCTCACATTGTCGCTGCTTTCCGCCTTTGCCTATGACGCCGTGCCGCGTGTCACCGGGCAGAGTGCGTCGCTGAACTATGGCTTTGACCGGGTGCGGTTTATTGCGCCGGTCCAGGCCGGGGCTGAGATTGCCGCGCAGTTTGTGCTGGAAGACGCAGAGGAGCGACCGGATGGCGGGCTGATGCTGGTCCTGGATGTGACGGTCGCGGAGCCGGGCAGTGATGTCCCGGTGCTGCGGGCGCTGTGGCGTATTCTGATCCTTTTCTGAGCGAAGCCTTTGCGCCGCATCGGTTTGCCCTAGATCCGCAGGGACACAGGAAAGGACAAACCATGCTGAGAGCGACCGCTGTTGCCATTCTTCTGACCACCCAGACCGCCGCCGCAGATATTGCCGTGCGCTTTGTGGAAAGTGCGCCCAAAGACCGTTTCATCATCGAGAACCTCGGCGACTGCGCACTGACCGCCGCGGGTCTGACGCTCGACATGGCGGGTTCCGCAGGTGGTCTGATCTTTGATGTGACCGGATCCGGTGCCGGCGTGGAGGTTTTCCAGCCTTTCGATCTGGTGGCAGGAGAAAGCGCGCTGGACGGGCTGCCTGAGGTGCGCGACGGGGACCGGGAAATTTCGCTGAACATCTCAGCGCTGGCGCCGGGTGCTCAGATTGCCTTTACCATCGACGTCGATGACACCGCAGAGGCGCGTGGCATCATGGTGTCGGGCGCGGAAATTACCGGAGCGGCGGTGCGTATCACTGAGGGTGACGCGACACGCTCTGCGGCATTTGACAGCGGTGCCTCGGCGCTTGTGTCCGCTGGGCCCTGTGCTGCTGCCTGATCAGCTTTCGCCGACGTTTTCCCGGAACGACTTGTCAAAAGCGGCTTTCTGATCGCCGGTGGCCTCGGTCTGGTAGTTGGCTTTCCAGTCGTCCATGGTCATGCCGTAGAACAGCTCCCGCGCCTCGTCCTTGGTCATGTCGATGCCTTTTTCGGCGGCTGCTTCCTGGTACCAGCGTGACAGACAGTTCCGGCAGAACCCGGCAAGGTTCATCATGTCGATGTTCTGCACGTCGGTGCGGTCCTGCATCAGGTGCTGCTGCAGGCGGCGGAAAGCGGCGGCCTGGAGTTCAATCTCGGTCTGCGTCGGCATGCGGGGCTCCTTGCTGGTCGTTCCTCAAAGGTGGGGACGTCACGGATGATGTCAAGCAGGCTGGTGTCATCATGACATTACCTCTGTTGGTGCAGTCTCTGCGCGGTTGCGCCGTGCGCCGCGATGCGGCATAAGGCTGGCAATCCGTTAGCGATAACGGCACCGCCGCAGGGCGATGACCCGGACAGATCAGAGGGACGACCGCAGATATGAGACGCACGCGCAATGTAAAGATCGTGGCCACGCTTGGCCCTGCTTCCAGCAGTTATGAAATGATCAGCGCGCTGCACGAGGCTGGTGCCGACGTGTTCCGGCTTAACATGAGCCATGGCAGTCACGACGAAATCCGTGAACGCCACGCAATCATCCGCCAGATCGAAAAGGAAACGGGCGGCAGCATCTGCATCCTTGCCGACCTTCAGGGCCCGAAACTGCGCGTTGGTGTCTTTGCCAGCGACGAGGGCGAGATGCTGGAAGAAGGTGCAAAATTCCGCATGGATCTCGACGACACGCCCGGTGATGTGAACCGCGTGCACCTGCCACATCCCGAGATTTTTGCCGCACTTGAGCCGGGTGCCACCCTGCTTGTGAACGACGGGAAAATCCGCCTGACTGTGGACGAGTGTGGCCCTGATTATGCCAACTGCACTGTGATTGCAGGCGGGGTGATTTCCAACCGCAAGGGCGTGAACGTGCCCGATGTGGTGCTGCCGCTCGCGGCGCTGTCGGACAAGGACCGCAAGGATCTCGAATTTGTCTGTGAACTGGGTGTCGACTGGCTGGCGCTGTCTTTTGTGCAGCGTGCCGAGGACGTTCTGGAAGCCTCCGATCTGGCCAACGGCCGCGCGGCGATCCTGTCCAAAATTGAAAAACCGGCCGCGGTTAAGAATTTTGATGACATTCTCGCCGTCAGTGACGGGATCATGGTGGCGCGGGGCGATCTGGGTGTTGAGCTGCCTGTTCAGAATGTGCCGCCCATTCAGAAACGTCTGGTGCGCAAGTGCCGTGCCGCAGCGCGGCCTGTGATCGTGGCCACCCAGATGATGGAAAGCATGATCGAAAGCCCGGTGCCGACACGCGCCGAAGTCTCGGACGTGGCAACGGCGATCTATGAGGGCGCAGACGCTGTCATGCTGTCGGCTGAATCGGCGGCCGGTGCCTATCCGGTTGAGGCTGTGACGACCATGAACAACGTCGCGACTGAGGTTGAGCTTGACCCGACCTACACCCAGATCATCGAATCCTCGCGCGAGGCCAAAGGCCGGACCATTGCGGATGGTATCGTGTCGGCAGCCCGCGAGATTGCGGAAACCACGAACATCAAGGCGATCTGCTGCTTTTCCCAAAGTGGCACGACAGCGGCTCTGGTGGCGCGCGAACGTCCGCGGGTACCGATCATTGCGATGACGTCTGTGCCGCGCACCGCGCGCCGCCTGACGCTGACATGGGGCACAAACTGCGTGATCGTTGATCCGCTGGACCGGTTCAAGATGGCGGTTGTGCAGTCCGCACGCGCCGCGACCCGTCAGGGCTATGCGGACAAGGACGACATGATTGTGGTGACCGCCGGTGTGCCGTTCAACGTGCCCGGCAGCACCAATATTCTGCGTGTTGCACCCTGTGACGAACGTTTGATTTTCAACACCGACCCGGAGTAGCCTTACCTAACGTAAGGTGAAGTGGAGTTTGCGATGGATCCGGATCTGGCGCTTGTGATCGGTATCGTGCTGACTGTGCTGTCTTTTCCGACGCTCGTTTCCGCGCTCTCCGAGCGCCGCCCGCCGCGTGTCGGGGCGATTGCGTTGGTGGCGGGGCTGGGTCTGATCGGCTACGCCATGGCGACTGTCCAGGGTGGGTACACGGTGACCGGCATTCCAAAGGTCTTTATGCGGGTCGTGAACCTTTACATCTTCTGAGGTGCCTTCCCGATTCAGGGCTTGCCATAAACAGAGCTCCCCCTATAGAGCAGCCTTCAACCGCGCGACCGGCTCATGTGGCATGCCGAGTCGTGCGTAAACCGACCTACCTTTGAGGAGACGGAAATGCCCAAGATGAAGACTAAATCGAGCGCCAAGAAGCGCTTTAAGGTGACAGCCACCGGCAAGGTGATGTCCGGCCAGGCAGGCAAGCGCCACGGCATGATCAAGCGTACACGCAAGTTCATCCGCGACGCCCGTGGCACAACCACTCTGTCCGCACCGGACGCCAAAATCGTCAAGGGCTTCATGCCCTACGACCGCTGAGCCTGAAGGAGATCACACATGTCCCGAGTTAAAGGCGGAACAGTCACCCACGCACGTCACAAGAAGGTCATCAAGGCCGCCAAAGGATACTATGGCCGCCGCAAGAGCACCTTCAAAGTTGCACGCCAGGCCGTCGACAAGGCCAACCAGTACGCCACACGTGACCGCAAGAACCGCAAGCGCAATTTCCGCGCGCTGTGGATCCAGCGGATCAACGCGGCAGTGCGCAGCCATGATGAGGCGCTGACATACAGCCGCTTTATCAACGGTCTGAACCTGGCCGGCATCGAAGTGGACCGTAAGGTTCTGGCCGATCTGGCGGTGCATGAGCCCGAAGCATTCGGTGCGATCGTCAAGCAGGCGCAGGACGCGCTGGCTGCCTGATCCGGCACCACATGACATTACAGAAAGCCGCTCCGGAAACGGGGCGGCTTTTTTCATGGGGCTTGGTTTTTGCTGGCGGTCAGGGCCATACTGCGCGCGAGGACAGCGAAAGGAATTGTCATGGCTGGTCACATCAGATCTTCCGCAGAAATGGTTGCGGAGGCCCGGGCGCGGGTCGAAGAGGTCGAGACGGCGGATGCCATTGCCATGGTCGGGCGGGACGACGTGCTGATCGTTGATATCCGTGACGTGCGCGAGCGCCAGCGCAGCGGGTTCATCCCGGGCAGTTTCCATGCCCCGCGCGGCATGATCGAGTTCTGGGTTGATCCCAAAAGCCCCTACTTCAAGGAAGAGTTCGCCGGTGGCCGCAAATACGTTTTCCACTGTGCGTCCGGCTGGCGCTCTGCGCTGACGGTTGCGACGCTTCAGGACATGGGATTTGAGGCGGCCCACCTCAAAGAGGGGTTTTCTACGTGGGAAGAGCAGGGCGGCCCGGTTGAACGGATGCCGTCTGACAAAAGCTGAATTGCGCGGCACTCCCCGCGCAAACCCGTACCGGCATCGGTTCGCGCTTGCGTGTCACGTCCCGGAGCGCGATAAATCCGGGAAACAATCAAACCCGGGGAGTAATGGATCATGTGGAAAACGACTGTAACCGCGGGGCTGATGGCGGCCTCTCTGGCGGGTGCTGCGGCCGCGCAAAGCTGTTCTGACGGAAAGACGCTGGCAGAGGGCAAGCTGACTGTCGCGACTGGCAACCCGGCTTATTACCCCTGGGTGCTGGACGATGCGCCTGAGGCGGGGAAAGGATTTGAGGCGGCAGTGGCCTATGCGCTGGCGGCTCAGATGGGATTTGATGCGGCGGACGTGGTCTGGACGCGCACCTCCTTTGATCAGGCGATCCAGCCGGGCGCCAAGGATTTCGACCTGAACATGCAGCAGTTCTCGATCACTGAAGCCCGCGATAAGGTTGTCGACTTTTCAGAGCCTTACTACACAGCGCCAATGGCGGTTCTGGTGCGTGGCGCTGATGGTCTGTCTGCCGATATGGAGACGCTGAAGGGTCTGCAGTGGGGCGTGGTGGCTTCCACCACGGCGCTGCCGGTGATCATCAAAACCATCGCGCCCGACAGCAACCCGCTGATCTACGATGACAATGCCAACGTGGTAGAAGCGATGAAGGCTGGTCAGGTTGATGCGGCGCTTTTTGATCTGCCGACCGCGCTTTATCTGTCGGCCGTAGTGCTGGAAGGCGGTCAGGTGCTGGGTCAGTTCCCCGCAGATGAGTCTGACAACCCCGATCATTTCGGCGCGCTGATGCCCGAAGGCTCGGCGCTCAAGGAATGTGTTGATGCGGCGCTGGATGCGATGAAATCAGACGGCAGTCTTGCGGCGATCGAAGCCGAATGGCTTCAGGAAGCAACGGGTGTCCCGCTGATCCGGTAAAGCGATGAACCGCAGACAGGCATATGAGGCGGCACAGCGGCGCAGGTCGCTGACCGTCGCGGGCATCAGTACGTTTGTCGCCATCGCGGCGATCATCCTGCTGGTGCCGTTTGCTCCCGGCTGGCCTGCGGTCAGGGCCAGCTTTTTCGATGGTCAGGTGTTCGTCGATACTTTTCCGACCCTGCTGAAGGCTTTTCTGATCGACGTGATGATCTTTGCCTGGTCGGTGCCGCTGATCATGATGCTGGGTCTGGCCATCGCGCTGGCGCGGGGGGCACGCTCGCCCGCACTCTTTCCGCTGCGGATTTTTGGCGCGGTCTATGTGGATATTTTCCGGGGCGTGCCGGTCGTTCTGACCATTTATCTTATCGGTTTCGGCATCCCCGGCCTGGGGCTGCCACGCTCCTGGAACAGCCCTTACATCTGGGGAACCGTCGCGCTGGTTCTGACCTATTCGGCCTATGTGGCAGAGGTTCTTAGGTCAGGCATTGAAAGCATACATGCCAGCCAGCGTAATGCTGCCGTCTGCCTGGGGCTCAGCGAGCGCGATACGATGCGTTATGTGATCCTGCCGCAGGCCGTGCGCCGTGTGGTTCCGGCCAATATGAACATGCTGGTGGCGCTGCAGAAGGATGTGGCGCTGCTGTCATTTATCGGGCCGGTGGAAATTCTGCGGCAGGCGGGCATCTACAAAAGCCTGCTGGCCAATTTCACGCCCTATGTTGTGGCTGCCGTGATCTTTCTGCTCGTGACTGTGCCGGCGACGCGGTACGCCGATTATCTGCTGAACCGGGACCGCAATGCCAGAAGCTAAACTCACCCTGCGTGGCGTACAGAAGTCTTTTGACAGTAACCACGTGCTGCGCGGCATTGATCTGAGTGTGTCTGAAGGCGAGATGATCTGCCTGATCGGAGCTTCGGGGTCGGGAAAATCGACGCTGCTGCGGTGTATCAACCAGCTGGAGACCATCGACGATGGCGCCGTTCTGCTGGAAGGGGAAGACATCTCGGAGCCAGGGATCGATCTGGGGCCCGTGCGCCGGCGGATCGGGATCGTCTTTCAGTCATACAATCTGTTTCCGCATATGTCGGCGCTTGAGAACGTTCTGCTGGCACCACGGCGTGTGCTGGGCGAGGATGGTGCCGCGCTGGAGGCGCGCGCCACCGCCCTTTTTGAGCGGTTCGGGCTGGCCGCGCATATGCGCAAGTACCCTGACCAGCTGTCCGGCGGCCAGCAGCAGCGGGTTGCTGTGATCCGGGCGCTGGCGATGCGGCCGGAAATCATGCTCTTCGATGAGATCACAGCAGCACTTGATCCGGAACTGGTGGGCGAAGTGCTGGCGGTGCTGCGACAACTGCGCGGGGAAGGCATGACAATGTTGCTGGCGACGCATGAAATGGGGTTCGCGCGCGAGCTGGCTGACCGGGTCTGTTTCATGGATGGCGGTGTGATCGTCGAAGAAGGCCCGCCTGAGCAGATTTTTTCGACCCCCGCGTGCCGCGCACCAAGGAATTCCTGCGGTCCGTCCTGCGGTAAGGCAGCAATCTCTGTTCAGACAGCCGGCAGGTTTTCTGCGATAAAAATGTTCACGCCGCATTGCTGTGCGCCAAAAATGCTCCGGTCCAGCGCGGTGTTCACTGCCTTTTTTCCCAGTTCGTCGACGTCATGGGCTACCACAAGGCGGTAAGTTCCGTTGCGCAGCGCGGCCCGGCTTGCATCTGAAACCTCATGGCCGATCACAACCGGCTGGGTGCCCCTCGTCACCCGCAGCGCGTCAATCAGATAGGGCTGACCGCCACCGGCCAGATAGACGCCGCGCAGGTTGCGGGCATCTTTCATGAGGTCCCGCACGATGGCTGCCGCCTGTTCCGGGTCAGCGCCGTAAGGATGGCATGCCTGCACGCCCAGCTCGGGCCTGCTGATCGCCAGCGCCTGCTGGAAACCAGACTGACGATCCAGAAGATGGCGGAACTGCGGATGACCGATCAGCACAGCGACGCGGCCCGGCCCGGGTGGAACCAGACTGGCCATCAGCTGCCCGGCGGTACGGCCTGCAACAAAGTTATCCTGACCGACATAAGCGGACCGCCGGGACATCGGCACATCCGACACAATGGTCACAACGCGGATACCCCGGTCAGCCAGATTATTGATGGCCAGACCAGCTTCGTGGTTGTCGACGCCAACGGTGATCACCGCTGTCGTATGGCCGTTCACAGCACTCAGCCGTTCCACAATGGTTTCCGGCCGATAAGGATCAAAGCCGCTGATGCGCAGGTCCACACCCTGTTCAGCAGCATCGTTCGCAGCAGCGTCAATTCCGCTGCGCAGATGTGCGAAGAAGGGATTGGTGCCCTCGGGCAGAAAAACCTCAATCCGGGCGGTCTGTGCTGCCTGATGCAGAGAGAGTGAGCTGGGAGCGTATCCCAGTTCAGCAATGGCCTGTTCGATCTGTTTCCGGGTCTTTTCCTTGACGCCCGGTCTTTCATTCAGCACGCGGTCCACGGTTGACCGTGAAAGTCCCGTCATGCGCATGATATCGCTGATGCGCGCCCGCTTGCGGCCGACCATTGTGTATCCCTCCCGGCTCCGGTTTCCGGGCGGAACATCACTGTGCCAGTGACGCCGCTCGCCCGGCCGGTTTTCTTTTTTGCAAATGCTATCATAGGCTGGATGACGTATAAAAGGCAGAAATTGAGGTTAATGTGTTATTTTGGATCTGTAGCGCCGCGGAATGCGCCGAATTTCTGCGGGGTCAGGCCAAATCCGGCGAACAAGGCCACAGATTTTGAAGTAATTGCGTCATTGTTGATGCCCCCTGGACCTGAGGTAGCCTGGAAACCGGCAGCGGCCTGCCTGCTGACCTCACTCTTGCAATCATCGTTCATTCTGCTAGCACCGGCGCAGACTGAAGAACGAGGCAGAGATGGACGATCTCAAGCAGAAATACCTCACCCGCATTGCCGGTGCCGAAGACGAGAATGCGCTTGAAGCCATCCGTGTCGAGGCTGTGGGCAAGAAGGGTGAAATCTCTCTGAAGATGCGCGAACTGGGCAGGATGACGCCCGAAGAGCGCCAGGTCGCCGGGCCTGCCCTCAATGCTCTGAAGAACGAGATCAATTCCGCACTGGCCGCGCGCAAGGCGGGTCTTGCAGATGCAGCGCTTGATGAGCGTCTGCGCACGGAATGGCTCGATGTAACGCTTCCGGTACGGGCCAGCCGCGCGGGCACCATACACCCGGTCAGTCAGGTCACCGAAGAGGTCACCGCCATCTTTGGCGAGATGGGATTTTCGGTTGCCGAAGGTCCCCGGATTGACACGGACTGGTACAACTTTGATGCCCTGAACATTCCGGGCCATCACCCTGCACGGGCCGAGATGGACACATTCTACATGGCGCGGGCCGAAGGCGATAACCGGCCACCGCATGTGCTTCGGACCCATACGTCGCCGGTGCAGATCCGCACGATGGAAGAGCGCGGCGCACCGCTGCGTATCATCTGCCCGGGCGGTGTGTACCGCGCGGATTATGACCAGACGCATACGCCCATGTTCCACCAGGTCGAAGGGCTGGCTATCGACAAAGACATCTCCATGGCGAACCTGAAGTGGGTGCTTGAGGAATTCTTCTCGGCGTTCTTCGGGATCGAGGGGATCAGGACGCGTTTCCGGGCGTCACACTTCCCGTTCACGGAACCCTCTGCAGAAGTGGATATCCAGTGTTCCTGGATCGACGGGCAGTTGCGGATCGGGGAAGGCGACGACTGGATGGAAGTCTTGGGCTCCGGCATGGTGCACCCCAAGGTTCTGAAAGCAGGTGGTATTGATCCTGATGAATGGCAGGGGTTTGCCTTTGGCATGGGGATCGACCGCATCGCGATGCTGAAATACGGCGTTCCTGACTTGCGCGCGTTCTTTGACAGTGACCTGCGCTGGTTGCGTCACTACGGTTTTGCAAGCCTTGACCAGCCAACGCTGCATGGTGGGCTGAACCGCTGAGCGGAGGTGCCTGAGGCGCTCTTCCACGACCGCGCTGAACCAGGGAGAACACCCGGTGGCACTGAAAATTCTGGTGGTCGATAATGACCCGGCCGAGATAAATGACCAGAAGCGTGCCAGCTATGGTGAAACCACCGGCGAAGGGTACGCAAAGGCCCTGCGGGCCGTCGACGCTTCTTGTGACCCCACTGTTGTTGCGCCCTACGATGGTGACACCCTGCCACCCCTGAAAGAATTTGATGGTGCGGTTTTCACCGGCTCTGCGGTGGAATGGACAACGGACGACGCCCGCGCCGCGCCGCTTGCCCGTGCGATGCGGCAGGTGTTTGCCGCGGGTGTGCCGACACTTGGGTCCTGCAACGGGTTTCAGCTGGCAGCGTCTGTTCTGGGGGGCGCATCGCAGCCTTCACCGAACGGGCGCGAGGATGGGCTGGCAAAAGAGATCCGTCTGACGCCTGAGGGGCGCACACATCCGCTGCTGGCCGGGCGCACAGATGGTTACGCCGTGCCCTGCGTGCACCGCGACGAAGTTGTCCGCGTGCCCGAAGGGGCCGTTATTCTGGCCACCAATGATCATTCGCCCGTGCAGGCCATGGCCTTTGAACGCGATGGCGTGAGATTCTGGGGTATGCAGTATAATCCGGAATACAGCCTGCCGTTTATTGGTGCGCGGGTCGGAGACTGGGGCCTGCTTGCACAGAGCGCCGCACAGGATCTGGCGGTGGCGGATACCTCGTCTGCTGCGGCAGAGCGGCTTGGCGTGCGGTTTTCGGACATGCAGGCGAACGTCAGAATGACGGAGATCCGCAACTGGTTGCGCAGTCTCTGAGGCATCATCATCTTGTGAGGTGACAGCCCGCCTGCGCACGCTACAGTGCGGATCATGAAAAGAATTCTCTATGCCATCGCCGCGTTGATGATGACGGCCCCGGGTGCGTTCGCCATGGGCCCCTGGAAAGACGGCTGTATTGATCAGACGCCCTGCGAGATCGGGGACCGCAGCTATCACGTCAGGATTCCGGATGACTGGGATGGCGAGACACCGATGCCGGTGCTGCTGCACTTTCATGGCTGGCAGCGGCAGGGCACGCTGATCGTCCAGCACCAGCGTATTTCCGGTGCGACGCGGCGGCGGGGCGTTTTGCTGGTGGCGCCGAACGGGCTGGGGCGCAGCTGGGATTTCTGGCGGGCCGGCACCCCGGATGTGGCCTTTGCCCGAGCCGTTCTGGAGGATGTGCGTGCCACATATCCCGTGCTGGATGATCAGATCTTTGTCTCGGGGTATTCCTGGGGCAGCAACATGGCCTGGCGCTTTGTCTGCGAAGATGGTGCCGATATCGCGGCGCTGCTGGCGATCTCCGGCACATTGCCCCAGAACGAAGACTGCAGCACCGCGCCGGGCGAGGTCCGTCAGGTGTATGGACTGGGTGACCAGGTGCTTGATTTCCCCTATGGACCCGGCGGCGACACGGAGTTTCCGGTATATCTGTGGCGGCAGAAATACGGGTGTGGCGCTGGCATTGCGGAAGGCGCGTGGAATGCGCGGGATTTCCTGACCTTTCAGCGCACGACCTGGGATTGCCCGGACGGTGATGTCAGCCTGGATATCCATCCCGGCGGGCACTTTATTCCGCACGGCTGGATCGCGCGACAGCTGGATCAGATGCTTGGGTTGCCTCCCAGCTACCCCTGACCGCCAGCAATGGGTTTTCCCCCGCCCGTCTTTGGTCTATCAGGGCGCGGACACATAAAGACCCGGCGGATATCCCATGAAATTCACGCTTTCCTGGCTCAAAGACCATCTGGACACATCGGCAACGCTGGATGAGATCCTCTATGCCCTTACTGATCTCGGTCTCGAGGTTGAGGGGGTCGAGGACCGTGCCACCCGGCTGAAGGATTTTACGCTGGGCTACGTGGCGTCGGCTGAGAAACATCCCGACGCGGACCGCCTGCGCGTGTGCCAGGTGGACACCGATGAGGGGCAGAAACAGATCATCTGTGGCGCGCCCAATGCACGTCAGGGCATCACGGTCGTAATTGCCAAGCCGGGCGTTTACGTGCCGGGCATTGATACGACCATCGGTGTCGGCAAAATCCGCGGTGTTGAGAGCTTTGGCATGATGGCCTCGGAGCGCGAGCTGGAGCTGTCAGACGAACATAATGGCATCATCGAACTGCCATCCGGCGAGGTGGGGCAGTCTTTCGTTGACTGGCTGGCCGAAAACGACCCGGCCAAAGTGGACCCGGTGATCGAAATTGCCATCACGCCAAACCGCCCCGATGCGCTGGGCGTGCGTGGTATTGCCCGCGATCTCGCGGCGCGGGGTCTTGGTACCCTGAAAAAGCGCGATGCGGAGCCGGTGGAAGGAACCTTCCCCTGCCCGGTCACTGTTACCATCGAAGGCGACACGCTGGAGCAGTGCCCGGTGTTTTATGGCCGTGTTATCCGTGGCGTCAAAAACGGCCCCAGCCCGGCATGGCTGCAGGATGCACTGCGCGCCATCGGCCTGCGTCCGATCAGTTTTCTGGTCGATGTGACGAATTTCTTCACCTACGACCGCAACCGGCCACTGCACGTTTTCGACGCGGACAAAATCGCCGGAAACACGTTGCGGGTGCACCGCGCAAAGGGTGGTGAAACACTCACGGCGCTGGATGAAAAGGAATACACCTTCTCAGAAGGGATGACCCTGATTTCGGATGCAAACGGCGTCGAGAGCATCGGCGGGATTATGGGCGGTATGACTTCGGGCTGTACCGAAGAGACCGTGAATGTCTTTCTGGAGGCCGCGTATTTTGATCCGGTACGCACCGCCTATACGGGCCGCGCTCTCAAGATCAATTCGGACGCGCGGTACCGTTTTGAGCGGGGTGTGGACCCTGAATGGACCCCTTATGGCGTCGAGCATGCGACCCGGATGATCATCGACCATGCCGGTGGTGAAGCCTCCGAAATGATTGTTGCCGGTAAAATTCCGGACACCTCCCGCGCCTACCGGCTTGATGCGGCGCGCGTGCAGTCCCTGGTCGGGATGGAGATCCCGGAAAGCGAACAGCGCCAGACGCTTACGTCGCTCGGCTTCATCCTTGAAGGCAACATGGCGCATGTGCCCAGCTGGCGGCCGGACGTGCAGGGTGAGGCCGACCTCGTGGAAGAGGTCGCGCGGATCGCCTCGCTGACCAAACTGCAGGGTAAACCGCTACCACGTCTGACCGACGGGGTGCCTAAGCCGATCCTGCTGCCGATGCAGCGGCGCGAAGCGATAGCGCGCCGGACCTGTGCGGCGCTGGGGTACAATGAATGTGTCACCTACAGCTTTATTGATGCGGCCTCTGCCAGCCTGTTCGGCGGCGGAGATGACGTGACGCGGCTGGAAAACCCGATCAGCTCGGATATGAGCCATATGCGTCCTGATCTGCTGCCGGGCCTGTTGCAGGCGGCCGCCAGGAACCAGGCGCGTGGTTTTGCAGATATGGCACTGTTCGAGGTGGGGCCTGCCTTCACCGGTGGTGAACCGGGCGAACAGCAATTGCAGGTGACCGGCCTGATGGTCGGGCGCAGCGGGCC